>NZ_CAJPGQ010000001.1:0-433524 GCF_905339595.1 Burkholderia sp. BCC1977
TTCGAGCCCGGCTTCCACGTTCTGCAGCACGGTCAGCCACGGGAACAGCGCGAAGGTCTGGAACACCATCGCGACGCCTTCGGCCGGGCCGGTCAGCGGCTTGCCGAGGTAGGTCACTTCACCGCCGGTCGGCTCGATCAGCCCGGCGATGATCCGCAGCAGCGTGGACTTGCCCGAGCCGGAGCGGCCGAGCAGCCCGACGATCTCGCCTTCGCGCAGCGACAGGTTCGCGTCGTCGAGCACGAGCAGTTCGCCCTGCGTCTTGTTGAAGCCGCGGCAGACGTGATCGACGCGCAGGATTTCCTCACCGAGGCGCGGCGGCTGGGACGTCTGGACGGGGGCGTTTACAGCATTCGGATTGTGCATCGCGTTTCGCTCTCAATCGGTCTCAGTCGAGCCGCAGCTTCGCTTCGGCGAAGGCATACAGCGGGCGCCACAGCAGGCGGTTGAACAGGGTGACGAACAGGGACATCACGGCGATGCCCAGGATGATCTTCGGGAAATCGCCCGCGGCGGTGGTCTGCGCGATGTACGCGCCGAGGCCGTGCGCCTCGATCTTGGTCGTGCCCCACTGCACCGCTTCCGACACGATGCTCGCGTTCCACGCGCCGCCCGATGCGGTGATCGCGCCGGTCACGTAGTACGGGAAGATGCCGGGCAGGATCGCCTGGCGCCACCACTGCCAGCCGCGGATCCGGAAGTTCGTCGCGGCTTCGCGATAGTCGTTCGGATAGGAGGTCGCGCCGGCGATCACGTTGAACAGGATATACCACTGCGTACCGAGCACGATCAGCGGCGACAGCCAGATGTCGGGGTTCAGGTGGAAGCGCGCGATCACGATCACGAACGCCGGGAACAGCAGGTTCGCCGGGAATGCGGCGAGGAACTGCGCGAGCGGCTGCAGCTTCTCGGCGAGCCTCGGGCGCAGCCCGACCCACACGCCGATCGGCACCCAGATCACGGACGCGATCGAGATCAGCACGACCACGCGCAGCAGCGTGATGAGCCCGAGCACCAGCACATGGCCGACCTCGCCCATCGTCACGCCGGTCGACACGAAGCTGACGACACGCCACACGATATAGGCCGTGCCGAGCAGCACGAGCACCGCCCACGCGATGTCGACCGTGCGCGACGCCTTCTTCTCGACTTTCGGCAGCGAGAAGCGCATCGCGCCCGACAGCGGCAGGCGCAGCGGAATCCGCGCCGCCTTCGCGAAGAACCAGCCGGCCGGCACCAGCAGCTGATGAATCAGGCGCGTGCGGCGCACGAGGTCGAGCAGCCAGGATTGCGGCGCATCGCCCGACGCGGTGTTCTCCATCCGGAACTTGTCGGCCCACGCGATCAGCGGGCGGAACAGGAACTGGTCGTACGCGAGGATCACGACCGTCATCGTCAGGATCACCCAGCCGATCGCGCCGAGGTTCTTGTCCGAGATCGCCTGCGCGAGATACGCGCCGATGCCCGGCAGCGTAATGGTCTGGTTGCCGACGGTGATGGCTTCCGACGCGACGACGAAGAACCAGCCGCCCGACATCGACATCATCATGTTCCAGATCAGCCCCGGCATCGAGAACGGCACCTCGAGCTTCCAGAAGCGCTGCCACGACGTCAGGTGGAAACCGCGCGACACTTCGTCCAGATCGCGCGGCACGGTGCGCAGCGACTGGTAGAAGCTGAACGTCATGTTCCACGCCTGGCTCGTGAAGATCGCGAAGATCGCCGCGAGCTCGGCGCCGAGCACGCGGCTCGGGAACAGCGCGAGGAAGAACGTGACCGTAAACGAGATGAAGCCGAGCACCGGCACCGACTGCAGGATGTCGAGGATCGGGATCAGCACCATGCCGGCGCGGCGGCTTTTCGCGGCGAGCGTGCCGTAGACCAGCGTGAACACGAGCGACGCGACCATCGCCGCGAGCATCCGCAGCGTGGTGCGCAACGCGTATTCGGGCAGGTTCGACGGATCGAGCGAGATCTTCTGGGTCTGAAGGGTCCCGATCGGCGCCATCGTTTCATGAAAGCCGACGACCGCCATCGCGATCAGGCAGATGATCAGCGGGAACGCGATGAAGTCCCACCGGTTCGGCAGGACGCGCCACGCGGACGCGTTGGCGGTCCGGTTCGGATTGAAGAATCCGACGTCCATCAGGCGCCCTCCCCGGTAAGGCCGAACGAAGCCGGCAGACGATGTTGATTCATGGCAAAGCGCACGGGCGCGGTAATTCGACGCGGTAATTCGATTGATTCACGATCTCACGCCGGCGCGAGGCGCCGTGCGTGCAAGCTGCGCCCACGGCGCGGCGAGTCGGGCCGCGACGGCACGACACTACACCAACCTGTATTTCAGGTTCAACCGTCCGGGGCCGGTGCGACGCCGCGCGACGCTCGGCGCACGGATCGTGCCCGGCACGCGGGCGAACGGCAGGCGTGCGGTGCGGAGCAGCCCGGCCGCAGTCGTCCGGCCGGCGTGCAGGCCCCGAATTATGCCGTGATCCGGGCCGGCCGGGAACCCGCCAGCCGCACACGGACGCAAACCATGCCGGACGTCAGCGGACGATTGCGGCGAAGCAGGTATGATCGGGGCTAGCCCCTGGCGTCGGTCGACCCACAGCCGCCAGGGATCGACCGACCAGCGGGAGGAAGGGAATGGCAGGAAACTTGGTGATCGTCTGCCGCGATCAGGACGCCGATGCGTTCTACGAGCTGATGCAGGAGTACGGGTCGTTCCAGACCCGGCTGTCGTCGACGGCGTGGTACCTGAACATGAACGTCGTGCCGGAATCGCTGCAGGAGGAGATCCTGGAGCGCCTCGGCCGCTATACGACCGTCTATATCTTCGAGGCCACGAGCGTGACCTACAACACCATCGACAGCAACGCCGCCGAGACGCTCGGCACGCTGTTCGGCGAATGATGCCGCGCGGCGCCTGCCCGGCAGGCGCCGCATGCGCCGCTTACGCGGCCTGTGCGTGAAGTGCGTCCTTCGGCACCACGTCGAACGGGAACGTCATCGCCACGCGCAGGCCGCCCTCGGGACGATTGCCGATCTCGCACGCCCCGCCCAGCCTCAACACCAGCCGCTCGACGATCGCGAGCCCGAGCCCGCTGTGGCCGTTCCCGCCGCGCGCGGGGTCGAGCCGCACGAACGGCCGCGTCGCGGCCGCCAGGTCGCGCGGCGCAATCCCGCCGCCGCTGTCGCTGACCGACAGCACGTAACCCGCCGGCGTACGCGCCGTCTCGACCAGCACCGGCGGCGCGCCGTACGCATGCGCGTTGTCCAGCAGGTTCGACAGGATCCGGTCGAGCGTCGCGGTCGGCAGGCGGAAGCCTTCGTCGGCGGCCAGATGCGTCTGGACCGCCGGCGCGTTCGGTGCGACCGCGCGATAGCTGCGGGCGATCCGCTCGCAGGTCTGGTCGACCGACACGGGCTCGCTGCGGTCCGCCCCGCCGTGCGCGAACACGAGGAACTGGTCGACGATGTGCGACATCGAGTCGACGTCGCGCACCACGCCGTCGCGCAGCCGCGCGTCGTCCATCATTTCCGCGCGCAGGCGCATCCGCGCGAGCGGCGTACGCAGGTCGTGCGCGACGCCGGCCAGCATCACCGCGCGGTCGCTCTCGGCCTGCGACACCTGTTCCACCATCTGGTTGAAGCCGTGCGTGAGCTGGCGCAGCTCGCGCGGGCCGCGCTCGCGCAGCGGCGGCACCGGCTGGCCGCGGCCGAAGCGCGCGACCGCGCGCGCCAGCGAGCGCAGCGGCTGCTGCAGCTGCCAGGCCGCGAACAGCGCGGCGATCACGCCGGCCGAGAAAATCGTGCCGAGCCACAGCAGCATCCGGTCGAGCGAGCGTGGCGGGCGCAGCGGCTGCACCGGCACCACGATCCAGTTGCGGTCGGTCGGCTCCTTGACCCACAGCACCGGCGGATGGCCCGGCGCGCCGATCTCGACCAGCGTGCCGGGCGGCATCCGCTCGCTGACGTCGTCGCGAAAACGCTTGAGCGGCGCCGCCAGGTTCAACTCGGCGTCCTTCGGCACGTCGGGACTGTCCGGCGCCACCAGCCGCACCCGCGACGGCAGCGGCTGGTCCGGCGTGCGCTCGACGTGCTGGCGCACGGCGTCGACGAGGAACGCGGCCTCCTCGACGGCATACCGAGTCTGCATCTGGCTGCGCTCGAGGCGCATCGCGAAGAACCACGCGAAGTGCGACAGGAGCAGAACGCCGACGACCAGCAGCGCCAGCCGACCGAACAGCGAATCAATGGGTTTGCGCATGAGCCTCGCCGTCGGGCACGAACACGTAGCCGCGCCCGCGGACCGTCTGGATGAAGCGCGGCGTCGACGGATCCGTTTCCAGGATGCGGCGCAGGCGCCACACCTGGACGTCGATGCCGCGGTCGGTGCCGTCGTACTCGGGCCCGTGCAGCAGCTCGAGCAGCCGCTCGCGCGTGAGCGTGCGCAGCGCGTGGTTCACGAAGATCTTCAGCAGCGCGAATTCGCTGCTCGACAGCGTCGCCGGCTTGCCGTCGACCGACAGCGTGCGTGCCTGGAAGTCGAGCACGAAGCGGCCGAACGCGAACGGCTCGCGCTGCTCGGGCGCCGCCGCCGACGGCGTCGCGCGGCGGCGGCGCAGCACGGCCTGCACGCGCGCGAGCAGCTCGCGCGGGTTGAACGGCTTGCCGAGGTAGTCGTCCGCGCCGAGTTCGAGCCCGACGATGCGATCGACGTCGTCCGCGCGCGCGGTCAGCATGATCACGGGGATATCGTCGCCGGCCGCGCGCAGCTGGCGCAGCGCGGTCAGGCCGTCCACGCCCGGCATCATCAGGTCCAGCACGATCAGGTCGGGCCGCTCGCGCTCGAGGCGCTTCTCGAGCGTCGCCGCGTCGTGCAGCACGGACACTTCCATCCCCTGGCGCACGAGATAGTCGCGCAGCAGGTCTCGGAGTTCTTGGTCGTCGTCGACGATGAGGATCTGGGTAGTCATGGCTCGAAGTTTACCGCGCGAGCGCGGAGTCGAAGAACGAAACAAAGAGACGAAAGGGTTACTGCGGGTTACGACGCAAGGGAACTGTAATGCACCGTAACCCGCCAGCCACCCCGCGTAACACCCGCCGGAGCACGCGCCGCTAACCTGCGTCTTACCGGATGCGGCACACGCGTCACCCCGCGCACCGCATCGCCGGACCCTTTGGATACAGGAGTTTCTGAAATGTATAAGAAGACTTCCCGCGTGGCCATTGCGGCCGCCACCGTGCTCGCTCTCGCATTCGGCACCGCGCATGCCGCGCAGCCCAACGACATGCCGCCGCCGGGCGGCCCCGGCATGCACCAGATGCACGGCGGCCATGACGGCGGCCCGTTCGGCGTGATCATGAAGCTGCACGACCAGTTGAAGCTCAACGCGTCGCAGGAGCAGCAATGGCAGACGGCCGTCAACACGATGAAGCAGAACCATGAAGCGATGCGCAAGAGCCACGAGCAGATGCGCGAGCAATTCAAGGCGCAGCAGAACCAGCCGATCCTCGACCTGAACGCGATGCACGCCGCCCGCCAGCAGGCCGAGCAGCAGAATGCGCAGCTGCGCGAGCAGAGCTCGGCCGCCTGGCTCGCGTTCTACAACGGGCTGAACGACCAGCAGAAGACGACGGTCAGCACCGCGCTGAAGCAGCAGTTCGCGCGGATGGAGCAGCGTCACGAGAAGATGAAGGAACGCTGGGAGCAGCACCGCGCGGCCAAGGGCGCGTCGGCACCGGCGCAGTGAGCCGGCGGGCCGCCTCCCCGGGCGGCATCGCAGGGGACGCGGGCACCCGGCCCGCGTCCCCTGTTTCATTTCAGTTCAGGCGACGTCGAACAGCAGCACCTCGGCCGCCCGGCCGCGTGCGAACGCGACCGCGTCCACCCCGCCGATCCGCGCGCCGTCGCCCGCGGCCAGCGCGTGGCCGTTGACCTCCACGTCGCCGCGCGCCACGTGCACATAGGTACTGCGCCCCGCCGGCACGCCGAATGCCACCGCCTCGTCGCCATCGATCAGCCCCGCGAAGATCCGCGCGTCCGCACCGATCGACAGCGCGCCGTCGTCGCCGTCCGGCGACGCGACCAGCCGCAGGCGGCCGCGCTTCTCGTCGTCGGCGAAACGCCGCTCCGCGTAGCCGGGCCGCCCGCCGCGCCCGGCCGGCTGCAGCCAGATCTGCAGCAGATGCAGCGCCCGGTCGCGCGACGCATTGGTTTCGCTATGCATGAGCCCCGTGCCGGCGCTCATCCGCTGGACGCCGCCGGCCCGCACGATGGCGCCGTTGCCGAGGCTGTCGCGATGCGCGAGCGCGCCGTCCAGCACGTAGGTAACGATTTCGAGGTCGCGGCGCGGCTGCATCCCGAAGCCGCGCGTCGGCGCGATCCAGTCCTCGCTCAGCACGCGCAGCGCGCCGAACGGCGGATGCGTGGCCCCGGCGTCGCCGGCAAGCGGAAAGCTGTGGCTCGATTCGAGCCAGCCTTGGCGCGTGTGGCAGCGGTCGGCGGCGCGGCGGATCTGGAACATGGGGCGGGCACTCCGGCAGGCAGATATTCTTTCTTCGGGTTTACCTGCACTGTAGGGGCGCGCCGGGCGCGCCACAATCCGCCGCCGACGCACCGCATCGTTGCACCCACGAATCCAATCGGCGCAATGCCCGTTGCGAATACCACGATTGCCGCAACGCCCGGATCGAAGAATCGATCGGTCGCGCCGGATTGCCGTTTTCCGGGTATCGCGTTCGGGTAAAATACCGCCCTTTTGGCGTTCGCCCGTCCGGCGAGCGCCGTTGCCTGCGCGCCGAAACACGAATTTTGGCCGTCTAGAATACGCCGCGGCGCCCGGCCCGACCGGCCGCGAGCGCCCTCCTGGAAGTGAGCGACAAAAGGATGGAAATGAAGAAGGCCGCCCTGTGCGCCGCCCTCGCCCTCGTGGCGGGCAGCGCCTTCGCGAAAGAGTGGAAGACCGTGCGGATCGGTGTCGATGCCAGCTACCCGCCGTTCGAGTCGACCGCGCCGAGCGGCGAGATCGTCGGTTTCGACGTCGATCTCACCAAGGAAATCTGCAAGCGGATCAACGTGAAGTGCGTGTGGGTCGCGCAGGATCTCGACGGGATCATCCCGGCACTGAAGGCGAAGAAGTACGACGTCATCGTGTCGTCGCTGACCGTCACGGACAAGCGCCGCGAGCAGATCGACTTCTCCGACAAGGTGTACGACGCGCCCGCACGGATGATCGCGAAGGCCGGCTCGCCGCTGCTGCCGACGGTCGCGTCGCTCAAGGGCAAGCACGTCGGCGTCGAACAGGGCTCGACGCAGGAATCCTATGCGAAGGCGTACTGGGAACCGCAAGGCGTGACGATCATTCCTTACCAGAACCAGGACCAGGTCTATGCCGATCTCGGCTCGGGCCGCCTCGACGCGACGCTGCAGGACGAACTGCAGGCCGACTACGGCTTCCTGCGCACGCCGCGCGGCAAGGGCTTCGCGTTCGCCGGCCCGGAAGTGAAGGATCCGAAGACGATCGGCGACGGCACCGCGATCGGCCTGCGCAAGGAAAACACGGACCTCAAGCTCAAGATCAACAAGGCGCTGGCCGACATGCACAAGGACGGCACGTACGACCGGCTGTCGCACAAGTATTTCTCGTTCAGCGTCTACTCGGCTCGCTGAGCGCAGACAATGACGGGAAGCGGATGCGGGGGCGGCCCCGCGTCCGGCGGTACAGGCAGTCAACCACGCGCCGCCCGCCCCCTCGCCCGCCGCTCGCGCGACGGGCTGGCCCGGCACCGTTGCCGGGGCGGACGGTCATGATACGCACGGGGCATTCCGCGCAGCTTGGCGGGCGCGTCTTTCGGGGCGCACCGCGTGCGCACTCCGGGACCACACCAGGGACCACATATGTTTCTACAAGGCTACGGCCCGCTGATCCTCGCAGGCACCTGGCAAACCGTCAAACTGGCGGTGCTTTCGCTCGCGCTGTCGTTCCTGCTGGGCCTGCTCGGCGCGGGCGCGAAGCTGTCGCGCAACCGCTTCACGAACGGCGCCGGCACCGTCTACACGACGCTGATCCGCGGCGTGCCCGACCTCGTGCTGATGCTGCTGCTGTTCTACAGCCTGCAGATCTGGCTGAACGCCGCCACCGACGCGCTCGGCTGGGACCAGATCGACATCGACCCGTTCCTCGCCGGCGTGCTCGTGCTCGGCTTCATCTACGGCGCGTACTTCACCGAGACCTTCCGCGGCGCGTTCCTGTCGGTGCCGCGCGGCCAGCTCGAGGCCGGCAGCGCGTACGGGATGAGCAACTGGCAGGTGTTCACGCGGATCATGTTCCCGCAGATGATGCGCTTCGCGCTGCCGGGCATCGGCAACAACTGGCAGGTGCTCGTGAAGTCGACCGCGCTCGTGTCGATCATCGGCCTCGCGGACGTCGTGAAGGCGTCGCAGGACGCCGGCAAGGGCACGCTGCGGTTCTTCTTCTTCACGCTGATCGCCGGTGCGGTCTACCTCGCCATCACGACGATCTCGAACTTCGTGCTGATATGGCTCGAAAAGCGCTACTCGACCGGTGTCCGCAAGGCTGACCTATGATCGAACTCATCCAAGAATACTGGCGCAACTACCTCTACACCGACGGCTTCCGGATCACCGGCGTCGCGATCACGCTGTGGCTGCTGGTCGTGTCGATCGGCCTCGGCTTCTGCCTGTCGGTGCCGCTCGCGGTGGCCCGCGTGTCGAGGAAGAAGTGGCTGTCGGGCGCCGTGTGGCTCTACACGTACGTGTTCCGCGGCACGCCGCTCTACGTGCAGCTGCTGCTCTGCTACACCGGCCTCTACAGCCTGCAGTTCGTGCGCGGCACGCCGATGCTCGATGCGTTCTTCCGCGACGGGATGCACTGCACGCTGCTCGCGTTCACGCTGAACACCTGCGCGTACACCACCGAGATCTTCGCGGGCGCGATCAAGTCGACGTCGTACGGCGAGATCGAGGCCGCGCGCGCGTACGGGATGTCCACCTTCACGATGTATCGCCGCGTGATCCTGCCGTCCGCGCTGCGCCGCTCGCTGCCGCTCTACAGCAACGAAGTGATCCTGATGCTGCACGCGACCACCGTGGCGTTCACCGCGACCGTGCCGGACATCCTGAAGATCGCGCGCGACGTGAACTCGGCGACCTACATGTCGTTCCACGCATTCGGGATCGCCGCCCTGCTCTATCTCGTGATCTCGTTCACGCTCGTGTGGCTGTTCCGCCAGGCCGAGCGTCGCTGGCTCGCGTATCTGCGCCCGCAAGGCAAGTAAGTTTTCGCAGGACTATTGATGAATTCCCAGACTCAGAAGCTTTTCGTCGACGATCTGCACAAGCGGTACGGCGACAACGAGGTGCTCAAGGGCGTGTCGCTGAAGGCGAACTCGGGCGACGTGATCAGCGTGATCGGCTCGTCCGGTTCCGGCAAGAGCACGATGCTGCGCTGTATCAACTTCCTCGAGCAGCCGAACGCGGGCCGCATCGTCGTCGACGGCGAGGAAGTGCGCACCACGCCGGACAAGACGGGCGCGCTGCGCGCGGCCGATTCGAAGCAGCTGCAGCGCGTGCGCACCAAGCTGTCGATGGTGTTCCAGCACTTCAACCTCTGGTCGCACATGAACGTGATCGAGAACGTGATGGAAGCGCCCGTCAACGTGCTCGGCATCCCGAAGAAGGAAGCCGAGGATCGCGCGCGCGAATATCTCGAGAAGGTCGGCCTCGCGCCGCGCGTCGAGAAGCAATATCCGTCGCACCTGTCGGGCGGCCAGCAGCAGCGTGTCGCGATCGCGCGCGCGCTCGCGATGCATCCGGACGTGATGCTGTTCGACGAGCCGACGTCGGCGCTCGACCCGGAGCTGGTCGGTGAAGTGCTGAAGGTGATGCAGAAGCTCGCCGAGGAAGGCCGAACGATGATCGTCGTCACGCACGAGATGGGCTTCGCGCGCAACGTGTCGAATCACGTGATGTTCCTGCACCAGGGGCGCGTCGAGGAAGAAGGCGTGCCGTCCGAGGTGTTCGCGAACCCGAAGAGCGAACGCCTGCGCGGGTTCCTGTCGGGCAGCCTCAAGTAACGCGCGTGACGACATGCGAACGGGCGCCGTGCGGCGCCCGTTTTGCGTTTACGCGGCGTCCACCGGCGCGCCGTCGGCGAACGCGCGCAGCGCATCGCCCGCGAGCCGGTAGCGCACCCATTCGCTCTGCGGCGCCGCGCCGACGCTTTCGTAGAAGCGGATCGCCGGCTCGTTCCAGTCGAGCACACTCCATTCGAAGCGCCCGCAGCCGGTGTCCACCGCGATGCGCGCGAGCGCCTTCAGCAGCCGCAGCCCGGCACCCGCGCCGCGAAAGCGCGGCGATACGTACAGATCCTCGAGATACAGCCCCTGGCGGCCGAGCCACGTCGAATACGAGAAGAAATACACGGCGAAGCCGGCCGGCTCGCCGTCGACCTCGCAGATCAGCGCACACGCGGGCGAACCTTCGCCGAACAGGCTGCGCTCGAGCGATGCAGGCGTCGCGACCACTTCATGCTCCGCCTGCTCGTAGACGGCCAGCTCGGTGATGAAACGCAGGATTTGCGGCACGTCGGCGACGGTGGCGGAACGAATGTCGATTTGCACGGTAGGGAGCCCTCCTTCGGCCCGGACTGAAAACGGAATGCGGCGCCCGCGCAAGCGCGCCTGGCGTCGGACAGATCGACATGCTACGTTCACGGCTCAACTGCAGGAAGTGCAGTTTCTTCATCTCGACCTGAACATGATGCATCCCGACCTGCGCCGTCTCGACCTGAACCTGCTGCTCGCGTTCGACGCGCTGTATCGCCACCGGTCGGTCGCCGCGGCCGCGCACGAGCTGGCGATGAGCCCGTCCGCGCTGAGCCACGCGCTCGCGCGGCTGCGCGAAGCGATCGGCGATGCGCTGTTCGTGCGGCTCGGCAACGAGATGCAGCCGACCGTGCGCGCCGACGACATCGCCACCTGGGCCGGCGACGCGCTCGACACGATGTCGAAGGGGCTCGCCCGCGCACGCCGCTTCGATCCCGCGCAAAGCGACCGCACGTTCGTGTTCGCCGCGAGCGACTACACGGCGTTCGCCGTGCTGCCGGCGTTGCTCGCGCGCATCGAGCAGGTCGCGCCGCGGCTGCGGATCCGCGTCGTCCACTCCGACCGGAAGATTTCGATCGACGAACTCGCGGCCGGCCGCATCGACTTCGCGCTCGGCTATCACGAAGAGGCGACCGCCGACGCGCCGGGCATCGAGGATTTCGACTGGTTCTCGGACGACTACGTGGTGATCGCGAGCGCCACGCATCCGGACCTCCGCCGGCGGCTGACGCTCGACCAGTACCTCGCGGCACGCCACGCGGTCGTCACGCCGTGGAACGAGTCGCGCGGCGTCGTCGACTACGTGCTCGACCGCCTCGGCCTCGCGCGGCAGGTCGCCGTGCAGTTGCCGAGCGTGCTGGCCGCACCGTTCGTGATCGCGGAATCGGCACTCCTGATGACGGTGCCGAACCGTGCCGCGCAGGCGCTGCGCCACGCGGCGCCGATCCGCATCTTCCCCGCGCCGTTCGAGATCCCGCGCTACACGGTGAAGGTCTACTCGCACGCGAAGCACGCGCGCACCGACGCGCACCGGTGGCTTCGCGCGCAACTGCTCGACGCCCGGCCGGCGCCCGGTTGAGCCGGGCGCGCTGGCGCGGCGGGCCGTGCCCCACCCTGCAGGACAGGTGTTTCAGGCAACGGCGGACCGCCGTCAATTCATTACGAAATACTTACCAATTTCACGCCGCCGGCGCATACGCTCGCGCCCGCGGCGACGTCAATAGTGGCAATCCTTGACCCATCGGCACCGAATCCGTGTCTCCCTTGTATGACAAGGGTTTTCCGGGCATCGACGGCCCCTTGGGCACCCGCTGCGCACTGTGTTGCATGGCAATTTGGCGACACGTGTTAGTCAAACAACGATTTCCATCGCCACAAAATTGTATTTTTGCTAAATTAGTAACCAAAGTAGCAAAACGAAGTTCGTGAAATGTAGTTTAGCTTCACGACACAACAAGGAGACCCCGCAAGCCGACCCGGCCGCGCGGGACCGCTCAACGGTTTTCCGTCCGCATGCCCGCGTGCCGCGCTTACCGGCCCTGCACGAGGTCTCCCTGGTTATCCCGCTTTTCGCTTTTGCCCGGCGCTCGCTGCTCCGGGCATCTCGTGCAGTCTGGGTTGACTTTTTGACAGGGTATGGAGGAGATGATGAAGAAAGCTTTGGTCGCGGCCGCGCTGATGGCTGCTGGGGTGGTTACGGCGCACGCGCAGAGCAGCGTCACGCTGTATGGTCGCCTGGATGCCGGCCTTGAGTACCTGAACGGCCTGCAGAACGGCCACCAAGTGCGCGCGGAAAGCGGCGACTGGGGCACGAGCCTGTGGGGCTTGAAGGGTAGCGAGGACATCGGCGGCGGCAACAAGGTCCTGTTCCACCTCGAAGGCGCGTTCAACACGATGACGGGCGGCTTCAGCGGCTCGATCTGGGATCGTTTCGCGACCGTCGGCATCTCCAACGACCGCTACGGTACGCTGCTGCTGGGTCGCGAACTCGCGATCGCGAACGGCGTGTGGGACTTCGATCCGCTGGGCCAGTCGAGCTGGTCGTCGGCATCGCTCGTGCGCGGCCGCAACTGGAACAAGACCAGCAACAACGTGTCGTACCAGTCGCCGCAGTTCTACGGCCTCGACTTCTACGGCCAGTTCGCGTTCTCGAACTCGACCAGCTTCAACGGCAACACGACGGCCGGCCAGCCGGGCCGTGCAGCCGGCGCACAGGTCACGTACACGAACTCGCTGTTCCAGTTGCGCGGCATCTACGACGAAACGCGCGACAGCAACGGCCGCTTCTCGGACGTGTTCAACTACTCGCGTGAATATTTCGCGGGCCTGAATGTGTTCCTCGGCCAGTTCAAGCTGCAAGCGGCCTATCAGTCGTCGCACGCGGACGGCAGCGGCGGCCCGGCCGTCAACAACGGCATCACCGGCACCCAGCAGGTCTGGGGCGGCGTGACGTGGCAGGCAACGCCGGCGGCAGCGCTGATCGCGGCCGTGTATCACGTGAACGCCAACCACGGCGGCGGCAACGCGAACATCTACACGGTCGGCGGTTCGTACAACATTTCGAAGCGCACGTTGTTCGACGTGCAGGTCGCGACGGTGCGCAACAGCTCGACGGCCAACTTCGGCCTGAACGCGAACGGTGCAGGCACCGCCGTGTCGACGGGCAACCCGCATCCGGGCGGCAGCCAGACCGGCGTCTACGCCGGCATCCAGCACCTGTTCTGATCAGGCGCCGTCCAGAGAACGATTCGACAACACTTTCCACGCTGCTGCGAGAGGCGCGTATCGGTGCGGTACCCACCCGGGTATCCGCACCGTTTTTTATTGGCGAGCCGGGATCGTGCGATCCGCGGCCCGATCAGCCGAACGGGCCGAACGGGCCGGGTGCGGCGCTCAGACCGCCGCTTCGTTCTCTTCGCCGGTGCGGATGCGGATCACGCGCTCGACGTCCGACACGAAGATCTTGCCGTCGCCGATCTTGCCCGTGCGCGCCGCGCCGATCACCGCGTCGATCACCTGGTCGACCTGCGCTTCCGCGACGACCACCTCGATCTTCATCTTCGGCAGGAAGTCGACCACGTATTCGGCGCCGCGATACAGCTCGGTGTGCCCCTTCTGGCGGCCGAAGCCCTTCACTTCCGTCACGGTCAGGCCGGTGAGGCCCACTTCGGCGAGCGCTTCACGGACTTCGTCCAGCTTGAACGGCTTGATGATGGCGGTGATGCGTTTCATGATGGTTGTCCCTCAATGCTCGTTTGGATGAAAAATCGCGATCCCGATTGTAAGTCTTAACATGAGCCTTAATGTCAGCCCTGAGCCGGCCAGCCGCGTACGGCACGGCTCAGTCGAGACGTTCGGTAAAGCGTGACGTGATCGGATAGCGCCAGTCGCGCCCGAACGCGCGATGCGTGACGCGAATGCCGATCGGCGCCTGGCGGCGCTTGTATTCGTTGATCTTGATGAGCCGCGTCACGCGCGCGACGTCGGCCTCCGCATAACCGGCCGCGACGATCTCCGCGAGCGGCCGGTCTTCCTCCATGTACATCCGCATGATCGCGTCGAGCACGTCGTACGGCGGCAGGCTGTCCTGGTCGGTCTGGTTCTCGCGCAGCTCGGCCGACGGCGCGCGCGTCAGGATCCGCTCGGGGATCACGTCGCGCCGCCCGTAGTCGGCAGTGGCGTTGCGATAGCGGCACAGCCGGTAGACCAGCGTTTTCGCGATGTCCTTGATCACCGCGAAGCCGCCGGCCATGTCGCCGTACAGCGTGCAGTAGCCGACCGCCATCTCGCTCTTGTTGCCGGTCGTCAGCACGATCGAGCCGAACTTGTTCGACAGCGCCATCAGCAGCGTGCCGCGGATGCGCGCCTGGATGTTCTCTTCCGTCGCATCCTCCGCGCGGCCCGCGAATTCGCCCGCGAGCGCGGCCCGGAACGCGTCGAACATCGGCGCGATCGCGATCTCGTCGTAGCGCACGCCGACGCGCCGCGCCATCTCCGCCGCGTCGGTGGTCGAGATGTCGGCCGTGTAGCGCGACGGCATCATCACCGCGCGCACGCGCTCGGGCCCGAGCGCGTCGCAGGCGACCGCGAGCACCAGCGCCGAATCGACGCCGCCCGACAGCCCGATCAGCACGCCGGGAAATCCGTTCTTGCCGATGTAGTCGCGCACGCCGGTCACGAGCGCGCGATAGACCTGAGCGTCGACCGGCAGCTCGGGCGCGATCGTGCCGGGCAGCGGTCGCGCTCGGTCGAATTCGACGATCGCGTGCCCTTCGTCGAACTGCGGCATCTTCGCGACGAGCGTGCCCTGCGCGTCGAGCACGAACGAGCCGCCGTCGAACACGAGCTCGTCCTGGCCGCCGACGAGGTTCACGTACACCATCGGCAGCCCGGTTTCGCGGATCCGCGCGCGCAGGATGTCGATGCGCAGCGCCTCCTTGTTCATGTGGTACGGCGAACCGTTCGGGATCAGCAGCACCTGCGCGCCGGCGGCCTTCGCGATCTGCGCGGCCGACGCATGCCATGCGTCCTCGCAGATGATCACGCCGTATTTGACGCCGTCGAGCTCGAACACGAGCGGCTCGGTGTCGGTCGCGAAGTAGCGCTTCTCGTCGAACACGTCGGCGTTCGGCAGATCCTGCTTGCGGTACGACCCGACGATCTCGCCGCCGACGATCAGCGACACCGCGTTGTAGGTGTCGGCCGGCGGCACGCCGCGCTCGATCGGGCGGTTTGCATTACCATCGACGGCTGGCGCGTGCGGATCAGCGCCCGCGCTCCGCAACGGATGGCCGACCAGCACCGCGAGCCCGTCGAACTCACGCAGCGCGTCGGCGAGCGCGTCGAGCGCGGCCGCCGCCGCCGTGTAGAACGCGGGCCGCAGCAGCAGGTCTTCCGGCGGATAGCCGGACAGCGCGAGTTCGGGCGCGATCATCAGCTGCGCACCATCGTTGTGCGCGGCGCGGGCGGCCGCGACGATCCGCGCGACGTTGCCGGCGAAGTCGCCGACGGTGACGTTGATCTGGGCGAGAGCGAGTCGGGTCTTCATGACGGGATCGGCGCAGCCCGGCGGCGCGCCCTGAACGGCTGACGAAATCGTCCCGGACGCGGGCCACGGCGGCACGCATCCGGCGGCATCCAACAGTACGGATTCACGCTTGAAACACGAACGCATCGATTATCGCACGGGCATCCTGTCGTCCCCCGCGGAGGTGCCGGCCGACGAATGGAACGCGCTGCTCGAGCGCGACGCGCAGCCGACGCCGTTCCTGCGCCACGAATTCCTCGACGCGCTGCACGTCGCGCGCTGCGCGGTCGACGGCACCGGCTGGTCGCCGCACTTCGTCACGCTGACCGACGCGCGCACGGGCCGGCTCGCGGCCGCCGCGCCCGTCTACGCGAAGCAGCATTCGTACGGCGAATACGTGTTCGACTGGGCGTGGGCCGACGCGTACCAGCGCAACGACCTGCCCTACTACCCGAAGCTGCTGTGCGCGGTGCCGTTCACGCCCGTGCAGGGCACGCGCCTGCTCGCGGCCGACGACGACGCGCGGCGCCAACTCGCGGCCACGCTGCTTGCGTTCGCCGAGCAGAGCGACGTGTCGTCGCTGCACGTGCTGTTCCCGACCGAAGACGAAGCGCGGCTGCTCGGGTCGATGGGGATGATGCTGCGCGAAGGCGTGCAGTTCCACTGGCTCAACGACGGCTACCGCGACTTCGACGACTTCCTCGGCACGCTCGAGCAGAAGAAGCGCAAGAACATCCGCGCGGAACGGCGCAAGGTGCGCGATGCCGGCGTCACGTTCCGGCGGCTCACCGGCGACCGGATCACCGACGCCGACTGGCGCTTCTTCTCGCGCTGCTACCGGCAGACCTACCGCGAGCACTACTCGAGCCCGTACCTGAATCTCGACTTCTTCCGCGCGATCGGCGCGACGATGCCGGAGAACCTGCTGCTCGTGATCGCCGAAGCGGACGGGCAGCCGATCGCGAGCGCGCTCGCCGTCTACCGGCGCGGCGCGAACGGCAGCGGCGGCACGCTGTACGGCCGCTACTGGGGCGCGCTCGAACACGTGCCCTGCCTGCATTTCGAAACGTCGTACTACCAGTTGCTCGAGTTCTGCATCGAGGCCGGGCTCGACACGTTCGAGGGCGGTGCGCAAGGCGAGCACAAGCTCGCGCGCGGCTTCCTGCCGACCGTCACGCATTCCGCGCACTGGCTCGCGCACCCGGCGTTCTCCGACGCGGTCGCGCGCTTTCTGGAACGCGAGACCGAGCACATCCACGCGTACGTCGACGAGTTGCGCGAACACGATCCGTTCCGGCGCGGCGGATAACGTCGGTCTGCCGGCACACCGGCACACGGCGAGGGTCGAACCGCCCCGCCGCGTGCCGCGTGCCGCGTGCCGCGTGCCGAGTGCCGAGTGCCGAGTGCCGCCAGCTTCAGTGCGCGGCGAGCGTCACCGTCTGCGACAACGCCTGCGGGTCGCGCGACGACGCGGCCGCCGACAGCCCGTAGCTGCCTGCACCGATCCGCCATGCGTGCGCCTCCGCATCCCAGACCGCAAGGCGCTGCGCCGGCACCGCGATGCTGACCGCGCGCGCCTCGCCCGGCTGCAGCGCGACCTTCGTCCAGCCGACGAGCCGCTTCGGCGGCTCGCCGAGCGCTGCGGGCAGCGCCGCGTAGATCTGCACCGTTTGCGTGCCGGCCCGCGCGCCCGTATTCGTCACCGTCACGCCGACCGTCACGTTGCCCGATGCGTCGGCCCGCGCGGTCATCGCCGACAGCGCATACGTCGTGTACGACAACCCGTAGCCGAACGGGAACAGCGGCTCGATCGCCTTCGCATCGAACCAGCGATAGCCGTACGCGAGCCCTTCCGCATAGACGTTCCGCGGGTTCGACGGATCGATCGTCGGCTGCGGCAGGTCGGCCTCCTGCTTCGGGAACGTCAGCGGCAGCCGGCCCGACGGATTCGCGTCGCCGAACAGCAGGTCGCCGATCGCCTGGCCGCCCTGCGCGCCCGGATACCATGCGTCGAGCACGCCGTGCACGTTCGCGAGCCACGGCATCAGCACGGGGCTGCCGTTCTCGAGCACCACGATCACGCGCTTCGCCTTCGCCGCCACCGCCGCGATCAGCGCGTTCTGGTCGTATTGCTGGTTGTACGCATCGGCCTTCGCGTCCGGCAGCGCCAGGCTCGCGAGGTCGAGCCCTTCCGTCTGCCACTGCGTCGCGAACACGATCGCGACATCGGCCTGCGCGGCCGCGGACGCGGCGGCGGTCGCGTCCGTCCCGTCGAAATAGCTGACCGACGCGTTCGGCGCCTTCGCGCGGATCGCCGCGAGCGGCGCGGACTTGTACCAGGTCGCGCAGCCGCCGAACAGCATGTCGGCCGGCTGCTGGCAGGTCGTCACCGCATTGCCGTCGATCGCCGGCACCGCGCCCGAGCCGCCGCCCGACAGCACGCCCGCGTCCGCGTGCCCGCCGATCACGACGACCGACTTGAGTGCGCCGGCCGCGAGCGGCAGCACGGGCTGCGCATCGCCCGGCGCGGCCGCGTTCTTCAGCAGCACCGCCGATTGCCGCGCGATCGCGAGCGCGTCGGCGTTGCCGGCGGCTTCGTCGATCGCGCCGCCCGGCTTCGGCGGCGCATCCATCACGCCGATGCGGATCAGCGTGCGCAGCTTGCGCTGCACCATGTCGTTCAGCCGCGCGACCGACACGCTGCCGGCCTGCAGCGCCGCGCGCAGCTTCGTATTGAAGTACGAGCCGAGCGGCGCGTTGCCGTCGTCGGCCGCGCCCGGCTGTTCCTCGTCGAGCCCCGCCTGCACGGCCGCGACCGTCGAGTGCGTCGCGCCCCAGTCCGACTGCACGACGCCCTTGAAGCCCCATTCGTTCTTCAGCACCGTCGTCAGCAGGTACGGGTTCTCGCACGCATACACGCCGTTCAGCTTGTTGTACGAACACATCACGTTGCCCGGCTGGCCGTCCTTCACGCCGATCTCGAACGCGAGCAGCTCGGCCTCGCGCATGGTCCGCTCGTCGACGACCGAATCGATCGTCATCCGGTTGGTTTCCTGGTCGTTGAATGCGAAATGCTTGATCGTCGCGATCACCTTCTGCGCCTGCGTGCCCTGCGTGCGCGCGGCGCTCAGCGTGCCCGCGAGCACCGGATCCTCGCCCATGTATTCGAACGTGCGGCCGTTGCGCGGCTCGCGCGCGAGGTTCACGCCGCCGCCGAGCCCTTCCGCGAAACCGAGCGCGCGCAATTCGAGCGCGATGCGCGTGCCGTAGGTGCCCGCGAGCGCCGGATCCCACGTCGCCGCGAGCGCGACCGGAGCGGGCAGCGCGGTCACGCGCGCGTTCTTCACGTTCACGCCACCGGCCGAATCGGCACTGCTGACGGCCGGAATGCCGAGCCGCGGCACGCCGGGGATGTAGCTCGCGCCGTTCAGCGCATCGGCCGGAAACGGGCCGCCGAGGTCGAGCGCGGGCATGCCGGTGCCGTGCACGAGCTGCAGTTTCTCGTCGGTCGTCAGTTGCGCGACGAGCGCGGCCGCGCGCTGGTCGGCCGCGGCATCGAGGTCGGCCGGCGCGGCCGGATCCGCGTGGATGTCGTCGCCGCCGCACGAGGCGAGCAGCACCGTGAGCGCACACGCGGACGCAATCGTCGAACACCGGAACAGCGAAGTTTTCATTGATCCTCCTGAATCGATCTGTTGTACTTGTCGCCACACTCCAGCGTCCGAGTCTAAAAATCGACCGGCCACCATGCTTGACCGGCAGGAGCATGCGTTGACCTCTCGCAGCGGGGACAAACCCGAACGGCATGACGACAGGGAGACAGACATGGAGTTGCGACAGAAATCGGTATCCGTCCGGATCTACCGCGCGCTGTGCGAAGACGCGCGCGCGAACGGCATCGAGCTCGCCCCGCTTTACGAAACGCTCGGCATCGGGCCGGCCGAGCTCGCCGACGACACGCGCCGCATCGCCGGCGACCGCCACGTCGCCGCGATGCGGCTGACGAGCGGCTGGCCGCTGTCCTGGCATCGCCCGCCACGGCAGGCCGTGTCGTGGCTCGTGCCGTTTCCCGAGCTCGCCGGCGTCACCTGCAACGCGGCAACGCTGCGCGACGCGCTGCACGGTTTCCTGCACTATCGCGAGCTGATCGGCAACGTCGACTGGGTGCTCGCGCGCGAGCACGACGATGCGATCGCGTTCGAATACGTGAACGAAGGGGACGGCCGGCACGGGAGCAGCGCGTTCGCGAACCTCGCGATCCTCGCCTCGCTCGCGAGCCTGTACGATCCGCAGGTGCGCGTCGACGACGCCGAATTCGCCGGCCGCGCGTTCGCGCCCGCGGCCGCGCTGCGCGACACGCTCGGCACGCAGGTAGCATTCGATGCCGCGCGCAATCGCATCGTGCTGCGCTCCGCGCATTGGGATACGCCGTTCGAGCGCTACAACGCGCCGCTCGCGGAGATCCAGCGTCACGCAGCCGACACCGCGCGCGATCGCGTGCGCATGCGCTCGACCTTCGGCTCGTCGGTCGCGCAATGCGTACGCGACTGGCTGCGTACCGCCGACGACGTCGACGTGCCGACCGACACGCTGATGCAGCACGTATGCACGCGCTTCGCGATGTCGCGCTGGACGCTGCGCCGGCGGCTGCATCGCGAAGCCGTCGGCTTTCACGCGCTCGTCGCACAGGCACGGCTCGGCGAGGCGCGCGACCTGCTGCTGAATACGCAATTGCCGATCGGCGAGATCGGCGTGCGCGTCGGGTTCCGTTCGACGAGCGCGTTTACGCGCTTCTTCACGCGCGAACTCGGCGCCGCGCCCAGCCGCTTCCGCGACGGTCACGGCGATCGGTGGCGTTGACGCACGCCATTTCTGAGACACTGACGGCTTCGCATCCCGCCGCCTTCCCATGTCCTGGTTTCTGTATCTGATCGAGTGTGCCGACGACAGCGTCTATACGGGCATCACGACCGACGTCGCCGCGCGCTTCGACGAGCACGCCGCCGGCAAGGGCGCGCGCTATACGCGCTCGCGCAAGCCGCGCGCGGTGCTCGCGTCGTTCCCGCTGCCCGACCGTTCGATCGCATCGCGTGCCGAGTACTGGGTGAAGCGGCTCACGGCCGCGCAGAAACGCGAGCTGGCGGCCGGGATCCGGACGCTGGAATCGGTGTTGCCGGCCGGGATGTCGATCGACGGGAACGTCGATGCGGACGGGCTGCAGGACGGCACGCGCGGAAGGAAGAAGGTGAAGGCGAAGCGCGCCGACCTTGCGACGCGGCCGGCCGGCACCGAAGAGGCCGGCGGGAAAGCCGCGAAGACCGGAACTGCCGGGAAAAAGTCCGGGGCCGCGAAGCCCACGAAGCCCACGAAGCCCACGAAGCCAGCGAAGTCCACGAAGCCCACGAAGCCCGCGAGGCCAGCGAAGCCCACGAAATCAGCGAAGCCCGGACGAACCGCAACGGCATCCAAGCCGGCCAAGGCCGCGCCTGCCGCCTCGATGCGTGCCGGAATCGCGGACGACGCGGAACGGAACAAGACCGCCTCGCGCGGCACGCCGGCAAAACGGGACAAGCCGGCCACACACGCGGCGCCGAAACGGAAAGGGAAAGCGCCGGCAACCGGCGGCAAGTCCGCCGCGAACGAACCGGCCGCATCCGCGCCGGCACGCGGCCGTGTGTCGGCAAGGAAGGCCGCCGCCGAAGTCATCGAGGCCCCCGTTGCCCCCGCGCGCCGCGCAACGGGCGCGAAACGTGCGAAGGCCGCGCCGAGTGCGGGCACCCTGCCCGCTCCCGCCCGCAACAAAGCCGCCGCCCGCGCCAACCCGCGCACAAAACAAAACCGCGCGGCCTCCTGAGGAGACACGCGCGGTTTGCGTTCCGAACGAACCGGCCGCGAGGCCGGCCAGCCGGCTTACTTCGTGTAGTTCGCGGCGCCGTCGGCGATTTCCTTGTGCGCGGCGTCGATGCCGGCCCAGCCTTCGACCTTCACCCACTTGCCCTTCTCGAGCGCCTTGTATTGCTCGAAGAAATGCTTGATCTGGTCCTTCAGGTACTCGGGCACGTCGTCGATCGACTTCAGGTTCGCCGTCATCGGGCAGACCTTGTCGTGCGGCACGGCGACCAGCTTCGCGTCGACGCCCGACTCGTCGGTCATCTGCAGCATGCCGAGCACGCGCGAACGCACGATCGAGCCGGCCAGCAGCGGGAACGGCGTGATCACCAGCACGTCGACCGGATCGCCGTCGCCCGACAGCGTCTGCGGGATGTAGCCGTAGTTGACCGGATAGCGCATGCCGGTACCGATGAAGCGGTCGACGACGAGGAGACCCAGCTCCTTGTCCGCCTCGTACTTCACCGGATCGCTTTGCGCGGGGATCTCGATGATCACGTTGAAATCGTGCGGCAGGTCCTTGCCGGCCGGAACATGATTGAAGCTCATAGCGCTCTCTGTTGGTCGATGGGAATTCGGGACAGGGCGCCGCGGCCGATGCACCGCCGCGGGCGTCCCCGCAGGGAATGCGCCATTATAGCCAATCGACCGGTGGCGTCCGGATGACGATCGGCGCGATAATCGTTCCGGATGTCCGGCCACCGAACCACGGGCGACGTCGTATGTCGGCCGCGAAGCATGCGGTCCGGGTAAGCGCTGAAGTACCGTCAGCTTTGCATGGGACCGGACTAAGTGCTGAAGCGCCAAGTCCGGTCGACGTCGGGTCGACCGCGAAGCATAAGACCCGGGTAAGCGCCGAAGCGCTAACAGCTTTGCATGGGACCGGACTAAGTGCTGAAGCACCAAGTCCGGTCGACATCGGGTCGACCGCGAAGCATGGGACCCGAGTAAGCGCTGAAGCGCTAACAGCTTTGCATGGGACCGGACTAAGTGCTGAAGCACCAAGTCCGGTCGACATCGGGTCGACCGCGAAGCATGGGACCCGAGTAAGCGCCGAAGCGCTAACAGCTTTGCATGGGACCGGACTAAGCGCTGAAGCGCCAAGTCCGGTCGACATCGGGTCGACCGCGAAGCATGGGACCCGAGTAAGCGCTGAAGCGCTAACTCGGGTCGACAGGAGCAGCCATGGAAGAAGCGAAGCACTTCATCGCGGGCGAATGGACGTTGCCCGCGCAACTGGAGACAATTCCGGTCGTCGACCCATCCGACGGCCAGCCGTTCGCGACGATCGCGCGCGGCACGGCGCCGGACGTCGAACGCGCGGTCGCCGCGGCCCGCGACGCGTTCGCGGGCCCGTGGGGCGCGGCGAGCGCCGCCGAGCGCGGCCGCGTGCTGATGCGGCTGTCCGCGCGCGTCGCCGACCATCTCGAGGAACTCGCCGCGATCGAGGCGCGCGACACCGGCAAGCCGCTCAAGCAAGCGCGTGCCGACGCCGCCGCGCTCGCGCGCTATTTCGAGTTCTACGCGGGTGCCGCCGACAAGCTGCACGGCGAAACCCTCCCCTATCAGACCGGCTACACTGTGCTGACGGTGCGCGAGCCGCACGGCGTCACCGGTCACATCGTGCCGTGGAACTACCCGATGCAGATCTTCGGGCGCAGCGTCGGCGCGGCGCTCGCGGCCGGCAACGCGTGCGTCGTGAAGCCCGCCGAGGATGCGTGCCTGTCGGTGCTGCGCGTGGCCGAACTGGCCGCCGAAGCCGGGCTGCCGGCCGGTGCGCTGAACGTCGTCACCGGCTACGGCCATGAAGCCGGCGCCGCGCTCGCGCGCCATCCCGGCATCGACCACATCTCGTTCACCGGCTCGCCCGCGACCGGCAAGCTGGTCACGCAGATGGCCGCCGAGAACCACGTGCCCGTCACGCTCGAGCTCGGCGGCAAGTCGCCGCAGATCGTGTTCGCCGACGCCGACCTCGACGCGGCGCTGCCCGTGCTCGTGTCGGCGATCGTGCAGAACGGCGGGCAGACCTGCTCGGCCGGCAGCCGCGTGCTGATCGAGCGCGCGGTGTACGAACCGCTCGTCGAACGGCTCGCCACCGCCTTCAACGGGCTGCGGGTCGGCCCGAGCCGCGCGGATCTCGACTGCGGCCCGCTGATCAACGCGAAGCAGCAACAGCGCGTGTGGGATTTCCTGTCCGACGCGCAGCACGACGGCATTCCGATGGCCGGGCACGGCCAGGTCGTCGCCGATGCACCCGAAAGCGGCTTCTACCAGGCCCCCGCGCTGCTGCGCGACGTGCCGTCGTCGCACCGGCTCGCGCAGGAGGAAGTGTTCGGCCCGGTGCTCGCCGCGATGCGGTTCGTCGACGAAGACGAAGCGGTCGCACTCGCGAACGGCACGCCGTACGGCCTCGTCGCGGGGATCTGGACCCGCGACGGCGCACGCCAGCTGCGTCTCGCGCGGCGCCTGCGTGCCGGACAGGTGTTCATCAACAACTATGGCGCGGGCGGCGGCGTCGAGCTGCCGTTCGGCGGCGTCGGCCACTCGGGTCACGGCCGAGAAAAGGGCTTCGAGGCGCTGTACGGCTTCACGACGCTGAAGACGATCGCGATCCGGCACGGCTGAACCGGGCGAACCCGGCCGGCAACGACCGGCCGCGCAGCGCAACACCATGCACGCATCCAGCACAGGAGACACATCATGCGGTTGAGCGGCAAGACGGCCCTCGTCACGGGCGGCGGTTCGGGCTTCGGCGAAGGCATCGCGAAGACCTACGCGCGCGAAGGCGCGAACGTCGTCGTCAACGACCTGAACGGTGCGGCGGCCGAGCGCGTCGCGAGCGAGATCGCGCTGGCGGGCGGCAAGGCGATCGCGGTCGCGGGCGACGTGTCGAAGGACGCCGACTGGCGCGCGCTGCTGCAGGCCGCGCTCGACGATTTCCATTCGGTGCAGATCGTCGTGAACAACGCCGGCACCACGCACCGCAACAAGCCGGTGCTCGACGTGACGGAAGCCGAGTTCGACCGCGTGTACGCCGTCAACATGAAGAGCCTGTTCTGGAGCGTGCAGACCTTCGTTCCGTATTTCCGCACGCAGGGCGGCGGCGTGTTCGTGAACGTCGCGTCGACGGCCGGCGTGCGGCCGCGCCCGGGCCTCGTCTGGTACAACAGCACGAAGGGTGCGATGATCACCGCGAGCAAGTCCCTCGCGGCCGAGCTCGGCGTCGACCGGATCCGCGTGAACTGCATCAACCCGGTGCTCGGCGAGACGGCCCTGATGACCGAGTTCATGGGCTGCGAGGACACGCCGGAGAATCGCCGCCGGTTCCTGGCGACGATTCCGCTCGGCCGCTTCTCGACGCCGCAGGACATCGCGAACGCGGCCCTGTACCTCGCCTCCGACGAAGCCGAGTTCATCACCGGCGTGTGTCTCGAAGTCGACGGCGGGCGCTGCATCTAGCCGCATGGCCGTGATTGCGCCGCGCCGGCATCGCCGGCCGGCGCCGCAGCCACGCATCGTCATGGCTTCGCACGACACCGGATCGGGCGCGTTGCGCCGGCTCCGGCCTACTATAAGCACAGGAGACAACATGGCAACATCGACGCAGTCGCTGCCGGGCTCGTCCGGCGCATTCGAGGAAGCAACCTACCGCAAGGTGTCCTGGCGGCTCACGCCGCTCCTGCTGCTGTGCTACGTGGTCGCGTATCTCGACCGCGTGAACGTCGGCTTCGCGAAGCTGCAGATGGCGAGCGACCTGAATCTCAGCGACACGGTCTACGGGCTCGGCGCCGGGATCTTCTTCTTCGGCTACTTCCTGTTCGAAGTCCCGAGCAACATCATCCTGCACAAGGTCGGCGCGCGCGTCTGGATCGCGCGCATCATGGCGACGTGGGGCGTGATCTCGATCCTGACGATGTTCGTCACGACGCCCGCGATGTTCTACGTGATGCGCTTCCTGCTCGGCGTCGCCGAAGCCGGCTTCTTCCCCGGCGTGATCCTGTACCTCACCTACTGGTACCCCGCGCACCGGCGCGGCCGGATGACGACGTTCTTCATGACGGCAGTCGCCTTGTCCGGCGTGATCGGCGGGCCGATCTCCGGCTTCATCCTGAAGGCGTTCAACGGCGTAAGCGGCTGGCACGGCTGGCAATGGCTGTTCCTGCTCGAAGGGATCCCGTCGGTGCTGGCCGGCGTGCTCGTGTTCTTCGCGCTCGACGACCGGATCGCGAAGGCCAAATGGCTCACCGACGACGAAAAGGCGCTGCTCGCGCGCAACGTCGACGCGGAGGAAGCGACCAAGGAAGACCTGCCGCTCGGCACGGTGATGGCGAGCCCGCGCGTGTGGCTGATGGCGCTCATCTACTTCTCGTTCGTGATGGGGCTGTACGGCGTCGGCTTCTGGCTGCCGACGATCATCAAGGCGACCGGCGTGACCGACACGTTCATGATCGGCCTGCTGTCGGCGATTCCGTATGCGGCGGCGGTGGTCGCGATGATCCTGATCGCGCGCAGCGCGGACAAGCACCGCGAACGACGCTGGCACCTTGCGATTCCGGCCGCGTTCGGCGCGCTCGGGCTCGTGCTGTCGGTGATCTGGGCGCACCAGACGGCGCTCGCGATGCTCGGCCTCACGCTCGCGACGATGGGCATCCTGACGACGCTGCCGCTGTTCTGGAGCCTGCCGACCGCGTTCCTCGGCGGCACGGCAGCCGCGGCAGGCATCGCGATGATCAACTCGATCGGCAACCTCGCGGGCTTCCTGAGCCCGTACATGATGGGCTGGCTCAAGCAGGCGACGGGCGCCAACGACGTGGGCATGGTCATGCTCGCCGGGTTTCTCGTACTCGGTGGGCTGCTCGCGCTGTCGGTGCCGAAGCGGCTCGTCGACAAGTGACGCGGCGCGCCGCGATGCGGCTCGTCGCGAGCGAGGACGCCTTGCCGCCCCAGCTCCGCGCGTAGCGCGTCCGGTCCGGCGAGCCGGGACCGAATAAGAAAAGCCCCGAAGGCCTTCCGGCGTTCGGGGCTTTATTGCGCGCGGCAGGCGAGCGCCGCCGCGTCAGACCACGGTGATCGCGAGCGCGCTTTCGCGGTAGTGCTTCGCCGCCTTGTCGGTTTCGCCGAGATGCTCGAACAGGCGGGCGAGCGCACGGTGCGCCCGCACCTTCAGCGCCTCGTTGTCGGCCTGCTTCAGCGCGGCTTCGAGGAACGACTGCGCCTTGCCCCACAGCTGCTGCTGCTGGCAGAGACGGCCGAGCGCGAACAGCAGGTCGGGATCTTCCGGGTGATCCTTCTTCCACCCTTCGGCCTTCTGGATCAGCGGCAGCGCATCGCCGCCGGCCGTGTCCGGATAGCGGCGCAGCAGGCGCGCATCCCAGTTGTGCGCGAGCGCGTCCTCGACGATGCGGCGCGCTTCGGTGCGGCGCTCGAGCGTCACCAGCAGGTCGGCCGCGAGATCGGCCAGGCGCGGCGACTGGCGCTCGAGCGGCGACAGCGACTGCCACACCTCGAGCAGCGCGTCCGGATCGTGCCGGCGTTCGCGCAGCAGATTTTCGGCCGCCTGCTGGCGCAGCCGCACGGCCGCGGCCGGATGCAGCGCCTCGCGCTTTTCGAGCGCCTTCGCGAGCTTCAGCACCTCGGCCCAGTTCTTCAACTGCTGCTGCGCGCGCAGTGCGACCTGTTGCGCGTGGATGCGCTTGCCGCCCGCCTGCAGATCGGCCAGTGCGGCGAGCGCACCGTCGGCATCGCGTGCATCCGCGCGCATGTCGGCCGCGGCGAGCAGCCGTGCATCCTGCCATTCCGGCGCGTCGACCTTCGACAGCCAGTCGTCGCGGCGCGTGTACTCGTGCATCCGGTGCGCGGCGGTGGCCGCGACGAGACTCGCGGCGCCCTGGTTCGCATCGACCGCGAGCGCGTCGCGCGCGGCCTTCTCGGCGCGCGAGAAGCGGCCCGCGTACAGGTTCGCGATCGCATCGCGCAGCGACGCCTGGGCCTTCTCGTTGCGCGAACGCGCACGATACGCGGCGACCCGCTGCGGCATGCGCCAGATGTTGCGCACGATGCGCAGCAGCGCGTACACGACGACGAACAGCACGACGATGGCGAGCACGAACAGGTTCAGCGACACGTCGATCCGGTACGGCGGATAGACGAGCAGCACCTGCCCCGCGTCGAAATGGCCGACGGTGGCGAGTGCCGCGGCGATCGCGAACAGGATCGCGAGCCAGACGATTCCTCGAAGCGTCATCGTTACCCCCGGCTCTTGAACTGCTGAACGGCGTTCAGGCTCGTGTTCAGGTTCGGCACCGCGACCGTCAGCGACGCGCCGTCGACCTGCTTGAGCAGACCCTCGACGGATTGCGTGTCCTTCGATGCCTGGTCGAAATACTTGCCGAGCGACGCCTGCGCGGCGTGCAGGTCGGCCTTCATCGCGCCGTCGTTGCGCGCGAGCAGCGACAGTCGCGCCGTGAGCAGGCGCAGCTTCACGTTCTCGCGCACGAAGTAGCCCTGGTCGGGCGACGCGAGCATCGCGTCGGCATTGTCGATCCGGCGCACCTGCACGAGGCCCTTCAACTGCTGGCCGAGCCCGGCCGAGAAGTCATGCCACCACACCTTCCAGCGCGGCGTGTCGGCGGCCACCGGCGACGCGGCGTCGGCCGGCGCGGCCTTCGGCGCCGCGTGCGGGACGATCGCCTCGCCCGACAGCGGCAGCGCGTCGATCTTCGCGATCGCGTCGTCGAGCTTGATCGCGAGGCCCGTGAGGTCGGCCGACGGTGCGGCCTTCAGCTTCTCGATGTCCAGCGCGAGCGCCTTGCGCACCGTGACGGCCTGCGCGCTCTGCGACGTCGCGAGGCGCGCATCGGCATTCTGCAGCGCGATCAGCGCGAGCTGCGTGTTGCCGGTGAGCTGCAGCTGCTGGCTCGCGCTCGACAGCATCTGGTCGACTTCCTCGAGCATCCATGCGTCGCGGTTGCGCGACAGGTCCTGGTATTGCTGCTGCAGCGCCTGCTGCGCGGTCTGCGCGTCGGCGAGCTTGCCGTCGAGCTGCGCGAGCTGCGTATCGACCTGGTGCGTGCTCGCGAGCGCCTGCTCGGTCTTCATGCGGGTCTCGGCCGTCTGCGCATCGAGCGCTTTCTGGCGCGCGACGAACGAATCGTCGAGCCGGTCGACCTTGCGGTTCAGCGCATAGCCGCCGACACCCGCCGCGCAGCCGAGCACGACGACGACGAACCACAGCGCCGCGCTGCCGCCGCGACGCGCATGCGGTTCGGACGCCATATAGGCGGGACGGGACGGCGGTGCGGATGCAGCGGCCGGCTGGGAAGCGACGCTTTTGGAATCGTTGGTATCTGTCATGCGTTTAGTCACCGGTGCGGCTGTCGCCGGTTGGACGGCCTCGTCGGCCATCGTTCGAAACGCGCGGACGATGCGCTCATCGCCCGCGCCGGTCAGCGTAATCCTATCAAAACCCAGTGCGCGCGCGGTCTGCTCGATGCGCGGGTGCGGCGCCACGAGCGGCGCATGCTTCAGCGCGTCGATCTCGGCGTCGTTCAGGTGCGTGCGCGCGAGATCGTGCAGGTTGCGCACGCCTTCCGAGCTCGTGACGAGCCATGCGTGCGGCGCGCCGGCGAGCAGCGCATGCACGCGTTCCCACGCGCCCACGCGCGGCTCGGGCACGACGCGCCGGTACGCGGCGACCAGCGTGACGTCCGCGCCGGCTTCGCGCAGCCGCTCGGCGAGCCATTCGCGCCCGCCGTCGCCGCGCACGATCAGCACGCGTTTGCCGGCGAGCGCCTGCGCGCCGCCGAACGCGGTCTCGATGCTCGCGAACAGGCTTTCCGAATCGTAATGGGGGACGCCGCCGTCGGCGGGCGCCTGCGGCGCGATCACGCGATGCGCGGGCGCCGCGATGCCGTGACGCTCGAGCGCCGCGACGCTGCCGGGGCCGACGACGCCGACCGGCAGCGCATTCGGCCAGATCGCGCCGTACTGCGCGAGCGCGCGGTCGATCGCGTTCGGCGACACGAAGATCACGAGCGCGTAGTCGGCGAGCGCCGCGAACGCGGCGTCGAGCGGCGCCGGATCGTCGACCGGCGCGATGTCGATCAGCGGGAATTCGAGCACGTCGCAACCGGCCTCGGCCAGCTGGGCCGCGAGCGCGGCCGACTGGCCGTCCGGGCGCGTCAGGACGGCGGTGAACGCGCGCGCGCCGCCCGCCATCAGGCGTCGCCCTTGCCGGCCTGCGAGCCGGCGAGCAGTGCGTTGACGATGTCGAGCGCGCCCTGCGCCTCGAGCTCGTCGGACACCGCGCGGCCGAGCGCGAGCGCATCGGCGACGGTCATGACGGCGCCGCACTCCTCCGCGGTCAGCACGCGCCGGCCGTCGGTCGTCGATACGCGGCCCGTCAGGTACAGCTCGCCCGCGCGCCACACCGCGTGCGCGGCGAGCGGCACCTCGCAACTGCCGCCGAGCGCGCGCGACACCATCCGCTCGGCCTCGACCGCGAGCGCGGTCCGCGGGTCGTGCAGCGGCGCGAGCCATCCGGCGACATCGGTGCGGTGCGCGGCGATTTCGATGCCGAGCGCGCCCTGGCCGGCGGCCGGCGGGCTGTCCTCGACGTCGATCAGCGCGCGGATCCGCGCTTCGAGGCCGAGGCGCTTCAGGCCCGCGGCCGCGAGGATGATCGCCGCGTAGTCGCCGCGATCGAGCTTCGACAGGCGCGTGTCGAGGTTGCCGCGCAGCGGCAGCACATCCAGGTGCGGATAGCGCGCGCGCAGCATCGCCTCGCGGCGCAGGCTCGACGTGCCGACGACCGCGCCGGCCGGCAGCGCGTCGAGCGACGCGTAGTCGTTCGACACGAATGCGTCGCGCGGATCCTCGCGCTCCATGATCGCGGTCAGCGCGAAGCCGTCGGGCAGCGCCATCGGCACGTCCTTCAGCGAATGCACGGCCAGGTCGGCGCGGCCGTCGGCGAGCGCATTCTCCAGCTCCTTCACGAACAGGCCCTTGCCGCCGACCTTCGACAGCGTACGATCGAGAATCTGATCGCCACGGGTCGTCATCCCGAGGATTTTCACGTCACAAGCTGGATATAATTTGCGCAGCGCATCACGCACATGTTCGGCTTGCCACATCGCCAGGCGGCTCTCGCGCGAAGCGATCGTCAGCGTCGCGGGGGCTGGTGCCGCAGGAGTCTCGGAATTCATTGCTGGAACATCGAAGGACGGGATTGAAGATCGAACAATGGTAGCACGCACGCCCCCGGCCGCCCGGGCCCGGAGCCTGCGTCCGCCGCGCTTCGGCGCAGGCGGCGACACCGATGCGCGGATGTGCCGCACGTAGCTGGTTGCTTGACCGCAGTTCCCGTAGTTTCCGCAGTCCCCGCAGTCCCTTTTGACTCGAGCTTTCCCAAGGAAACCCATCGTGAAGTCTTCCGGATCGGCGCGCACGGCGCGCCGCAATGCTGCCTTGCCCTCCTCCGACGCCCAGACGGGCACCCTCGCCACCGCCGCGAACGGCCGTGCGAAAACGGCAACGAAACCGAAAGACCCGATACGTCAGACAAAACGCGCGATCAAGGCCGCCGGCCCGGCTGCCCGCAAGGCCGGCGCGGCGAAGCCCGGCGCCCGCACGCGCGACGACAAGGACGGCCCGCTGTTCGAGGACATCCGCTACCTCGGCCGCCTGCTCGGCGACGTGGTGCGCGAACAGGAAGGCGACACCGTGTTCGACGTCGTCGAGACCATTCGCCAGACGGCGGTGAAGTTTCGCCGCGAGGACGACAGCGAGGCCGCGCAAACGCTGGAGAAGAAGCTGCGCAAGCTGACGCCGGAGCAGACGGTGAGCGTCGTGCGCGCGTTCAGCTATTTCTCGCACCTCGCGAACATCGCGGAAGACCGCCACCACAACCGCCGCCGCCGCATCCACGCGCTGGCCGGCTCCGCGCCGCAGCCCGGCACCGTCGCGTACGCGCTCGAGCAGTTGAAGACGACCGGCAACGCGTCGAAGCGCCTGCTGCAGCGCTTCTTCGACGATGCGCTGATCGTGCCGGTGCTGACCGCGCACCCGACCGAAGTGCAACGCAAGAGCATCCTCGACGCGCAGCACGACATCGCGCGCCTGCTCGCCGAGCGCGACCAGCCGCTGACGACGCGCGAACGCGCGTACAACGAATCGATGCTGCGCGCGCGCGTGACCGCGCTGTGGCAGACCCGCATGCTGCGCGACGCGCGCCTGACGGTCGGCGACGAGATCGAGAACGCGCTGTCGTACTACCGCGCGACGTTCCTCGACGAACTGCCCGCGCTGTACGGCGACATCGAGGCCGCGCTCGCCGAGCACGGCCTGTCCGCGCGCGTGCCGGCGTTCTTCCAGATGGGCAGCTGGATCGGCGGCGATCGCGACGGCAACCCGAACGTGACCGCCCCGACGCTCGACGAAGCGATCAACCGCCAGTCCGCGGTGATCCTCGAACACTATCTCGAACAGGTGCACAAGCTCGGCGCCGAGCTGTCGGTGTCGAACCTGCTGGTCGGCGCGAACGACGCGGTGAAGGCGCTCGCGGCCGCGTCGCCCGACCAGTCGCCGCACCGCGTCGACGAACCGTATCGCCGTGCGCTGATCGGCATCTACACGCGGCTCGCCGCGAGCGCGCGCGTGCGGCTCGGCGAAGGCACGGTGCCGGTGCGCAGCGCCGGCCGCGGCGCGCCGCCGGTGCGCGCGGTGCCGTACGCCGATTCCGAAGCGTTCGTCGCCGACCTGAAGGTGCTGACCGCGTCGCTCGACGAACACCACGGCACGTCGCTCGCCGCCCCGCGCCTCGCGCCGCTCGTGCGCGCGGCCGAAGTGTTCGGCTTCCATCTCGCGAGCATCGACCTGCGCCAGAGCTCCGACATCCACGAAGCCGTGGTCGCCGAGCTGTTCGCGCGCGCCGGCGTCGAAGCCGACTACGCGGCGCTCGCCGAGGAAGACAAGCTGCGCGTGCTGCTGGCCGCGCTCGCCGACGCACGTCCGCTGCGCTCGCCGTACCTCGAATACTCGGCGCTCGCGCAGAGCGAGCTCGGCGTGTTCGAGAAGGCCCGCGAGGTGCGCGCGCAGTTCGGCGCGCGGGCGGTGCGCAACTACATCATCTCGCACACGGAAACCGTCAGCGACCTCGTCGAGGTGTTGCTGCTGCAGAAGGAAACGGGCCTGCTCGAAGGCGTGCTCGGCCACCATGCGAAGCACGGCCTGATGGTGATTCCGCTGTTCGAGACGATTCCCGACCTGCGCGACGCCGCGCGCATCATGCGCGAATACTTCGCACTGCCGGGCGTCGACGCGGTGATCGCGCACCAGGGTGCCGAGCAGGAAGTGATGCTCGGCTACTCGGACAGCAACAAGGACGGCGGCTTCCTGACGTCGAACTGGGAGCTGTATCGCGCGGAACTCGCGCTCGTCGACCTGTTCCGCGAACGCAAGATCACGCTGCGGCTGTTCCACGGCCGCGGCGGCACGGTCGGCCGCGGGGGCGGCCCGACCTACCAGGCGATCCTGTCGCAGCCGCCGGGCACCGTGAACGGCCAGATCCGCCTGACCGAACAGGGCGAGGTGATCGCGAGCAAGTTCGCGAACCCCGAGATCGGCCGGCGCAACCTCGAGACGGTGGTCGCCGCGACGCTCGAGGCGTCGCTGCTGCCGCAATCGAACGCGCCCGCGCAGTTGCCGGCGTTCGAAGCCACGATGCAGACGCTGTCCGACGCCGCGATGGCGTCGTATCGCGCGCTCGTCTATGAAACGCCCGGCTTCACCGACTACTTCTTCTCGTCGACGCCGATCACCGAGATCGCCGAGCTGAACATCGGCAGCCGCCCGGCCTCGCGCAAGCTGCAGGATCCGAAGCAACGCAAGATCGAAGATCTCCGCGCGATTCCGTGGGGCTTCTCGTGGGGCCAGTGCCGGCTGCTGCTGACGGGCTGGTACGGCTTCGGCAGCGCGGTGAGCGCGTATCTCGACGGCGCGCAGGACGCGGCCGAGCGCACGAAGCGCGTCGCGCTGCTCAAGAAGATGAACAAGACCTGGCCGTTCTTCGCGAACCTGCTGTCGAACATGGACATGGTGCTCGCGAAGACCGATCTCGCGGTCGCGTCGCGCTACGCGCAGCTGGTCGCCGACCGCAAGCTGCGCAAGCACGTGTTCGAGCGGATCGTCGCGGAATGGGAGCGCACGTCGCAGGCGCTCGCGGAAATCACCGGGCACGAAGGCCGCCTCGCGACCAATCCGCTGCTCGCGCGCTCGATCAAGAACCGCTTCCCGTATCTCGATCCGCTGAACCACCTGCAGGTCGAGCTGATCAAGCGTCACCGCGCGGGCGACACGAACGCGCGGCTGCGCCGCGGGATTCACCTGACCATCAACGGGATCGCGGCCGGCCTGCGCAACACCGGCTGATCCACGCGCGGCGCGGCGCGGCCCTGCGCCGCGCCGCCATCGCGAAACGAAAGCCGCGACCACGCAACCCCGCGTATCGCGGCTTTTTTCATCGAACGGCACGACGGCGCCAGCCGCCGTGCCGTCCCTCATGCGCATTGCGCGTCGATCAGCAACGCGTCGTGCTCGAACGACCCGTCCGGCTGCACCGCGTAGTAGCCGCGCACCTCGTCGGGCGCATGCGCCCACAGCGCGCGGATGCCCGCGACGCTGTCGGCCGGCGTGCGGATCCGCTCGACCCAGGTATCGAAATCGATCGGCAGGCGCCAGCGGCTCTGCACGTGCGCGTCGAACCCGGCGCCGCGGAACATCGCCAGCCACTCGTCGGCGCGGTAGTCGCGCACGTGCGACGCGTCGCGCAGCACTTCCGCGGCCTGCAGATACGTGTCGAGCAGCGGATGGTCGTTGCCCGCGATGTCGATCATCAGCACGCGGCCGCCCGGCTTCAGCACGCGGCGCACCTCGGCGAGCGCCGCGCGCACGTCGTGCCAGTGGTGCGCGCTCATCCGGCTGACCACCCGGTCGAAGGTGCCGGCGTCGAACGGCAGCCGCTCGGCCGGGCCCTGCTGCGTGCGGATGTTCGCGAGCCCGCGCTCGCGCGCGGCGGCGTCGACGGTCGCGAGCATCGGCGCGGCGAGATCGTACGCGACCACGTCGCGCACGTGCGGCGCGACCGCGAAGCTCGCGTGGCCCGCACCGCAACCGAGATCGAGCACCGCGGCTTCGGGCGTCGCGCGCACGGCGTCGGCCAGCGCCTGCAGATCGGCGCCCGTCGCGTGGACCGTGCTCGTCAGGTAGGCGGCGGCTGTCGTGCCGAATGCGTCGGCGACCTGGTCGTGGTGTTTCATCGTTCGCTCCTTCTTGGGGTGGGGCGCTCGCTGCCTGTCAGCGTGCGAGTCGCTACAATAGGGCCGCGCTTGTACCAGTACAAGTTAAGCAGTTATTCTGGTATTTGTTACACCTGCCTGATCGCTGCCCCGATCTTCGTCGCGCCCCGGCGCCCCCTTTTCCTCGATTCAGTCGCTTCCGCCGTCTCCGCATGAACCAGCCGTCCTCCGCCCCCACCCCGCCCCTCGACGCGACGCCCGCCCGCGCACTCGGCGAATTCATCCGCGCGCACCGCGAACGGCTGTCGCCGCAGGCCGTCGGCCTGCCGCCCGGCCCGCGTCGCCGCACGCCGGGGCTGCGGCGCGAGGAAGTCGCGCAGCTGTGCGGCGTCAGCCCGACCTGGTACACGTGGATCGAGCAGGGCCGCCCGGTGTCGGCGTCGGCCGATGCGCTCGCGCGGATCGCCGTCGCGCTGCAGTTGTCGAAGGCCGAACGTGCGTACCTGTTCGAGCTGGCCGCCCAGCGCGACCCGGCCGAGCCCGACGTCGCGGCCGGCGACCTGCCGCCGACGCTCGCGGCAACCGTCGCCGCGATCGCCACGCCCGCATACGTGCTCGACCGGCAATGGAACGCGCTCGCGTGGAATGCGCCGGCCGCCGCGCTGTTCACGGGCTGGCTCGACGGCGAGCACGACCGCAACCTGCTGCGCTTCACGTTCATGGCGCCGGCCGCGCGCACGCTGATCGTCGACTGGGAAACCCGTGCGCGCCGCCTCGCGGCCGAATTCCGCGCGGACTCGATCCGCCACCTCGCCGATGCGCCGACCCGCGCACTGATCGACGCGCTGATGGCCGGCAGCGATGCATTCGCGCAGTACTGGGCATCGCAGGACGTGTTCGAGCGCGAAGGCGGCCTGCGCGAGTTCGATCATCCGGCCGACGGCCGCCTCGTGTATCAGCAGATCACGCTGAAGCCCGCGCACCGCGAGGACCTGAAGCTGGTCGTGCTCGTGCGCGATTGATGCGGCTCAGAAGCTGATCGTCGCGGTGATCGTGTCGCTGTAGTTGCCGGGCGCCGGGGTCGCCTGCGCGGGTACGCGGCCGTATATCGCGATCGCCTGCGCGAACCCGCTGCCCGTCCCCGTCGCCATCGACGTGCCGCTGCTGCCGTCGCCCCACGGCTTCGTGAAGCCGCTGTCCTGATAGAGCTGATAGCTCACCGAGCCGCCGCCCGAGCGCTGCATCGTGCGTGCAGCGACACTGCCGCTGGCGCCGCCGTTCAACGCGATCTGGAAGGCATCGCCGTTCGTGCACCGCGCACTGATCGAGCCGCTCGCGGTCAGCGCCGACGCCAGCACGCCCGCCGCCGGAAACGCAACGCCGGTCGCACTGATGATGCAGTTGTTGATGACGGTGGCGGTCGCGGTAACGGTCATCGTGCCGGCCGTCGACTGCGACGCGCACGGCGTCGGCAGCACGCCGAGCAGCGAAAAACTGAAGCTGTAGGCGGCCTGGTTGCCGCTGAAACTCTGCGTATAGACCGTGCTGGCATCGTTGACGGTCGGCACGGTGGGCTGGTTCGACGCGATGCGGCCATAGATGGTCACGTTCGTACTCGCGGACGTGCCGAGCAGCGGCTTCGTCAACGAGACGGATATCGGCGTCGTGCCGGTGCCGACGGCGCCCCAGGGCTGCGAATAGCCCGAGTCCTGATACAGGTCGTACTGCATCTGGTTCGTGCCGTTGGCCAGGTAGCGCGGGCTCGTGCCGCCGAGGTTCACGCAAACCAGCACGCCGGTGTTCAGGCTCAGCGCGTCCCACGTGCAACTCACGGTCATCGTGCTGTTCGTCGTATAGGCCTGCAGCGTGATCGGACTGACCGAGCCGAAGCTCGGCACCGGCGGCGTCACCGAACACGTGTCCGCGCGCGCCGCCGTCCACGGCATGCCGAGCAGCGCGGCCAGCAACAGGCACGAGAGCGCGCGCAGCCAGCGGCGCGCCATGTCGAATCCGTCCTCCGCCATGCATTCCCCCGAAAAGGCTCGTCCGCGCGCCCCGGCTTCCGGCCCGGGCAGCGCCCCCATGGTATCCGTCGGCGCACCGATCGTTCGCACTGTTACTTGATCCAGATCAAATCGGCCGATGGCGATCCATCCGGAACCCCGGACAATGCACCCCGGGTCAGCGTTTTCTCCATTGCGCGCGACCGAAACCGTGGGGTAGTCTTCCACCAACGACAGAGCGGTTACGGCGACCGGCGACAGACCACGCGGATGGCACTCCGCGGCCGGGCGACCCCAATGAACGGCAGGAGACAATCATAATGAACGATTCCCGACGTCGTGTTCTTTCAGCCATGCTCGCGGCCACCTTCGCATTCGCGCCCGCGCTGCAGCCCGTCACCGTTGCGGCAGTCTATTCGAACGGCACCGCCACCACCCAGTTCAACGTCACGCTCACGATCCAGGCCAACTGCACGATCGCCGCGAACCCGCTTGCATTCGGCACGTCCGGCGTGCTCGCGGCGGCGCTCAACCAGCAAACCACGGTGTCCGTCACCTGCACGAACTCGACGCCGTACAACATCGGGCTCGACGGCGGCACGGTAAGCGGCTCGACGGTCGCGAGCCGGCTGATGAGCGGAACCACGAGCGGGAATACCAGCACGACGGTCGGCTACCAGCTCTACCAGGACGCGGGCCACTCGACGATCTGGGGCAACACGCAAGGCACCGACACGGTCGGCGGCACCGGCACCGGCTCCGCGCAAGTGCTGAACGTGTACGGCCAGGTGCCCACGCAAGCGACGCCGAAGCCCGACACCTATCAGGCCTCCGTCACCGCCACCGTGTACTTCTGACGCGCCGTGGCATCGTTCCCGCGTGCCCTGGCCGCGCTGTGCCTCGCGTCGGCGTCCGCGGCCGCCTGCGCCGCCACGCTGCAGATCTCGCCCGTGACGATCGAGCTGCCGCCGTCGGCGGCCGCCGCGAGCATGACGCTCAGCAATCCGGGCGGGCGGCCGATTTTCGGCCAGGTCCGCACCTATCGCTGGACGCAGGAAAACGGCGACGACGTGATGACGCCGACCGATGTGCTCGCCGCCTCGCCGCCGCTGCTGCAGATCGGCGCGAACGCCGAGCAGTTGATCCGGCTCGTGCGCACGGGACGCGGCGCGCCGGCCGCCGAGGAGAGCTATCGCGTGCTGATCGACGAACTGCCCGCGCCCGGTACGCCGGTCGAGAACGGCGTCACGATCCGGCTGCGCTATTCCGTGCCCGTATTCGTCGAGCCCGATGGCGCACCGGCATCGCCGCGCCTCGACTGGCGCGTCGAGCGCGACGGGGCCGGCACGCGGCTCGCGGTCGACAACCGCGGCGCACGCCGTGCGCAGATTTCCGCGGTTCGGCTCGTCGACGCGCGCGGCACCGTGCATGACGTCACGCGCGGCCTGCTCGGCTATGCGCTCGCGGGCAGCACGCGACGCTGGCCGCTCAAGCTGGATGCGGGCGCGGCGGCATTCGTCAGGATCCTGGCGACCGTCAACGCGCAGCCGGTCGAAGCCCGGCTGACATCGCCCTGATCCACGCCGGAGGATCGCACGACGTTGCCCGTTCCAACGACGAGCACGGCCCTCCGGGCTGCCTGCCCCGCGCGCCATGCCCGGCCCGCCGCCGCGATGCTGGCACTGGCGCTGCACGCAGGCGCCGGATGTGCACAGACGGCGCCGGTGCAGGCGGCAGGCGCTCCCGCTCCCGCTCCCGCTCCCGCACCTGCACCTGCACCTGCTCCCGCTCCCGCACCTGCACCCGACGTACTGTTTCTCGACGTGTCGCTCAACGGTGAACCGACGCACCGGATCGCACGCTTCCAGCACATCGACGGCCGGCTGTACGCGGCGTCCGCCGACCTGAACGACCTGGGCATCGCGACCGGCGACCGGGCGCACGCGCCGTCGAACCCGCTCGTCGCACTCGACTCGCTCGCGGGGCTGCGCTACGACTACGACGCGGGCCGGCAGACGCTCGACCTGCGCGTGCCCGATGCGCTGCGCATTCCGCACACGTTCGATACGCGCGCGCTCGCGGCCGCGCCGCCCGCCACGTCCGGCCGCGGCTTCGTGCTGAACTACGACGCCTACGCGCAGACCATCGCCCATGCACCGCTCGCGGTCTGGAGCGAGGCGCGCTATTTCGATCCGTCCGGCGTATTCAGCAGCACCGGCATCGCGTACCTGTACGACGACCGCCGGCGCTACGTGCGCTACGACACGTCGTGGAGCCACTCGAACCCCGGCACGCTCACGACGACCCAGATCGGCGACACGATCTCGTCGTCGCTGTCATGGACCCGCTCGCTGCGCCTCGGCGGCGTGCAGTGGCGCAGCAATTTCGGCCTGCGCCCCGACCTGGTCACGTTTCCGGTGCCTGCGCTGTCCGGCAGCGCGGTCGTGCCGACTTCGGTCGACCTCTACGTGAACAACGTGCGCCAGTTCAGCGGCGACGTACCGAGCGGACCGTTCGTGATCAACAGCGTGCCCGGGATCACCGGCGCGGGCAACGCGACGGTCGTCACGCGCGATGCGCTCGGCCGCTCGATCGCGATGTCCATTCCGCTGTACGTCGACACGCGCCTGCTCGCGCCCGGCCTCGCCAGCTATTCGGCGGAAGCCGGGTTCCTGCGCCGCGCCTATGGCGACGATTCGTTCGGCTACGCGCGCACGCCGGCGGCGAGCGGTTCGCTGCGCTACGGCATCAGCGAGCGGCTGACCGTCGAGGCGCACGCGGAAGCGACGGCCGGCGTGTACAACACCGGCGCCGGCGCGCTCGCACGCCTCGGCGAACGCGGCGTGGCGAACGCGTCGCTGGCGGTCAGCGCGCCCGGCCGCACGGGCGTGCAGGCCGGCGTCGGCTACCAGTACGTGACGCCGCGCTTCTCGATCGATGCGCAGACGCTGCGCGCCTTCGGCGACTACCGCGACCTCGGCAGCCGCGAAGGCGTGCCGGTATCGCGCGCCACCGACCGCGTCACGGTCTCGTTCCCGTTCCTGCGCACGCAAACCCTGTCGTTCAGCTATCTCGCCCTCAAGTATCCGGGCGTCGCCCCGTCGCGTATCGGCTCGATCGCGTACCTGGTCAATCTCGGCGGGCTGACCTCGATCACGTTCAGCGGCTTCCAGGATTTCCGGCAGCACGACGCACGCGGCTTCTTCGTGAGCCTGAGCGTCGGGCTCGGCGGCAACACGTCGGTCTCGGCGAACGCCGGGCGGCAGAACGGCGACTCGACCTACACGCTGAACGCGGCACGGCCGCCCGACTACGGCGGCGGCGTCGGCTGGAACGTGCAGGCGGGCGCCAACGCGGGCATCCGGTATGCGCAGGGGCAGTTGCAGTATCTCGGCCGCGCCGGCCAGGTCACGCTGCTCACGCAATCGTTCGACGGGCGCGGCAACGCGTCGGTCGACGTCACGGGCGCGTTCGTGCTGATGGACGGCCGGCTGATGACGGCGCGCCGCGTCGACGACGGTTTCGCGCTCGTCTCGACCGACACCGGGCACGTCCCCGTGCTGCACCAGAACCGGCTGATCGGCGAGACGGACCGGGCCGGCTACCTGCTCGTGCCCGACCTGAATGCGTACCAGAGCAATCGCGTCGCGATCGACGGCACCACGCTGCCCGCGGACGCACGGATCGCCGACACGACGCTCGACGTCGTGCCGCAGGCGCGCTCCGGCGTGCTCGCGCGCTTCGCCGTGACCCGCTACAGCGCCGCGTCGATCGCGCTGCGCACGCCGGACGGCACGCCGCTGCCGCCCGGGCTCGAGGTTCGCCACGTCGAAAGCGGCCAGCGCACGATCGTCGGCTACGACGGCCTGACCTTCGTCGACGGCCTCGTCGCGAACAATCACCTGGAAATCTCCGGCGGCGGCCGCGATTGCACCGCCGCGTTCGCGTACCGGCGCCCGGACGACGGCACGCTGCCGCGGATCGGCCCGCTGACCTGCAGCCCCCGGTAGCCCGCGCCCGTTCGCGGCCGACGCGCGCCGGCCGCCCGCCCCGCGAATGCTAGAATTGCGGGATTCCCTCGGCGGCGCACGCCGCCCAACTCCCCTTCGAAGAATCGCCATGACGTCCCAACTGCACAAAAAGGGCGAGGCCTGGTCGGCCCGCTTCTCGGAACCGATGTCGGAGCTGGTCAAGCGCTACACGTCGTCGGTGTTTTTCGACAAGCGCCTCGCGCTCGTCGACATCGCCGGCTCGCTCGCGCACGCGAGCATGCTCGCGGCGCAGAAGATCATCAGCGCCGACGACCTCGCCGCGATCGAGCGCGGGATGACGCAGATCAAGGGCGAGATCGAGCGCGGCGAATTCGAATGGCAGCTGGATCTCGAGGACGTCCACCTGAACATCGAGGCGCGCCTGACCGCGCTGATCGGCGACGCCGGCAAGCGCCTGCACACGGGCCGCTCGCGCAACGACCAGGTCGCGACCGACATCCGTCTGTGGCTGCGCGGCGAGATCGACCGCATCGGCGGCCTCCTGAACGACCTGCGCGGCGCGCTGATCGACCTCGCGGAGCAGAACGCGGACACGATCATGCCGGGCTTCACGCACCTGCAGGTCGCGCAGCCGGTCACGTTCGGCCACCACCTGCTCGCGTACGTCGAGATGTTCACGCGCGACGCCGAGCGCATGCGCGACTGCCGCACCCGCGTGAACCGCCTGCCGCTCGGCGCGGCCGCGCTCGCCGGCACCAGCTACCCGATCGACCGTCACGCCGTGGCGAAGACGCTCGGCTTCGACGGCATCTGCGCGAACTCGCTCGACGCGGTGTCGGATCGCGACTTCGCGATCGAATTCACGGCGGCATCCGCGCTCGTGATGACGCACGTGTCGCGCTTCTCCGAAGAGCTCGTGCTGTGGATGAGCCCGCGCGTCGGCTTCATCGACATCGCCGACCGCTTCTGCACCGGCAGCTCGATCATGCCGCAGAAGAAGAACCCGGACGTGCCCGAGCTCGCGCGCGGCAAGACGGGCCGCGTGAACGGCCACCTGATGGCGCTCCTCACGCTGATGAAGGGCCAGCCGCTCGCGTACAACAAGGACAACCAGGAAGACAAGGAACCGCTGTTCGACACGGTCGACACCGTCGCCGACACGCTGCGGATCTTCGCCGAGATGGTCGCGGGCATCACCGTGAAGCCGGACGCGATGCGCGCGGCCGCGCTGCAGGGCTTCTCGACCGCCACCGACCTCGCCGACTACCTCGTGAAGCGCGGGCTGCCGTTCCGCGATGCGCACGAAGCCGTCGCGCACGCGGTGCGGATCTGCGACGACCGCGGGATCGACCTCGCCGACCTGACGCTCGACGAAATGAAGCAGGAACTGCCGAACGTCGCGCACCTGATCGGCGACGACGTGTTCGGCTACCTGACGCTCGAAGGTTCGGTGGCCAGCCGCAACCACCCGGGCGGCACCGCGCCCGATCAAGTGCGTGCGGCGGTCAAGGCCGCCCGCGCCGCGCTCGGCAAGTAAGCCTGTCGTCACGGACGGACGCCTTCGGCGTCCGTTTTTCATTTGGGGCGGCCATCTCGCCGCCCATCGCTTCCCGGATACCGCCGATGACTTTCTCCGCCGCGCTCTTCGACATGGACGGCCTGCTTGTCGATTCCGAGCGGACCATCATGAACACGTGGATCGACGTGTCGAACGCACACGGCGTCGTGCTGACCGAGATCGACTACCTGCAGATCGTCGGCCGCTCGTTCGCCGAAGGCCAGGTGATTCTCGCGCGGCTGATCGGCGACACGGACACGTTCGACGCCGTGCGCACCCGCGTGCGCGAACGGCTCGCCGCGCCCGAACCCCATCCGAAGTTTCCGCTGAAATCCGGCGCACTGGCGCTGCTCGAGGCGCTCGCGCAGGCCGGCATTCCGTGCGCGGTCGCGTCGTCGTCCGCGCGCGACGTAATCCGTGCGCGGCTCGACGCGGTCGGCGTGCTGCCGTTCTTCCGCGCGCTCGCGGGCGGCGACGAAGTCGCGCGCGGCAAGCCCGACCCGGCCGTGTACCGGCTCGCGGCCGAACGCCTCGGCGTGCCGGCGCATGCGTGCGTCGCGTTCGAGGACAGCGACTTCGGCGCGCAGTCGGCCGCCGGCGCCGGCGCATCGGTCGTCACCGTGCCCGACCTGAAGGCCCCGACGCCCGAGATCGTCGCGCTGAGCCTGCACGTGCTCGCGTCGCTCGACGATGCGGTCGCGCTCGTGCCGTCGTGGTTCGGCCGTCCGGACACGCAGCAGCCCGCGTAAGCGCCACGCGGCGCGCCACATGCAAACGGGCACCCGAGGGTGCCCGTTTTGCGTTGCCGCGCCGCATGACCGGCGGCCCGGCGATCCTTACTGGTTGCCGGCCGTCTCCGACAGCCGCTTCATCGTCGCGATGCGCGCGCCGATCAGGTCGACGCGTCCGTCCTCGCCGACGAGCGGCGCCGTCGCATCGCGGAACGCGACCCACGCGCGTTGCGCGCGCACGAGCGTCGCGGCCGAATGCGCGGGCATCTTGCGACGCAGCTTCTGGTAATAGCGGTTCAAATCGAACAGCGCGTGCTCGCACGCGGCATCCTGCACGCACGGCCGCACGCGGCGGATCGCCGGATCGCGCGGCGCGTTCGCCGGCTTGCCGCCGGCTGCCGCGGCAGCGCCCGGCGCCGCGACCGCACCACCCGGGGTACCACCCTGGGAACCGCTCGTGGCCGCCACCGGCACGGCGGCAGGCGGCGGCGCATAGCGGTCGGCCGCCGCGCGCAGCGCCAACGCGCGATCGCGCACCGGCTGCAGCTGCATGTCGGCGCTCGACATCGCGTACGACGTGCCGCGCGTCGTGTCGTACACGGCCTTCAGCAGATGAATTTCATCCTTGCGCCACGTGACCCAGTGGCGCTGGCTGTCCTGCCAGCCGCGCTTCGCGTCGGCCGGCGCGTCGCTCGACAGGCGCTGGTACGCGCCGTCCATCACCGTCTGCCACTGCTGCTGCGCCTCGCCCATGCACTGGATCTGGCCGGCCGTCGACGACCGGTCGCGCCGCGCGAGACACTGCCGCATCGCGACGTCGATCGGGTCGGCCGCCGCCACTTCCGCATGCGCGACGTTCAGCCCGGCCAGCCCTGCCGCGCCGCTCGCCCAGACGACGAGCGCGGCCAGCGCCGCGCGCATCGTCCGGTTTCGTCCCTGCGTCGCCATCAGTCGCGCACGCAGTCGACGAAGTACTCGACGCGGCCGTTCACCTCTTCCGCGACGAGGCCGTGGATGTCGGTGTGGAAGCCCGGGAAGCGCTCGTTGAAGTCGCGCGCGAACCGCAGGTAGTTCACGATCGTCTTGTTGAAGCGCTCGCCCGGGATCAGCAGCGGAATGCCCGGCGGGTACGGCGTCAGCAGGATGCTCGTCACGCGGCCTTCGAGCTCGTCGAGCGGCACGCGGTCGATCTTGCGGTGCGCGAGCTTCGCGAATGCGTCCGACGGCTTCATCGCCGGCTCCATGTCCGACAGGTACATCTCCGTCGTCAGGCGCGCGATGTCGTTCGCACGGTACACGTCGTGGATCTGCGTGCACAGGTCGCGCAGGCCGACGCGCTCGTAGCGCGGATGCTGCGCGACGAATTCCGGCAGCACGCGCCACAGCGGCTGGTTGTTGTCGTAGTCGTCCTTGAACTGCTGCAGCTCGGTCACCATCGAGTTCCAGCGGCCCTTCGTGATGCCGATCGTGAACATGATGAAGAACGAGTACAGGCCGGTCTTCTCGACGATGATCCCGTGCTCGGCCAGGTACTTCGTGACGATCGCGGCCGGAATGCCCGTCTCGCCGAACTCGCCGTCGACGTCGAGCCCCGGCGTGATGATCGTCGCCTTGATCGGGTCGAGCATGTTGAAGCCTTCCGCCAGCGGGCCGAAGCCGTGCCAGTGGTCGTTCGGCTTCAGCATCCAGTCGTCGCGCGAGCCGATGCCCTCTTCCGACAGGTCGTCCGGACCCCACACGCTGAAGAACCAGTCGTCGCCGTACTCGGCGTCGACCTTGCGCATCGCGCGGCGGAAGTCGATCGCCTCGGCGATCGATTCCTCGACGAGCGCGGTGCCGCCCGGCGGCTCCATCATCGCGGCCGCGACGTCGCACGACGCGATGATCGCGTACTGCGGGCTCGTCGACGTGTGCATCAGGTACGCCTCGTTGAAGCGGTGCTTGTCGAACGTGCGGTTCTCCGAATCCTGCACGACGATCTGCGACGCCTGCGAGATGCCCGCGAGCAGCTTGTGCGTCGAGTGCGTCGCGAACACGAGCGCGCCCGTGCGCGGACGGCCGTCGCCGATCGCGTGCATGTCGCGGTAGAAGTCGTGGAACGTCGCATGCGGCAGCCACGCTTCGTCGAAGTGCAGCGTGTCGAGCAGGTCGCCGAGCAGGTCCTTGATCATCTCGACGTTGTAGACGACGCCGTCGTACGTGCTCTGCGTGATCGTCAGGATGCGCGGCTTCATCTCCGGGTTCTGGCGCATCGCCTCGCGCGCGAACGGGTTCGCCTCGATCTTCTTGCGGATGTTCTCCGGCTTGAATTCGTCGCGCGGGATCGGCCCGATGATGCCGAAGTGGTTGCGCGTCGGCGTGAGGAACACCGGAATCGCGCCCGTCATCGTGATCGCGTGCAGGATCGACTTGTGGCAGTTGCGGTCGACCAGCACGATGTCGCCAGGAGCTACCGTCGCGTGCCAGACGATCTTGTTCGACGTCGACGTGCCGTTGGTCACGAAGAACAGGTGGTCGGCGCTGAAGATGCGCGCCGCGTTGCGCTCGGACGCCGCGACCGGACCCGTGTGATCGAGCAGCTGGCCGAGTTCGTCGACCGCATTGCAGACGTCGGCGCGCAGCATGTTCTCGCCGAAGAACTGGTGGAACATCTGGCCGAGCGGGTTCTTCAGGAACGCGACGCCGCCCGAGTGGCCCGGGCAGTGCCACGAGTACGAACCTTCGTCCGCGTATTTCACCAGTTCCTTGAAGAACGGCGGCGCGAGCGAGTCGAGATAGACCTTCGCCTCGCGGATGATGTGGCGCGCGACGAACTCCGGCGTGTCCTCGAACATGTGGATGAAGCCGTGCAGTTCGCGCAGGATGTCGTTCGGCAGGTGCCGCGACGTACGCGTCTCGCCGTACAGGAAGATCGGGATGTCCGCGTTGCGGCGGCGCACTTCGGTCACGAACGCGCGCAGCTCGATGATCGCGGTCGCGAGTTCGGGCAGCTCGCCGTCCGGGCCCGTTTCGCCGAGCATGAGTTCGTCGTCGTCGATCGACAGGATGAAGCACGACGCGCGGCTCGACTGCTGCGCGAACGACGTCAGATCGCCGTAGCTCGTGAGGCCGAGGACTTCGACGCCCTCCTTCTCGATCGCTTCGGCCAACGCCCGGATGCCGGAGCCCGAGATGTTCTCGGAGCGGAAATCTTCGTCGATGATGACGACGGGAAAACGAAACTTCATGGGCGATTCTCCAAAAAGAACGACCGCGGCGCGTCACACGCAGCGGTCACCCGGAAACCGGTGAGACGTTATGCAACCAGATCAGGTTTTCGGCAGCGTGACACCGCGCTGACCCTGATACTTGCCGCCGCGATCGGCGTACGACACGTCGCACACCTCGTCGCTTTCGAAGAACAGCACCTGCGCGACACCTTCGTTCGCGTAGATCTTCGCGGGCAGCGGCGTGGTATTCGAGAATTCCAGCGTGACGTAGCCTTCCCACTCGGGTTCGAACGGCGTCACGTTGACGATGATCCCGCAGCGCGCGTACGTCGACTTGCCGAGGCAGACCGTCAGCACGGTGCGCGGGATGCGGAAATATTCGACGGTGCGGGCCAGCGCGAACGAGTTCGGCGGGATGATGCACACGTCGCCCTTGAAATCGACAAACGAACCCTCGTCGAAGTTCTTCGGATCGACGATCGTCGAGTTGATATTCGTGAAGATCTTGAATTCGTCCGCGCAGCGGATGTCGTAGCCGTAGCTCGACGTGCCGTAGCTGACGATCCTGCGGCCGTCCTCGGACGCGCGAACCTGATCGGGCACGAACGGCTCGATCATCTTGTGCTCTTCGGCCATGCGCCGAATCCACTTGTCGGACTTGATGCTCATGCCAGCCTCCGCCGGGCCGTCCCAAGGAGGTTGGCCGTCCCCTCGGGGGACAGCGAACGAAGTGAGCGTTGGGGTCGTTTCATATCGGGGCGCCAGGAAACGCTGCGTAACAGTCAGGAAGGGCCGCTCGCGACGCGGCGACCCGGAAAGGCGGACATTTTACGCGATCATCGGCTCGCGCACGCGGCGGCCGTCAACGGATCACGCCGCAGGCGAGCGCGGGCCCCGCGCCATGCTGCGGAAAGGCCGGATCGCTCGGGTCGCGGTGCACCAGCACCGCGCGGTTCAGCGCGGAGCGCACACCGTCGAGGGCCAGATCGGGCGCGACGATGAAACCGGCCGCGACGCCGTTCGCATCCGCATGGATGTTGCCGAGATCGCCGGCGACGCGCGCGCCCGCGCGCAGCCGGTCGGCGGCCGGCGCGAACACCTGGCCGGCGCTCGAGCCGTCGCCTGCGTTGCAGTCGCCGCGCTCGTGCACCTGCAGCGCGTGATCGCTGTTCGGCGGCAGGCCGGCCAGGTTGTACGTGACCTGGACGCCGTCCGGGCGTTCGACGAACGTCATCGCGCCGCGTGCCTGCGAGCCGACGGTCGGCTGCAGTTGCGCGTCGGCACGCTTTTCGTGCGACGAGGAAAAAGAGGTACAGCCGGCCAGAAGGCCCAGCGCGGCGGCCGCCAGCAGCGCGCGCCGCGCGCGGCCGGCGCGCACGCCGTGATGTCGTTGGTTCATTCGATCCTCATGCCGGCTGGCGGCCGTTGACACGGCGGCCATGCCGGGCGGGTAAAGGGACCCGGGAAAAGTCGCCATGATACCGCGCCTCGCGGCGCCGTAAACAGCGTGAGGCCCCGCCCCGCAAGGGTTTTACGTATTTTGAACAACGATCGACGGGAACTTCGACGTCATGTCGCGCGCGCGCTCGGCGATCGCCAGCGCGACCCCGCGCGCGATGTCGCGGTAGCGCCGCGCCAGCGCGCCGTCCGGTTCGGCCACGACCGTCGGCGTGCCGCTGTCGGCGCGCTCGCGGATCGCGATGTCGAGCGGCAGGCTGCCGAGCACGTTCACGCCGTAGTCCTGCGCCATCCGCTCGGCGCCGCCCGCGCCGAAGATGTGCTCTTCATGGCCGCAGTTCGAGCAGATGTGGATGCTCATGTTCTCGACGATGCCGAGGATCGGAATCCCGACCTTCTCGAACATCTTCAGGCCCTTCTTCGCGTCGAGCAGCGCGATGTCCTGCGGCGTCGTCACGATCACGGCGCCCGTCACCGGCACGCGCTGCGCGAGCGTGAGCTGGATGTCGCCCGTGCCCGGCGGCATGTCGACGATCAGGTAGTCGAGCTCGCGCCAGTTGGTCTGGCGCAGCAGCTGCTCGAGCGCCGACGTCGCCATCGGGCCGCGCCATACCATCGGGTTGTCTTCCTCGATCAGGAAGCCGATCGAGTTCGCCTGCAGCCCGTGGCCGACCAGCGGGTTCATCGACTGGTTGTCCGGCGACTCGGGGCGCTGGCCGTGAATGCCGAGCATGGTCGGCAGCGACGGGCCGTAGATGTCGGCGTCGAGAATGCCGACCGACGCGCCTTCCGCGGCGAGCGCGAGCGCGAGGTTGACGGCCGTCGTGCTCTTGCCGACCCCGCCCTTGCCCGACGCGACCGCGACGATGTTCTTCACGTTCGGCAGCAGCTTCACGCCGCGCTGCACCGTGTGCGCGACGATCTCCTGCGACACCGCGACGCGCGCGTCGCGCACGCCCGGCACGGCCTTCAGCGCATCGGCGATGCGTGCGCGCACGTCGTCGTGCTGGCTGCGCGCGGGATAGCCGAGCACCACGTCGAGCGCCACGGCATCGCCGTCGATCGCGACGTTGCGCACGCCCTTGTTCGCCGCGTACGGACGGCCGGTATTGGGGTCGACGACAGCCGCCAGTGCGGCGTCGACTTGTGCCCGGTCAATGCTCATCGAAACTCCGTGAAAACGTTTTTCTCTCGCGCAAACGTCAAGAAATATCAAATAACGCTGCGAAAATCGGGAAAAGTGAAAGAATCTGTTGCACGCCATTGCGCGAACGCGCGCGTCGGAGCAATCTTCGCGTGCGGCATGCTATGGGGCCAAATCGGCCACGAACCGCCTATATTGTAGAGGCTGACGCGTCACCCTGTCCGGAACAGCCACGCTGGCGAACAGGGCATGCGGCCGTCTCGGCGGCTGCCGCGAGCACGGGCCTGCCCGCCTTTTTCGGGCGTCCGTGCTGGGAGCCGTAACTGTAGTTTGTCATCGTTGTCGACTCGTTCAACCCAGAGAGGAATCCAAGATGAACATGAAAATCGCGACCCGCCTGTCCGTCTTCGCATTGGCCGGCGCACTGCTGGCAGGCTGCGCCACGCAGCAAGGCAACAACACGGCCGTCGGTACCGGCACGGGCGCGGCGCTCGGCGCAGGCATCGGCGCGCTGGCGGGCGGCGGCAAGGGCGCGGCGATCGGCGCGGGCGTCGGCGCGCTGGTCGGCGGCGTGACGGGCTACAACTGGCAGGCGATCAAGAACAAGCTCGCGCCGTCGGCAGCCAAGACGGGTACGCAGGTGACCGAGCAGCCGGACGGCTCGCTGAAGCTGAACGTGCCGAGCTCAGTGACGTTCGCGACCAACCAGTACGCGATCACGCCGGCCTTCACGCCGCTGCTGAACGACCTGGCGACGACGCTGAACCAGAACCCGCAAGTGACGGCATCGGTCGTCGGCTACACGGACAGCACGGGTTCGCAGCAGCTGAACCAGACGCTGTCGCAGAACCGTGCGCAGAGCGTCGTGAACGCGCTCGTGCAGCGCGGCGTCGCCGGCGGCCGCCTGGCGGCACAGGGCATGGGCCCGTCGAACCCGATCGCGGACAACGCGACCGAAGCCGGCCGCGCGCAAAACCGCCGCGTCGAGATCTACCTGCGCGCAGCACAGCAGTAAGCATCGCCACGAGAGGAAACGGGGCCGCGCGCCCGGCGCGCGACCCCGTCGCACAAGGCTTCCAGCGGGATCCGTAACAAATCGAAAAAAATTTCGAACTTCCGTCGCGGCCTGCGGTCTGTCTTTACGGTACGCGGCTGGCGCTGCCGGCGCGTCACCATTCTCCTCTTGTCGTTGTTGCTCCGGGGCCGAATTCGCCCCGGTTTTTTTTGCCTGGAATTGGCATGCTGCGTCGCAGCATCGCACCGCCTGGCATGCCGCCCCGGCGGCCCCGTCCCTTCCGGCGCCCGCTCCACGGCGCCCGCCCCGACTGACCTGCCCGCGCCCCTGCTAGAATCGCAGTTTCCGTCGTTTCCGCCGTTCTTCTACAGACCCTATGTCCGCAACCGACCTCACTTCCGTGCAGGCCGCGGCGCCGCAAGGCAGCCGCCAGATCCTCGTTACGTCCGCACTGCCCTATGCCAACGGGCAGATCCATATCGGCCACCTGGTCGAGTACATCCAGACCGACATCTGGGTGCGGACGCTGCGAATGCACGGTCACGAGGTCTACTACATCGGCGCCGACGACACGCACGGCACGCCGGTCATGCTGCGCGCGGAGAAGGAAGGCCTCACGCCGAAGCAGCTGATCGACCGCGTGTGGACCGAGCACAAGCGCGACTTCGACAGCTTCGGCGTGTCGTTCGACAACTTCTACTCGACCGATTCGGACGAGAACCGCGTGCTGAGCGAGAAGATCTACCTCGCGCTGAAGGAAAACGACCTGATCGCCGAGCGCGAGATCGAGCAGGCGTACGACCCCGTCAAGGAAATGTTCCTGCCGGACCGCTTCATCAAGGGCGAATGCCCGAAGTGCCACGCGAAGGACCAGTACGGCGACAACTGCGAAGTGTGCGGTTCGACCTACCTGCCGACCGAACTGCTGAACCCGTACTCCGTCGTGTCCGGCGCGACGCCGGTGCGCAAGACCTCGACGCACTACTTCTTCCGCCTGTCGGACCCGCGCTGCGAGTCGTTCCTGCGCGAATGGGTCAGCGGCCTCGCGCAGCCCGAAGCCACCAACAAGATGCGCGAATGGCTCGGCGATGCCGGTGAAGCCAGGCTCGCCGACTGGGACATCTCGCGCGACGCGCCGTACTTCGGCTTCGAGATCCCGGGCGCGCCCGGCAAGTACTTCTACGTGTGGCTCGATGCGCCGGTCGGTTACTACGCGAGCTTCAAGAATCTCTGCGACCGCAAGGGCATCGACTTCGACGCGTGGATCCGCGCGAGCTCGAGCACCGAGCAGTACCACTTCATCGGCAAGGACATCCTGTATTTCCACACGCTGTTCTGGCCGGCGATGCTCGAGTTCTCGGGCCATCGCACGCCGACCAACGTGTTCGCGCACGGCTTCCTGACGGTCGACGGCGCGAAGATGTCGAAGTCGCGCGGCACGTTCATCACCGCGCAGAGCTACATCGACACGGGCCTGAACCCGGAATGGCTGCGCTACTACTTCGCCGCGAAGCTGAACGCGACGATGGAAGACATCGACCTGAACCTCGACGATTTCCAGGCGCGCGTGAACAGCGACCTCGTCGGCAAGTACGTGAACATCGCGAGCCGCGCGGCCGGCTTCCTGATCAAGCGTTTCGACGGCCGCGTGCAGGACAGCGCGATGAACCATCCGCTCGTCGCGACGCTGCGCGACGCGATTCCGGCGATCGCCGCGCACTACGAAGCGCGCGAATACAGCCGCGCGCTGCGCCAGACGATGGAGCTCGCGGACGAAGTGAACGCGTACGTCGACGGCGCGAAGCCGTGGGAGCTCGCGAAGGATCCGGCCAACGCGGTCGCGCTGCACGAAACCTGCAGCGTGAGCCTCGAGGCGTTCCGCCTGCTGTCGCTCGCGCTGAAGCCGGTGATGCCGCGCGTGGCCGAAGCCGTCGAGAGCTTCTTCGGAATCGCGCCGCTCGCATGGGCCGACGCCGCGAAGCCGCTGTCGTCCGCGCAGCCGATCAAGGCATACCAGCACCTGATGACGCGGGTCGATCCGAAGCAGCTCGACGCGCTGCTCGCCGCGAACCGCGAGTCGCTGCAGGCCGAGGCCGCCGGCGCCGCTGCCGCGGGGGCCGCCGCCGCGAACGCCGCGAAGAACGCCAAGGCGAACGCGAAGGTGGCTGCGGCGAACGGCGCCGACGACGGTCCGATCTCGATCGACGATTTCGCGAAGGTCGACCTGCGCATCGCGAAGATCGTCGCGTGCCAGGCCGTCGAGGGCTCGGACAAGCTGCTGCAGCTCACGCTCGACATCGGCGAGGAAAAGACCCGCAACGTGTTCTCGGGCATCAAGTCCGCGTACCAGCCCGAGCAGCTCGTCGGCAAGCTGACGGTGATGGTCGCGAATCTCGCGCCGCGCAAGATGAAGTTCGGGCTGTCCGAAGGGATGGTGCTCGCCGCGTCGGCTGCCGACGAGAAGGCCGAGCCGGGCCTCTACATCCTCGAGCCGCACAGCGGCGCGAAGCCCGGCATGCGCGTGAAGTAAGCAGCACGACACGCCTTCGCCTGAGCTGAGCAAGAAAGCCCCGCACGCATCGTGCGGGGCTTTTTTACGCTCGCGCGACGGAGCGCGTCACCGTCACCGCTGGCTGAACCAGCGATCGAAGCGCCGCGTGTAGTTCAGGTCGACACCCTGGAACGTGCCGCCATACGCGGACACCGACCAGAAGCGCGTCAGGTTGATCGTCGCCTTGAACGCGTTGCTCGCCGACTGCAGCCCCTGCTCGAAGCCGAGCACGAAGCGCTCGTTGATCGCCTTCGAGACCTGGATGACCTGCGGATCGGTCAGCCCGACGTCGCTGCGGCCGATCGAGAATTCGTCGAGGCCGAAGGTCTGCGCGACACGCTTGCCGGTCACGCTGCCCAGCAGCGCGAGCGCCGCCGTCATCGTGCCCTGCTGGCCGACGTTGTTGCCCTGGTCGGTGCCGTGCCCGAACAGCAGCCACGACAGCTTTTCGTTGTCCGTGACGTTCGGCTCCGACACCAGCTTGACCGTCAGCGACTGGATCGTGCCGGTGACCTGCACCCCTGCCTCGACTTCCTGATTGCGCCGCATCGCGAGGATGTTCACGCCCGGGTTCGACACGGGGCCATTGAACGTGAAGAAACCGTTCTCGACCGCGAGCTTGCGGCCGAACGACGTATACGTCGACCCTTCCGTCACGCGCACGTTGCCGACCGCGCGCAGCGGCACGCCCGGCGCGCTCGTCACGGTGATCGTGCCGCGCAGCCCGAGGTCGGCGCCGTGGCCCTTGAAGCGGAAGTTGTTGCCGAGGCCGATGTCGATGTTCGCGCGCGGCGCGAGCGACGGCGCCGGCTTGTCCACGGCCTTCTGCGGCTTCGCGACCGCCGTGCCGGTCGGTGTCTCGCCGCGCACCGTGCCGTCCGGCCGCATCACGACGACATCGTCGGACAGGTGCGGCGCCGCGTCCTCCGGCAGATCGAACAGCGCGCGGTCGACGACGAACTTGCCGTCGATCGACAGCGCGCCGCGCGGCCCGTCGTTCGCGACGGTCGCCTTGCCCGACAGCGACAGCTTGCGGTCCGGCGCCGCGAACAGTTCGAGCTTGTCCGCGACGATGCTCGCGGTCAGGTCCGGCGCTTCGCCGTCGAGACGCACGCGGCCGATCGCGCGCAGCGTGCCGTCGCCGCCGTGGAACTCGACCTGCTGGAATTCGACGAGGTTCTCCGCGAGCTTCACGCGCACGATGCCGTCCTTCAGCTGCACGCCCTGGTCGACGAGCGTCGCGGACAGATCGTCGCCCGTCAGCATCCCCGACACGTTCGGCTTCACCGGCGTGCCCGCGATCGTCAGGTTCAGCGCCGCGCGCCCGCCGAGCAGGTAGCTCGGCCCGAACAGGTTGCCGGTCGCCTTCAGCGACGGGATCGCGGCGTCGATGCGGCCCGACAACCGGCCGTCGTCGACGACGCCGAACACACCGTCGCGCAGCGCGAACGGCACGGTGACGTTCGCGTCGAGCGTGCCGACGCGATTCGCCTTCGCGAGCGCCACCACGTTGAGCCGGTTGCCGGGTGCAAAGCTCGCGCGCGCGGACAGGTCGGTCAGCCCGAGCGACGCGATGCCGCGCCCGGTCTCGATCGTCACGTCGCCGCCGCGCCGCTTCACCTGCACGTAGCCCGTCGCGTTCGCGCCGAGCGAGAAGTCCCAGTCGGCATCGAGCACGACGTCGGTGCGCACCGGCGGCCGCTGGCCCGTCAGCTCCTGGCGAATCTCGAGGAAACGTGCGACCGACGCGTCGCGCACGGCGCCTGTCGAGCGCATCTGGCCGTGATCGAACACGAACGACTTCAGGTCGATCGCCGCGCCTTCGAGCGTGAGCCGCGTCGCGCCGAGCGTCACGCGGCCGGCGCCGGCCGACACGGTGAGCGGCGCCTGCAGCGCCACCGCCGGCGTGCCGCGGTTCGCGAGACGCGTGACGGTGCCGTCCCAGCGCATCCCGTCGCGGCTCTCGACCACGCCGCCGTTCGCCGCGAGCGTCAGGTCGATCACGCGGCCGCCGGCCGTCCCGGTTGCCGATGCGTCGAGCGTGTGCTTCGCTCGCGTGCCGTCGAGGTTCGCGCGCAGCGATTTCAGTTGCAGCGTGCCCAGCGCGATGTCGGTCGCGTCGGCCGTGAACACGAGCGCACCGTGTGCGCCGTCGCGAATGTCGGCGCGGCCCTGCGCGGCACCGATCCGGTTCGAGCCGACCACGACGTGCTGGGCCTTGTAGGTGGCCGTCACGTTCGGATGCGCGAAGCTGCCGGTCAACTCGCCCTGCGCCTGCACCAGCCCCTGCACGCCGAAGCCGAGCCGGTCGAGCTCCGGCGCGTCGACGACGAAGCGCAGCCGGTCGCCCGGCGCGCCGAAACTGCCGCGCAGGTCGACGTGGTTACCCGCGATCGACAGGTTCGCATTGCTCGGCAGGATCCGCGTGCCCGCGAGCTGCACGACGCCGGCGCCGGTCAGCGGCACGCCGTCGTACAGGCTGTCGCCGAGCTTGAAGGTCGCCTTGGTCGACACCTGCGGCGCGAACGCGCCGGATGCCGTCAGCGTGCCCGACACGCGCGTCTCGCCGCGCGTGGCCGGGGCCTTGGCCGCCGTCTTCGCCGTTTTTGCGGCCGGCTTGCCGCCGCCCGCGCCCGGCGCGCGCATCGCCGCGAGCAGCAGCGGATCGAACGCGGTCAGCGTCGCCTTCGCGTCGTAGCTCGAATGCGCGTCGTGACGGAACACGCCGGTCAGGTCGATACGGCCCTTGCCCGCCGTCACGCGCGCATCGGTCAGCACCGTCTGCTGCGGCGTCAACGCGACCTTCGCACGCGCGCCGAGCGCGAGCTTCGGATCGTTCAGGTTGAAGTCGACGGTCGTCACGTCGCCGGCGAGCGTCACGCCGAGCGGGCCGCCAAGACGCATCGGCCGCAACTCGGCGACGAAGGCATTGAGGTCGAGATTCGCGACCTTCAGGTCGAAGCGACCCTTGCCGCCCGCCAGCGTGCCGTTGCCGGTCACGCTGCCGTCGCGGATCAGTTTCAGCGCGAGGCCGTCGATCCGCTGCGCGTGCGCGTCGAGATTGACGGTCGCGTGCGCGTCGACGACCGGCAGCAGGTGCTCGCCGAGCGTGCCGGGTTTCGCGTTGACGATCGACACCGGGCCGGTCACCGCGAATCCCTGCGGTGCGGCGCCGGCCGGCGCGGCCACCGGCGCCAGCTCCGCACGCACCGCGAGATCGGCGGCCGGCGCGCCCGGCGCGAACGCCTGCGGGTTCACGTGATCGAACGCGAGCGACGCGCGCGTGAGCGGCACCGCGCCGAACGGCGCGGCCTCGACGTGCGCGCGGCCGTTCAGCTTCATCCCGCTCGCGGCGACGTCGGCGACGAGCGCTTCGAGCGAACCCGATACGTTCGCGCTCGCATTGACCGGTTCGTCGGCGAGCTTGCCGACGTAGGTCGCGTTGCCCGTCAGCGCGAACGGCTTCACGCCGTCGAGCTTCGCGCGCGCGGTCAGCGCGCCGTAAGGCGTGTCGACGCCGTCGAGCGCGAGTTCATGGTGACGGCCGTCGCTGTGGCCGCTCAGCGCGAGATGATCGAGCTGCGTCGTCGAGCCGCCTTCGTGGATCGCCAGGCGATCGACGCGCAGGTCGTCGATCCGCACCTGCAGCGGCAGGCTCAGGTCCTGCGGCGTCGTGGCCGGTGTCGACGGCCCCGGCGCGATCCGCACGTCGATCGTGCCCGCGCGGAGATAGGCAACGGACAGCCGCCACGGCGCGCGGGTCAACGCCCAACGGCCGTCGAGCCGGTCGATCCGCACTTCGGTGCCGGCGCCGCCGGGGGTCGTCCACGCGAAGCCGCGCAGCCGCACGCCCGTCGCGAGCGCACCGCCTTCCAGCGTGCCTGCCAGCCGGCCGCCCAGCACGCGCACGGCCGTCTGCCACGCGAGCCGCGTGCCGCGCTCGGTCGTCGCCGCGGCCAGCACGAGCCCGGCCGCCAGCACGACGAGCAGCACGACCGTCGCGAGCGTCCACGCGACGATCCGGCCCGCACGCCCGCGCCGCGGCGCGCGCGGCGGCGCGTCAGGCGCGCGCTCGGGCGAGTCCGGATCGTGAGGCGGCGGCGTGTCGTGCGGGTCCTTCGTCATGCGGTTCGTCGTGGCTCGGGCAATAAGGTCAGAAAGCGATGCCGAGCGTCAGGTACGGGCGCACGCTATGGTTGCGCAGTCCGTACGCGACGTCGACGTTGATCGGGCCGACGGGGCTGCGCCAGCGCGCGCCGATGCCGACGCCCGGGTAGAACACGCGCTCGCCCCATGCGTCGGTCGCGGTGCCGATGTCGAAGAAGGTCGCGGCACCCCAGTCCCGGTTGAACCAGTGCTGGTATTCGGCCGTGCCCGTCATCAGGTACTTGGTCGGCAGCACGGAGCCGTCGACACTGTTGCCGATGCTCTGGTAGCCGTAGCCGCGCACCGAATTCGAGCCGCCCGCGCGGAACAGCAGCGACGCCGGCACGCCGGTCGAGCTGCCGCTCGTGAACACGCCGCCGAGCTCCGCGCGGAACACGAACAGGTCGCGCTTGCCGATCGGCACGTACTGCTGGCCGCGCGCGTATCCGCGAATGAAGGTCTGGTCGGTCAGCACGCCCTTGATCGCGAAGCCGGCCTCCGCGTGGATCAGGTTGCCCGAGCGCGGGAACAGCGGATCGTCGACGTTGCGACGCGTCCAGGCCCACTGCGGCACCAGCGCGCGGCTCGTGGTCGGCCCCGCGCCGTTCTGGTCGAGCCGGTCCTGGTAGTACATCAGCGAGTACGCGTAGTCGATGAACTGACCGGTGCGCGTGCGCTGCACGCCGACCCGCGTGCTGTAGATGCGCGTATCCGACACGTTGGTGTTCGTGTACGACGCGAGCACGCTGTTGGTCCACCCTTTCTCGCCGGGCGGCATCGACAGCTGGACCTGGCCGTACTGCTGGATCTGGTCGAGCCGGCCAGACACGGTGAGCGGCCACGCGGCGCCGAACGTGTCGAGGTAGGTGTAGGAGCCCTGCACGTGCGGGCCCGTATCGGTCGCGTAGCCGACGCCGCCGCGAATGCTGTTGTAAGGGAACTCGCTGACCTTCACATGCACGGGCGTGCGCTCGGGCTTCGCCGTGTCGTCGCCGACGTCGATCGCGACGCTCGCGTAGTAAGGCGTGTTCTGCAGCTGCCGCTGCAGCTCGGTGATCCGCTGCACGTCGTAGATCTCGCCTTCCGACAGCGGATTGACGTTCGTGACGATCTTCTCCGGATAGCGGCGCACGCCGTCGACGTCGACCTTGCCGATCGTAAACGTCGGGCCGCTGTCGAACGTGACGGCCAGCGTCGCGCGCTGCGTGCGCGGATCGATGCGCGCCTCCGACGACGCGATCTTCGCGCCCAGGTAGCGGCGCGACTGCAACTGCTTGAGCGCCGCCCCCTTCGCGCCGTCCCAGTCGGACTGCGTGAACGGGTCGCCCGGCTTCAGCGAGAACGCGAAGCGGGTCGCGGCCTCCTGCTTCGGATCCTCGCTGCCGACCGGGCCCTTGAACGCCAGGTCGACCGTCGACACGACGGTCTGCGGCCCCGGATCGACGGCGACGCGCACGTCGCGCCTGCCGTCGCGCGTGCGCACGTCGGTGCGCACGACCGGCGAGAAATAGCCGGCCGTCGCGGTCAGGTCGCGCACCTGCTGCGGTGTCGCGGTCACGAGGAAGTCGAACTGGTCGTCGCTGATGTCGTCGCGCTTCGCGAAGCGCGCAATGTCGAGATGGGCCTTGAGGAGCTTGCGGATCGAGCGCGGCGCGTCGATGTCGACGTCGTACTTCGCGTAGGCCGGCAGCACGACGAACGCGGCGAGACAGCCCGCGAGGGTCGCCCGCGCGACGCGGACCGCGGCGCCGGCGCGATCGCGTTCCGTGCGCGGGCCGGCCTCATGCGCCGTGTGTGCTTGCTGGTTCGCCTGACCCGCCAAATATGACCTCGCCCTCGGTTGTGATGGTTTTGTGGAAAACCCTGTATTTGACCACAGGGCGCCGGCGTCAAAGCCAAACGATTCTGAAAGACCGCCCGGGCCAGCCGATTCGACGCGCGATTGCCGCCGGCTGTTCCCCGCGATGCGGTAAAATCCCGCCATCGCGAATCCGGCGCATCGTGCGCCGCCCGAAACGGAAAGCCAAGCCATGCCGTACCAGTCCGACGTCACGCAATTCCTGAACCAGCTCAAGCAACAGAAGCCGACGCTCGAAGAAGAGCAGCGCAAGGGCCGTTCCCTGCTGTGGGACAAGCAGCCGATCGACCTCGACGAGCGCGCCGAGCAGCAGGATTCGCGCGTGAAGCAAACGTCCTACGTCTACTACCAGAACTTCTGACGACGTGAGCGCCGCCGACGAGGCCAGCACCGCCCGGCAGGACGACGCGGTCGCCGCGCCCGCGGGCGCCGATTCGACGCCCGACACGGTCGACGGTGTCGCGGCGTTCGCACGCCTGTACGGCGAGCCGCTCTTCAAGCTGCCGCAGGATCTCTACATCCCGCCCGATGCGCTCGAGGTGTTCCTCGAGACGTTCGAAGGCCCGCTCGACCTGCTGCTGTACCTGATCCGCAAGCAGAACTTCAACGTGCTCGACATCCCGATGGCGCAGGTCACCGCGCAATATCTGGGTTACGTCGACCAGATCCGCACGTCGAACCTGGAGCTGGCGGCCGAATACCTGCTGATGGCCGCGATGCTGATCGAGATCAAGTCGCGGATGCTGCTGCCGGTCAAGAAGGCCGACACCGGCGAGGAAGCCGAGGATCCGCGCGCGGAACTCGTGCGCCGCCTGCTCGAATACGAGCAGATGAAGCTTGCCGCGCAACGCCTCGACCAGTTGCCGCAGCTCGGCCGCGACTTCCTGCGCGCCGAGGTCTACATCGAGCAGAGCATCACGCCGCGCTTCCCGGACGTCGATTCGGACGACCTGCGCGCCGCGTGGGCCGACGTGCTCAAGCGCGCGAAGCTCGTCCAGCACCACAAGATCTCCCGCGAGGAGCTGTCGGTGCGCGAGCACATGAGCCTGATCCTGCGCCGGCTGCAGAACGCACGCTTCATGGAGTTCGCCGACCTGTTCGACACGTCGCGCGGCGTGCCGGTCGTCGTCGTGAACTTCATCGCGATGCTCGAACTCGCGCGCGAATCGCTCGTCGAGATCACGCAGGCCGAACCGTTCGCACCGATCTACGTGCGCCTCGCGTACCTGCCCGCGTAAGGCGCCCCGCCGCGCCCGCGTTTCCCCCGCACCCCCAACCCGCCGCATCCCGCCGTCGAGCCCGCCCGCGCGGGCTGCCAGCGGTGCGCCCGATTAAAAAGTGAACGATCGTTCTTTTTTCGATGCGTCCGGCGGCCAAATCCTCTACAATCCGCCGACGCCCGATGCGCCGCCCGCGCGCCGGCGTTCTCCGCTTCGACCCCGACGCCGCTGTTGCGGCGCCAACGCGCGCATGCGCGAGGAACCCGCTACCCGATCATGAAAGTCATCAGCTCGATCCAGGAACTGCGCGACCAGTTGCGCGGACAGAACCGCACGGCGTTCGTGCCGACGATGGGCAACCTGCACGAAGGTCACCTGTCGCTGATGCGCCTCGCGCGCCAGCACGGCGACCCGGTCGTGGCGAGCATCTTCGTCAACCGGCTGCAGTTCGGCCCGAACGAGGATTTCGACAAATATCCGCGCACGCTGCAGGACGACATCGAGAAGCTGCAGAAGGACAACGTCTACGTGCTGTTCGCGCCGACCGAGCGCGACATGTATCCGGAGCCGCAGGAGTATCGCGTGCTGCCGCCCGACGACCTCGGCGGGATTCTCGAGGGCGAGTTCCGCCCCGGCTTCTTCGCCGGCGTGTGCACGGTCGTCACGAAGCTGATGTCCTGCGTGCAGCCGCGCGTCGCGGTGTTCGGCAAGAAGGATTACCAGCAGCTCATGATCGTGCGCCGGATGTGCCAGCAGCTCGCGCTGCCGGTCGAGATCATTGCGGCCGAGACCGTGCGTGACGAGGACGGCCTCGCGCTGTCGTCGCGCAACCGCTACCTGACGACCGACGAGCGCAAGGAAGCGCCCGAACTCGCGAAGACGCTGCAGCGCGTGCGCGAAAGCGTGCTCGGCGGCGAACGCGACCTCGGCAAGCTCGAGCAGCACGCGCGGGCGCACCTGGCCGAGCGCGGCTGGGTGCCCGACTACATCGCGATCCGCCGCCGCGCGAACCTGATCGCGCCGAGCGCCGCCGAGTTCGAAGCCGGCGAGCCGCTCGTCGTGCTCGCGGCCGCGAAGCTCGGCGCGACGCGCCTGATCGACAACCTGGAAATCTGACGGGCCGCCCGCCCTCGCCTCTCACGCATCACGGAGATACCATGCAGCGCCACATGCTCAAATCGAAGATCCACCGCGCGGCCGTCACGCACTGCGAACTGCACTACGAAGGCTCGTGCGCGATCGACGAAGACCTGCTCGAAGCGGCGAATCTCGTCGAAAACGAACGGATCGACATCTGGAACATCAACAACGGCGAGCGTTTCTCGACGTACGCGATCAAGGGCGAGCGCGGCAGCGGGATGATTTCGCTGAACGGCTCGGCCGCACGCCGCGCGCAACTCGGCGACCTCGTGATCATCGCGGCGTTCGCGATGGTCGACGAAGCCGAGCTGCAGGCCGGCTGGAAGCCGAAGCTCGTGTTCATCGACGAAGGCAACAAGATCAAGGGCCACCGCGATCACGTGCCGACGCAGAACTGGACCTGATTCGCGCGGCGGCCGGCGTGTCGCGACACGCCGGATCGCTGCCGCGGCACCCCGCGCGCCGTGACGGCCGGCGCCGCGCAGCCGCATATGCAAGAAGGGCCTGATCCGGCACGGTGCCGGATCAGGCCCTTCTTCATTCACCCTGCTCTGCCGGGCCTCGCCGGTGTTCGGCCGCTGGCGGTCAGGATGCCTTGGCGACTTTCGGCGCGCGGCGCTCGGCCCATTCGACGATCGGCCGCCACTGTTCCAGATCCTTCTCGACGCGGCTCTTCGCGACGTCCCACAGCGTCAGGCCGTGCGCGGCGATCTGCACGTAGTTCTGCGTGTCGCGCACGTAGCCGAGCACCGGCAGTCCCAGCCCTTCGACGAAACGGTGCAGCTGGTCGGACGAGCGCGTGCGCGCATCGACCCGCATCCCGACGATCCCGACCTCGACGTTGCCCTTGCGCACGGCCTTCTCGCCGGCGAGGCGCTCCAGAAACTGCTGGGTCGCGAGAATATCGAACATCGACGGCTGCAGCGGCACGATCACCTTGTCGGCGAGCTGCAGCGCGACGTTGAGCCGGTTGCCGTGCAGGCCGGCCGGCGTGTCGATCACCGCATATTCGAGGCCGCGCGGCGGCTTCGACGGCGCGTCCGGGTCGAGCTCCCACGCCTCGATCGCCGGCAGGCCGGCCGGCCGCAGGTCGAGCCACGCATGCGCGGACTGCTGCCGGTCCAGATCGGCGAGCGCGACCCATGCGCCCTGCGCCGCGAAATAGCCGGCAAGATTGGTGGACAGCGTGCTCTTCCCCACGCCGCCCTTCGGATTCGCCACCACGATCACCGTCATGAATTCCCCCGAAAAAGCCGCGCGGCGCCTGCCGCCCTGGCAGGCGCCGCTCGAATGCGGATACAGGGAGCGATGATATCGGCAAACGGGGTGTCACCGGAACGGGTTGCGCCGATGCCCGCCCCGTTTATGCGGTCCGCGTCGCGGCGCGCGGTGCGCCGAGCGCGAACGCACCGCCGCCCAGCAGCGCCTGCACGGCCAGCGTGACGGCCCAGAACGCCGGGTATTCCCAGCCACCGTTCGGCGACGCGAAGCTCCAGCCGTTCGGCAGATGCGCGGAAACCGCGCCGAGCATGAACGGCAGCAGCACGAGCGCGGCGATCCGCACGCGGAAGCCCGCGAGCAGCGCGAGGCCGCCGGCCAGTTCGACGACGGTGGTCACATACGCGAGCCAGCCCGGCAGGCCGATCGACGCGAAGAACTGCGCGGTGCCGGGCAGCGTGAAGACGAACACCTTCTGCGCGACGTGCGCAAGGTACAGCACGCCGAGTGCGACACGCAGCAGCGTCGCGCCGAGCTCGTTCAGGCGATTGGGGTTCATGGCGAATTCCTTCGTGAGTGGATGAGAATGGATCGCACTCTATTCGAATCGATTCGGCCAATAAACATGCGTCCAGGCTTTAACTGATTCCTGAATGGAACGAATCGGGTAATGAAAAAGGGCATGACCGACCATGCCCCGATACCCGCACCCGCCGCGAAGCTCAGCCGCCGCTCTTGCCTTGAGTGGCATCGCCCGAGCCGGCCGGGCCGCCGCCCGGTGCGTACGAATCGCACGCGTGTGCAACCGCCGACGCGCCCAGCAGCGCCGCGAGCAGCACGCTCAACCACCATCGAGCCTTCATCGTCGCGCTCCTTCGGGCGGACCTCCGCCCATCTGAGTTGTACGCGATCCGCCGCAAAATGCCAGGCCGGCGCGCCATGCGTCAGCGGAACTCGGCGTACAGCGCGCGCAGGTCGAGATGCGCGGCGAACGAATCGGCCAGCCGCTCCAGCGACGCCTCGCGCAGCGCCGGGTAGTCGATGCGCTCCGCGCCGTCGAGCCCCGCCCACGCGAGGAGTGCCGCGCACGCGTCGGGCGCGTCGAACAGCCCGTGCACGTAGGTCGCGAGAATCTGCCCGTCGGCCGACCGTGCGCCGTCCGTGCGCACGCCGCCCGGTGCGTCGCCGGCCGCCAGTTCCAGCGCGGGCGCCGCGAGCGCGGGCCCGCACGTGTCGCCCATGTGGATCTCGTAGCCGTGCACCGCGGCCGCGCCGGGCAGCGCGAGGTGCCCGGTCACGTTCTTCAGCGTCTTGTCCGGCTGCAGCGTCGTGTCGAAATCGAGCAACCCGAGCCCCGGCACGCTGCCGGGCGCGCCTTCGAGGCCGAGCGGATCGTCCAGCGTGCGGCCGAGCATCTGCATCCCGCCGCAGATGCCGAGCACCTTGCCGCCGTAGCGCAGGTGCCGGCGGATCACCGTGTCCCAGCCCGCGTCGCGCAGCCACGCGAGATCGCGCTGCACGCTTTTCGAGCCGGGCAGGATCAGCAGGTCGGCGTCCGGCACCGGGCCGCTCTTCCAGTACGAGAACTCGACCTGCGGATGCGCGCGCAGCGGGTCGAAATCGGTGTGGTTGCTGATGCGCGGCAGCGCGGGCACCACCACGCGCAGCACGCCGGCGTCGCCGCGCACGGCGGCGCTGCGCGCCTGCGACGGCAACATGTCCTCGGCGTCGAGCATCAGCCCGTGCAGGTACGGCAACACGCCGAACACCGGCTTGCCCGTCTGCGCGCGCAGCCAGTCGAGGCCCGGTTCCAGCAGCCTGAGGTCGCCGCGAAAACGGTTGATGACGAAGCCGCGCACGCGCGCGCGCTCGCTGTCCGACAGGCACGCCAGGGTGCCGACCAGGTGCGCGAACACGCCGCCGCGGTCGATGTCGGCCACCAGCACGACCGGGCAGTCCACGCGTTCGGCGAAACCCATGTTCGCGATGTCGCCCTCGCGCAGGTTGATCTCGGCCGGGCTGCCCGCGCCTTCGACAAGCACCGTGTCGTAGCCGGCGCGCAGCCGCGCGTACGACTCGAGCACCGCGTCGAACGCGACCGGCTTGTAGTCGTGGTACGCACGTGCATCGAGGTTCACGCGCGCCTTGCCGTGAATGATCACCTGCGCGCCGCGATCGCTCGTCGGCTTCAGCAGCACCGGATTGAAATCGGTATGCGGCGCGACCCCCGCGGCGAGCGCCTGCAGCGCCTGCGCGCGGCCGATCTCGCCGCCGTCGGCCGTCACCGCGCTGTTCAGCGCCATGTTCTGCGGCTTGAACGGCGCGACGCGCGCGCCTGCGCGGCGCGCGAGGCGGCACAGGCCCGCGACGAGCGTGCTCTTGCCCGCGTCGGACGTCGTGCCCTGGATCATCAAGGTGCCGCGCGGCCGCGGTTCGGGTGCGTTCATCGTGTGCAAGGTCGTGGCGAAGCAAAGGCAGCATTATCGCCCGCGTGCGGTCGCCCGCGCCGTTACAATCACGCGATGATTCCGCACGACCTCACCTTCGTCCTCGGCGGCGCGCGCTCGGGCAAGAGCGCGCACGCCGAGCGCCTCGCCGCCGACAGCGGCCGCCCCGTCACCTATATCGCGACCGCGGCCGCGACGGCCGCCGATGCCGAATTCGAACGGCGCATCGCGCATCACCGCGCGCGCCGGCCGGCCGACTGGGGCTTCGCCGACGCACCCGTCGACCTCGCCGGCACGCTCGCGCGGCTCGACGATCCGCACGCGTGCCTGCTCGTCGACTGCCTCACGCTGTGGCTCACGAACCTGCTGTGCCCGCTCGACGGCGAACCGCTCGACGATGCGCAGTACGCGGTGCAGGTCGAGCAGCTCGAGCAGGCATTGCGTGGTGCGCGCGCGAAGGTGATCGTCGTCAGCAACGAAATCGGGCTCGGCGTCGTGCCGCTCGGGTCGGTCACGCGCCGCTACGTCGACGAACTCGGGCGTCTGAACCAGCGCATCGCCGCGCTCGCGACGCGCGTGACGCTGCTGGTCGCCGGGCTGCCGCTCGAGCTGAAGGCCGGAGCGCCGTCATGCTGATGCTGTCGCTGCCGGTCGTCGCGATGCTCGCGGTCGTAGCCGCGCTCGTCGATCGCCTCGTCGGTGAACCGGCCGGCTGGCATCCGCTGGTCGCATTCGGCCGGCTCGCCGCGCGCATCGAAGGCGCGCTGAACACCGGCCGGCGCGGCCGCATGGTCGGCGTCGCCGCATGGGTCGCGGCGGTGCTGCCGCCGGTGGCCATCGCCGCGTGGCTCGCCGCCGTGCTGCCCTGGCCGCTCGCGGCCGCGCTGCACGTCGCGCTGCTCTGGTTCGCGCTCGGCGCGAAGAGCCTCGCCGACCATGTCGCACCGATCGCCGCCGCGCTGCTGCGGCACGATCTCGACGCCGCACGCACACTGACCGCGCGGATCGTGTCGCGCGACACGAGCGCAGCCGACGAAGGCGCGCTGTCGCGCGCGGCCGTCGAATCGGCGCTCGAAAACGGCAACGACGCGATCTTCGGCGCGCTCTTCTGGTTCGTCGTCGCGGGCGGCCCCGGCGCGCTGCTGTTCCGGCTCGCGAACACGCTCGACGCGATGTGGGGCTACCGCACGCCGCGCTTCCTGACCTTCGGCTGGGCCGCCGCGCGCCTCGACGACGCGCTCAACTGGATGCCCGCGCGCCTCACCGCCGCGAGCTACGCGCTGCTTGGCGACACGGCCGCCGCGTGGCGCTGCTGGCGCACGCAGGCGCGCCACTGGGACAGCCCGAACGCGGGCCCCGTGATGGCCGCGGGCGCCGGCAGCCTGAACGTGCAGCTCGGCGGCCCGGCCGTCTATCACGGCGAAATCGAAGACCGTCCCGCGCTCGGCACCGGCGCGCCCGCGACGGCCATGCACGTCGTCGCCGCGCTGTCGCTCGTCACGCGCACGCTCGCGCTGTGGCTCGCGCTGCTCGTCGCGAGCGGCGCACTCCTCCTCGCCACCCATCATGTCTGACGCACGCATCCCGCACGGCGGCAACCTGCACGAAGCCGCACGCCGCCACGGCATTCCGTACGACGCCTGGCTCGACCTGTCGACCGGCATCAATCCGGTCGGCTATCCGGTGCCGCCCGTTCCGGCCGACGCATGGCGCCGGCTGCCCGACGACGGCGACACGCTCGCCGCGTGCGCGACCGGCTACTACCACGCGCCCGATGCCGCGCACGTGCTGCCGGTCGCCGGCAGCCAGGCCGCGATCCGCGCGTTGCCCGCGCTGCTGCCGGCCGGCGATGCCGGCGTCGCGGCGCTCGCGTATGGCGAATACGCGCCCGCCTTCGCGCGTCACGGCCATCGCGTCGTCCCGCTCGACATCGACGCGGACGTGCTGCCCGCAACGCTGCATCACGTCATCGTCGGGAATCCGAACAATCCGACTGCCGAATCCGTTCCGACCGAACGACTGCTCGGCTGGCATGCGCAGCTGTCCGCACGCGGCGGCACGCTGATCGTCGACGAGGCATTCGCGGATACGGGCGCCACGCCATCGCTCGCGCCGTACACCGATCGTCCGGGTCTCGTCGTGCTGCGTTCGGTCGGCAAGTTCTTCGGACTCGCCGGCATTCGCGCGGGTTTCGTGCTCGCGCATCCCGAGCTGATCGCCGCGCTGCGCGACCTGCTCGGCGCGTGGACCGTCAGCGGCCCCGCGCGTCACGCGGTCGCCGCCGCGTTCGCCGATCGCCCATGGCAGACCGCCGCCCGCGAGCGGCTCGCGGCCGACGGCGAACGCCTCGCCGCGCTGCTGCGCGCGCACGGCTTCGCGGTGCACGCGACACCGCTGTTCAGCTGGACCGACGACCCGCGCGCCGCCGCGCTGCATGCGGCGCTCGCCGCGCACGGAGTCTGGACGCGATACTTCGCGCAACCGTCGAGCGTGCGCGTCGGCCTGCCGGGCAGCGAAGCGGAATGGCAGCGCGTCGCCGATGCGCTCGCGCAGTGCGTCCCGACGCTGCAACGGGCATCCGCATGAACGCCCGCCTGTTGCGCCGGCTGCCGGCGCTCGCGATGCTGGTCGCGCTCGCGCCCTTCGCTCACGCCGACGTCACGACCCGCGACGACGCCGGCAATGCCGTCACGCTGCCCGCACCGGCGCAACGCGTGATCAGCCTCGCGCCGCATGCGACCGAGCTGGTCTACGCCGCCGGCGGCGGCGCGAAGCTGGTCGGCACGGTCACCTACAGCGACTACCCGCCCGCCGCGCAGGCCGTGCCGCGCGTCGGCGACAACAAGGCGCTCGACCTCGAGCGGATCGCCGCGCTGAAGCCCGACCTGATCGTCGTCTGGCGCCACGGCAATGCCGAGCGGCAAACCGATGCGCTGCGTGCGCTGCACATTCCGCTGTTTTTCAGCGAACCGAAGCATCTCGACGACGTCGCGACGTCGCTGCGCCGGCTCGGCACGCTGCTCGGCACGGAACCGGCAGCCGACGCGGCCGCGGCATCGTTCTCGCGCGATATCGCGGCGCTGCGCGCGCGTTACACGGCGCGCCCGCCCGTCACGATGTTCTTCCAGGTATGGGACCGACCGCTGACGACGCTCAACGGCGCGCATCTGTTCAACGACGTCATCACGCTGTGCGGCGGTCGCAACGTGTTCGCGACGCTCAAGCCGCTCGCGCCGACCGTCACCGACGAGGCCGTGCTCGCGGCCGATCCGGAAGCGATCGTGACGACGCGTGCCGGCGCGACGCGTTCGGACGCGCCGCTGCCGAGCCTCGCGCGCTGGCGTGCATGGCCCGCGCTGACGGCCGTGGCGCGCAACAACCTGTTCGCGATCGACGGCGATCTGCTGACGCGGCCGTCGCCGCGGATCGCACAAGGCGCGGCCGCGCTGTGCGAGGATCTCGACGCCGCGCGGGCACGGCGGCCGGCGCGCTGAATTCGGGCTTCGGCATCCTGCCGCGCTTCGAACCCATGCGCGATCGCCTATTCGTCCCAGTGGACGACTTCCCACGTGCGTGGGGCATCGCCCAGACGCAACCAGACGACGCCGCCCGTCGGCACCGGCCGCGACAACAGCGTATCGAGCGGCACGCGCAACGCATGCGCAGCGAAGGCACGGATCACGCCGGCATGGGTGAGCGCCCATTGCGGCTCATCGGTCCGCGCGACCGCGTCCGCGATCCGTGCGACACGCGCGGCGAACCGTGCGACGCTTTCGCCGCCATGCGCGCACGCATGCATCAGGTCGGCCACCCACGCATCGAGCGCGGCGCGGTCGATATCGTCCCAGCGCTGCAGCTCCCACGCGCCGAAGTCCATTTCCTGCCAGCCCGCGTCGCGCCGCAACGGTACGTCGAACGCCTGCGCGAGCCGCTCGGCGACCGATGCGCAACGCGTCAGCGGGCTCGTCCAGACCTGCGCGGGCAACGGCGCCCCGAGCGCCGCCAGACGCTCGCGCACGGTCTTCGCCCCCGCCTCGGCCGATGCGGCGAGCGGCACGTCGCTGCGTCCGTAGCAAACGCCCGGCTCGACATCGACGGCCGGATGGCGAATCAGGACGAGGTCCATCCCAGCACCACGAGATAGATCGCCAGCTCGCTCAACTGCTGCGCGAAGCCGAGACAGTCGCCCGTATAACCGCCGATCCGCTTCACGAAATAGCGGGCCGCCCAGGCGCGCACGAGCACGAGCGCGACGACGGCCGCGACGCCCGCGCGCCAGTCCGGCCAGAACAGCCACGGCAGCCCGAATGCGGCCGCGACCCAGGCCGCGCGCGCGCCCATCCGCTGCGCGACCGGTTTCGCCTTGCCTTCCGGCCGGACGTAGTCGAGCGACATCAACAGGCTGACGGCCCCCGCGCGACTCGCCGCATGCGCGGCGATCATCGTCCACGCGGCGCGCGGCGGCGGCATGGCCGCGAGCGCCTGCCATTTCAGGCCGAGCGCGATCACGAGCGCGACCGCGCCGAACGTGCCGATTCGCGAATCGTGCATGATGCGCAGCACGTCGTCGCGCGCGTAGCCGCCGCCGAACGCATCGCAGCTGTCGGCGAGCCCATCCTCGTGGAATGCGCCGGTCGCGAGCAGCGTCGCGGCCATCGACAACCCGACCGCGATCGACGCGGGCAGCACGCGCAGCGCCGCGAGATAGACGAGCGCGCCCCATGCGCCGACGCATGCGCCGACCAGCGGGAAGTAACGCGCGGCCTGGTCGAGATCGCCGGCCGCGTAGCCGATCGCGCGCGGCACCGGCACGCGCGTGAAATAACCGAGCGCGACGAAGAAGTAGCGCAGTTCGGCGCGTACGCCCGGTGCGCGTTCAGGCATCACGATCGTCGACGCCCGCGGATTCGAAGCTCGCCATCTCGGTGAGGAACGCGACCGCCGCGCGCACCAGCGGCAGCGCGAGCGCGGCACCCGTGCCTTCGCCGAGGCGCAGGTCGAGCGCGAGCAGCGGCTTCGCGCCGAAATGCTCGAGCATGCGCCGGTGCCCGGCCTCGTGCGACGTGTGCGAGAACACGCAGTAGTCGCGCACGCCGGGCGCGATGCGCTCGGCGACGAGCAGCGCGGCCGTCGCGATGAAACCGTCGACGAGGATCGTCATCCGCTCGCTCGCGGCCGCGAGATATGCGCCCGTCATCATCGCGATCTCGAAGCCGCCGAAGGTCGCGAGCACGTCGAGCGGCGCGATCGCGTGCGAATGCCGGACGAGCGCGCGCCCGAGCACCGCGCGCTTGTGCGCGAGCCCCTGGTCGTCGAGGCCCGTGCCGCGCCCGACGCACGCGTCGATCGGCACGTCGAGCAGACGGCTCATCAGGCACGCGGCCGACGACGTGTTCGCGATCCCCATTTCGCCGAAGCCGATCACGTTCGTGCCGAGCGATGCGTGCAGGCGCACGCGCGCCGCACCGGCGACGAGCGCCGTCATCGCCTCGTCGCGTGTCATCGCGGCTTCGACCGCGAAGTTGCGCGTGCCGCGCGCGACCGGCAGCGACACGAGCCGGTCGGACACCGGCAGCGGCGACGCGACGCCCGCATCGACGATCTCGAGCACGCTCTGCGCGACGCCCGAGAACGCATTGATCGCCGCGCCGCCGGCCAGGAAGTTCGCGACCATCTGCGCGGTGACCGCCTGCGGATACGGGCTCACGCCCTCGGCCGCGATCCCGTGGTCGCCGGCGAATACGATCGTCACGGGACGCTGCACGTGCGGCCGCTCGGTACGCTGGATCAGGCCGATCTGCAGCGCGATCGCCTCGAGCTGGCCGAGACTGCCGGGCGGCTTGGTCTTGTGATCGATCACATGCTGCAGGCGCGTGCGCAGCGTGTCGTCGAGCGGCGCGATCGCGGGCGGGAAGTCGGTCGGTTTCGTCATCGGAAGGTTGCCTCGTTGGCGCGGCCGGTGCCGCGCATCGATAGAAGGAAGTTCATCGCCGCTCGGGCCACGCGGGCAGCAGCGCATCGCGGCCGTTCTCGCGGATCAGCACGAGCGGATAACCGAACGCATCGCTGGCGCGCGCCGGCGTCAGGACATCGTGCACGGGGCCCGCCCACGCATGGCCGCGGCCGTCGAGCAACAGCGCGTGCGTCGCGAAACGCCGCGCGAGATTCAGGTCGTGGCACGAGAACAGCACCGTGCGCGGGCCTGCGTCGAGCCAGGCGTTCAGCGCGGTCAGGCCATCGATCTGGTGATGCAGGTCGAGATGGGCGAGCGGTTCGTCGAGCAGCATCAGCGGCGCGTCCTGGCACAGCGTCGCGGCCAGCGCGACGCGCTGCCGTTCGCCGCCCGACAGCGACAGCACGTCGCGCGACGCGAGCGCGCTCAGCCCGAACGTCGCGAGCGCGTCGCGCGCGGCCGCGCGGTCGCCGTCGCGCTCCCAGCCCCAGCCGCCGAGATACGGGAAGCGGTTGAGCAGCACCGTGTCGAATACCGTCGCGCTGAATGCGTCGTGCAATTGCTGCGGCATCAGCGCGCGGCGCCGTGCGAGCTGCTCGGGCGGCCATGCGGCGAGCGGCCGGCCGTCGATCTCGACCTGGCCGCCGGCCGGCCGCTGCAGGCCCGCGAGCGTCGCGAGCAGCGTCGTCTTGCCGGCGCCGTTCGGCCCCGCGACGCACCAGATCTCGCCGGGCCGGAACGTCTGCGTGAAGCCGTCGAGCAGCGTCCGTTCGCCGGCCCTCAGCGTGAGATCGACCGCCGCATAGGTCATGTCGCCGGCGGGGTGCGGTGCGGCATGCGTCATCGCATCGGTCTCCTCAGCAACATCCACAGGAACACCGGCACGCCGATCAACGCGGTCATCACGCCGACCGGCAATTGCGCGGGCGCGATCGCGGTGCGCGCGAGCAGGTCGGCCGCCATCACGCCGCCGCCGCCCGCGAGCATCGCGGCGGGCAGCAGCATGCGCTGGTCGTTGCCGAATGCAAGCCGCAGCGCGTGCGGCACGACGAGGCCGACGAAACCGATCGTGCCGGCCGTCGTCACCGCGGCCGCGGCGGCCAGCGACGCGACGAGGTAGATCCGCATGCGCAGTCGCGCCACCGGCACGCCGAGCGCGAGCGCGGTCGCGTCGCCGCGCAGCAGCACGTTGAGCTGCGGCGCGGCCGGCAGCGCGACGCATGCGGCCAGCAGCAGCGCGCCCCATGCGAACCAGGGTGTCGTCACACCGTTCAGGTCGCCCGTCAGCCAGAAAATGATGCCACGCAGTCGCGCGTCGGGCGCGAGCGACAGCAGCAGCGTGACGAGCGCCCCCCACCCGGCCGCGATCACGACCCCCGTGAGCAACAGCCGCGGCGACGCATCGCGCGCGTCGCCGCGCCACAGCTCGCGGCGCGCCAGCCCGAGCACGAGCGCGACCGACACGAGCGCGCCGCCGAACGCGGACGCATCGACGAGCCACCACGCGGCGCCCGCGATCATCGCGACGAGCGCGAAGCCGGCCGCGCCGCCGGACACGCCGAGCACGTACGGCTCCGCGAGCGGATTGCGCAACAGCACCTGCAGCAGCGCACCGGCCAGCGCAAGCAGCGCACCGCACGCGAAGCCCGCGAGCGCACGCGGCAGCCGCAGCGTGCGCACGATGTCGGCGAACAGCGCGTCGCCGCCGTGCGGCACGAGCGACGCGAGCGCCTGCCACGGCGACATCGGCACGCTGCCGATCGACAGCGACGCGACGAACAGCAACGCGACCACGGCCGCGAGCACGGCCCAGATCGCGGCGGCACGCGCGGCACTCATGCGGCGCACGGCATCGCGCATGTGGCGCGACGTTTCCGCTGACCGTCGCGGCCGGCCGGGTGCTGCACCGGCTTCGCGCTCCGGCGTGTGGTTGGCATACGCAAGCTCGTCATCCTCGTCGAACAGGTTGTTGATGCGTGCACGGACGAACCGCGACGCGGCAATGTCATCTCGCGCGGCAAGCTTGACGATCCCGTCGTCGCCGAGCCGCGTGCCGCCCGAATCGTCGGTCGCACCGCTCGGGCGCGATGCGTGGCAAAACCGGTGATTCACGGCCATTGACGAACGATACCGCGCGCGGCGACCGGCACCCCGATTCCGCATTTCGTCGACCGCACTCCGCAACGTGACCGCCGGCGTCACGTCGGTCGCACCGACGTGACTCGATCGCGATCCGTCGAGCCGCACCTTCGCGCGGCCGACATGCTGCGCAATATAGTGGAAGCCGCCGCATCGGGTCGATCGGCAGCGCGGCTGCGTCACCGTCGAGAACGATCGGCGCGGTCACCGCGACGTCCGGCGGCAAGGGTGCAAGGTCGCGGCGCGCGACAGGCCCCGGCGCCGCGACAACGTCCGTCATCGCCGCTCCGGACGAATCGGCGTCCGCCGCAGTGTGCGCGACGGCGGCAAGCGGCACGTCATGGCATGCGCCGGGCGCCGTGCGGACGATTGGGGTCAGCATCGAAGACAAGTCCCGTGAAGCACTGCGCGCCCCGCTTCCCCGCAGGCCACGCGTCATGAAGCCGTGCAGGCTCCTCGCCTCGGCCGGTATCCGGGCTGGCGGCGTACCGGCTCGCCTTCCCGCGCGTATCACGCGCAGTGGCCCGCGCCCGCGTGCGACCTGCACGCGAAACGCGCCCGAGCCGGCCTGCGTCATGCGACGCGGCCGCTTACCGTTGCGGGGGCAGCGCAGGTTGGCGATCTCCGGGCGGAGCGCGCGCCCTGCTTCCCGTTTAACCGCGCGACGCACGCGCGAGCACCGAGGCGGCGCCAGTTTAGGAGCGGGCCGCGCGAGCGTCAAGAAAGCGGCCGGACCCATGCAGGACGCGCGCCGCGAACACGCCGGACCCGCATATTCGCGGCAAGAAGCCGGGGTGTTACGACTGGAAACGTTACAGATGTCGGAATGCGCGCTATTCCGCGCTAAAATGCTGGGTCTTTAGAGGACGCAGCAAATGCTCAACGAACTCGAAACCTTATCTCAAAATATTGGCCGTCTGATCTCGCTGAACAAGCGCTATCACTCGGAACGGCTCGCGCTCGAGGAGCAGGTCGCGCAAATGCGCGCGGAAGCGGACACGGTCCGCGCGGAACTCGCGCAACTGCGCGACGAACGCAATGCGCTCGCGGCCGAGCGCGACACACTGTCGGCAAAGATCGACGACGCCCAGGTCAAACTGAACGCGATTCTCGAAAAGCTGCCGCGCACGAAGAGTGCGGAGCAAGCCGACAACCAGCTCGACCTGCTGGATGCGCAGGCGCGCCCGGATAGCGACGACGCGGCCAGCCACGGAGAACATGCATGAGCACCAAGCAGATCGAAGTCTCGATTCTCGGTCAGCCCTATCGGCTCGCCTGTTCGGCCGAGACCGAAGCAGCGCTGCTCGAGGCCGTCGCACGCGTCGACGCCGAAATGTCGAAGATCCGCGCGAACAGCTCGGTGCGCGGCACCGACCGCATCGCGGTGATGGCCGCACTGTCGCTCGCATCCGAATTGCTGCGGCTGCAAACGAGCGTGCGTCACGGTGAAGCATTTCCGGCGGAAGAAATCCGTCGTACAATGCACCAGATGAACGAACAACTCGGCGCGGTGCTCGCACAGCACGAGACGCAGTAACAGTTTGATCGATGCGTCGATTCCCCTTGATCTTGGCGATCAACGGTGGTCAAATTGGCGCAACGAAACACAGTTCAGTCAGCTTCCCTGCCTGGTTCGCCAAGGTCATATATTCCTTGAACCAATGCCATGTGCACGGTTGCGGAAATTTGTAGCACGGGCGCGCGCGTCACTCTGTCTGATGTACCCGAAGTGCTGCTAACTGCGACCAATTCTGAACCCCAGGTTCAGGATGCCGGCCTAGCGGCCAAGGCGGGGGCCTATTCAACGGCATCGGGAACTCCCGATGCCGTTTCCTTTTGCAGCAGCCCTTTCTGCGTCGATCACGATCCATGCAATACTGGCTGATGAAGTCCGAACCGGACGAAGCAAGCATCGACGATCTCGCGCATGCGCCGCAGCACGCGCTGCCGTGGACCGGCGTGCGCAACTATCAGGCGCGCAATTTCATGCGCGACACGATGAAGATCGGCGACGGCGTGCTGTTCTATCACTCGAGCTGCCCCGAACCGGGCATCGCGGGCCTCGCCGAAGTCTCGTCGACGCCCTACCCCGATCCCACCCAGTTCGATCCGAAAAGCCCGTATTACGATCCGAAGTCGACGCAGGAAGCCCCGCGCTGGCTGCTCGTCGACGTGCGCTTCGTGAAGAAGTCGTCGCTCGTGCCGCTCGCCGCGCTGCGTGAACACGACGAACTCGCCGACATGCGCGTGCTCGCACGCGGCAACCGGCTGTCGATCACGCCCGTCACGCGTGCCGAGTGGCGCTTCATCACCGAAAAGCTGATGAAGTAGGCGTGCAGCAGGCGCGCGCCAAAGGTCAAATCCGGTCAACACGCGCCACCGCCACGGAACTCGCGGCGCGTTCGCGCAGCCTAAGCAACCGCTGTCACCCGATCGGGTCGACGGCCGTTTTTTCGTCGCGCGGTACGCCCGCGTCGCGCACGCGTGATCCGCATGCGCGCCCTCGCACAAGGAGTCCAACAATGACCAAGAAATCCGCCCTCGCGCTGTCGCTCGCCCTCGCCGCCGCCGTGCCCGTCGCGCTGACGCTCGCGTCGCCGGCCGCATACGCGCAAACCGCGAACCCGCATTTTCCGGAGCCGGCGGGCGTGCTGTCGCTGTCGTCGCAGGCCAGCGCCGACGTGCCGCAGGACATCATCCACATCACGCTGTTCTACGAACAGCAGGCGAAGGACCCGGGCAGCCTGACCTCCGCGCTGAACCAGCGCGCCGACGCGGCGCTCGCGCAGGCGAAGGGCGTGTCGGGCGTCACCGCGCGCACCGGCGCATTCTCCGTGTATCCGAGCACCGATCGCGACGGCAAGATCTCCGCATGGCGCGGTCGTACCGAAGTCGTGCTCGAATCGCGCGATTTCGCGGCGGCGTCGAAGCTCGCGGGCCAGTTGTCGAACCAGATGCAGGTCGCGAACGTCGAGTTCTCGCTGTCGCCCGAAGCGCAGCGCGCTGCCGAGCAGAAGCTCACGACCGAAGCGATCAAGTCGTTCCGCGCACGCGCGGACGAAGCCGCGAAGGCCTTCGGCTACAGCAGCTATTCGATCCGCGACGTGAACGTCGGCGGCAGCCGCAACGTGCAGCCGTACCCGCGCATGATGGCGATGGCCGCCGCACCGATGGACAGCGCGAAGATGAGCGCGCCGATCTCGGTCGAAGGCGGCAAGGCGACCGTGTCGGTCACGGTCAACGGCTCGGTGCAGATGAAGTAACGCGCATCGCGCGGCAGATGCGAAAACGCCGGCCCTCGGGCCGGCGTTTTTCGTTCGAGATCCCGCGATCGATGCGCACGCCGATCGTGCGCGTGGGCATCGCATCACATGTCATGCGTCACACGGCTCGCGCATGACGCGACCGCATGACGCAGCAACTTCATGCAGCAACTTCACGCAGCCCCCTCACGCAGCCGCATTCGCCGCACGGCGGCGATACGCCCACACCAGCAGCCCGATGCCTGCGAGGATCATCGGCAGCGACAGCCACTGCCCCATCGACAGGCCGAGCGCGAGCAGGCCGAGGAAATCGTCCGGTTCGCGCGCGAATTCGACCGTGAAGCGCGCGAGCCCGTAGCCGATCAGGAACAGCGCGGATATCGCACCCATCGGCCGCGGCTTGCGCGAGAAGAAGAACAGCACGAAGAACAGTGCAATGCCTTCGAGCGCGATTTCGTAGAGCTGCGAAGGATGGCGCGGCAGCATCTGGTACTGCATGAACACGTCGGCCAGATGCCACTTCTCGACGAGCGCCGGATGCTTCGGCAGCCATGCCGCGTCGTCGCGCATCGCGCCCGGGAACAGCATGGCCCACGGCGAATTCGGATCGGTCACTCGGCCCCACAGCTCGCCGTTGATGAAGTTGCCGAGCCGCCCGGCCGCGAGCCCCGTCGGCACCATCGGCGCGACGAAATCGGTGACCTGCAGCCAGTGGCGCTTGCGCTGCCACGCGAACAGCGCCATCGCGAGCGTCACGCCGAGGAAGCCGCCGTGGAACGACATCCCGCCTTCCCACACCTTGAACACGTCGAGCGGATGCGAGAAGTAGAAGTCGGCCTTGTAGAACAGCACGTAGCCGAGCCGGCCGCCGAGCACGGTGCCGAGCACGCCGTAGAACATCATGTCGTCGATGTCCTTCGCGGTCCAGCCCTGCGCCGCGACGTACGGCAGCTTCAGGCGGATCCGGCCGACGACGATCGCCGCGATGAAGCCGACGAGATACATGAGGCCGTACCAGCGCACGGCCAGCGGCCCGAGATGGATCGCTACGGGGTCGAAATTCGGGTGAATGATCATGGGTTAGCGATGAAGGTTTCGAATGCGGTACGGCGCTCGCACCGGCGCCGCTCCGCGCATTGGACGGCGCCGGCGCGCCATCGTTCGCATCATGCGGCGAGACCGTGCGCGCGCACGACGTCGATGAAGCCGGCAAGCACGGGGCTGACATCGCCGGTGCGCCACACGAGGCCCGTCTCGACGACCGGCGCGTCGCCGGCGAGCGGCCGGTAGACCACGCCGGTGCGCCGCAGGTTACGCAACGACTGCGGCACCAGTGCGACGCCCATGCCGGCCGACACGAGGCTGACGATCGTCTGCATCTGGATCGCCTCCTGGCCGATGCGCGGGGTTTCCCCCGCCGCGCCGTAGCAGCCCGTAATGATGTCATAAAAGCCGGGCGCCAAACGACGCGGGAAGATCACGAGCGGCAGCGCGGCCAGGTCGGCCAGATGCACGGGTTCGTCTTCGGGCACGCCGGGCGCCGCGGCCGCCGGCATCGCGACCACCAGCGGCTCGCGCTCGACCGGCAGGTACGACAGCCCGGCCGCGTGGCGCGGCGGCACCGGCGGAATCACGAGCCCCGCGTCGATGCGCCCCGCGACGAGTTCGTCGATCTGCACGTCGCTCGTCGCCTCCGCGAGCTGCAGCCGCACCTGCGGATAGCGCGCGCCGAACGCGCGCAGCAGCGACGGCAGCAGACCGTAATCGGCGGTCGACACGAACGCGAGCGACAGCGAACCGGTTTCGCCGCGCGCGAGCCGGCGCGCGAGCGGCGGCAGCGCATCGGCCGACGCGAGCAGCCGGCGCACGTCGGGCAGCAGCGCCGCGCCAACCGCCGTCAGCGCCACCGAGCGCTTGGTACGCGCGAACAGCGCGACGCCGAGCGTGTCCTCCAGCGCCCGGATCGCCTGCGACAGCGGCGGCTGCGTCATCGACAGGCGCTCGGCCGCCCGGCCGAAATGGCGCTCGTCGGCCACGGTCACGAAGTAGCGCCACTGGCGCAGGTCAGGCGTCGGGTCGGCCATGTTTGACTCATTCGCAAAACGACTTAATAAGCGACAAATAATATATTGGACATCCCAAACCGGAAACTCCATGCTTGATTGATCCGAACCGGCGCGTCGTTCACGGGCGTCGCCAACACAACGATGGAGTCCCCCATGCCGTACAACCGTCGCTCGCAGCACATCACGCAAGGCGTGGCCCGTTCGCCGAACCGCTCGATGTATTACGCCCTCGGCTACCAGAAGGACGATTTCGACAAGCCGATGATCGGCATCGCGAACGGCCACTCGACGATCACGCCGTGCAACTCGGGACTGCAGCGGCTGTCGGATGCGGCCGTCGCGGCGGTGAAGGCGGCCGATGCGAACCCGCAGATCTTCGGCACGCCGACGATCTCCGACGGCATGTCGATGGGCACCGAGGGGATGAAGTATTCGCTCGTGTCGCGCGAAGTGATCGCCGACTGCATCGAGACCTGCGTACAGGGCCAGTGGATGGACGGCGTGGTGGTGGTCGGCGGCTGCGACAAGAACATGCCGGGCGGCATGATCGCGCTCGCGCGCCTGAACGTGCCGGGCATCTACGTGTACGGCGGCACGATCCGCCCGGGCCACTGGAAGGGCCGCGACCTGACGATCGTGTCGTCGTTCGAGGCGGTCGGCGAGTTCACCGCGGGCCGGATGTCGCAGGAAGATTTCGAAGGGGTCGAGAAGAACGCATGCCCGACGTCGGGGTCGTGCGGCGGGATGTACACCGCGAACACGATGAGTTCGTCGTTCGAGGCGCTCGGCATGTCGCTGATGTACTCGTCGACGATGGCGAACCCCGATCAGGAGAAGGTCGATTCGGCCGCCGAATCGGCGCGCGTGCTGGTGGAAGCCGTGAAGCGCGACCTGAAGCCGCGCGACATCATCACCAGGGAATCGATCGAGAACGCGGTGTCGCTGATCATGGCGACCGGCGGCTCGACCAACGCGGTGCTGCACTATCTCGCGATCGCGCACGCGGCCGAGGTCGACTGGACGATCGACGACTTCGAGCGCATCCGCAAGCGCGTGCCGGTGATCTGCGACCTGAAGCCGTCGGGCCAGTACGTCGCGACCGATCTGCACCAGGCCGGCGGCATCCCGCAGGTGCTGCGGATCCTGCTCGATGCGGGGCTGCTGCACGGCGACTGCGTGACGATCACCGGCCGCACGATCGCCGAGGAGTTGAAGGACGTGCCGGGCGTGCCGCGTGCGGACCAGAAGGTGATCTTCCCGATCGATCGCGCGCTGTACCAGCAGGGCCACCTCGCGATCCTGAAGGGCAACCTCGCGGAAGACGGCGCGGTCGCGAAGATCACCGGCCTGAAGAACCCGGTGATCACGGGCCCGGCGCGCGTGTTCGACGACGAACAAGGCGCGATGGACGCGATTCTCGGCGACCGGATCCGCGCGGGCGACGTGCTGGTGCTGCGCTATCTCGGCCCGCAGGGCGGCCCCGGCATGCCGGAAATGCTCGCGCCGACGTCGGCGATCATCGGCAAGGGGCTCGGCGAATCGGTCGGCTTCATCACCGACGGCCGCTTCTCGGGCGGTACCTGGGGGATGGTGGTCGGGCACGTCACGCCCGAGGCCTTCGTCGGCGGCACGATCGCACTCGTGCAGGAAGGCGACTCGATCACGATCGATGCACACCGGCTGGTGCTGCAATTGAACGTCGACGACGCGGAACTCGAGCGCCGGCGCGCCGCGTGGAAGCAGCCGGCGCCGCGCTACACGCGCGGCGTGCTCGCCAAGTACGCGGCCCTTGCCCGCCCGGCGAACCAGGGCGCCGTCACCGGCTGATGCGGCGCTCAGCGCATGCGACCCCATTGCAGGCGGCCGCCGGGGAAACGCGCGAAACGCGCTTTCCCTTTGCTTTTATAATGCGCGGACCGTGAAGCCGGCCGTCCCCGCCGGCGGAGAACTGCATGAAACAGACGATATTGCGCGCACTGCTCGCGGCGCTGCTGACCGGCAGCGCGGCAGCGGCACACGCCGACCCGGCCGGCGACGGGCTCGCGCTCGCGCAGCGCAAGAACTGCATGGCCTGCCATGCGGTCGGCAAGCCGCTGATGGGCCCGTCGTTCCACGACATCGCCGGCAAGTATGCGGCACGCGCCGACGCCGTCGATTACCTCGCGCAATCGATCGTGAAGGGCAGCGTCGGGGTGTGGGGCAGCGTGCCGATGCCCGCCAATACGCAGTTGACGGGCGCGGAAGCGCGCACGCTCGCGCAGTGGGTGCTGTCGCTGCGCTGAAGCGGAAACCGGGCGCGTGCACGCGCGCCGCGCTTTACGCCGGGCACCGTTCGACATTTTTCGTTGCAACCGGGCCGGCAATCGTCAGCGACGATGACGGGAGCCGCGCCCGCGGTTCCCGCGCATGAAACGACCGTGCGCTCAGCCTGAATGACCGGTCCGGCGGCGGGCGATCTCTGCGTCGACCGCGTCGCGAACCCACTCCATCACTTCGGTTTCGAGCGCCAGCGCCACTTCGCGCGTGATCTGGCCGACGAGCCAGGCCGTATGGTCGTGCAATGCGTCGCGACAGCGGGTCTCGATGGCCTCGCGCCCTTCCCCGGTCAGATAATTCGTCAGCCGATTGCGCAGACGCTCGGCGATACGCTGTGCGTCCTCTGCCGTCAGCGCGGCGGCCGCATGCGGGTCCGGATGTGATGCACCGCCGAGGTGACCGGTAGCCAGCCCGCCGGCAGCCACTGAGAGCGCGTGAGACACCCCCCCGCCATTGGCGTCGCGCGGCGTCGCGGCAACGCCGGCCGGCTGCGCGTCGTCGGCGGCCAGCGCGGAGCGCAGCGGCGCCTGCGTCGCAGCCGACTCTTCGGCAACGACGTGCCCGGCGGCACCGGGTTCCGCCGGCGCATCGCTGTCGCCTGGCAACTCGACGGTCGGGACGTCCGGCGTCGGCACCGGCTCGACCACCACGAATTCGGGGTCGGTTCCCGGGAGTTCGGACGCGGCGGACGCCCTGGCCGGATGGCCCGGCGCGACCACGTCGGTCAGCACCGGCACGGCGGCAACGTCGTGCGGCGGCACATCGGCCGCGGACGAACGCGACGGCACCGGCTTGCCCGGCACCAGCACGTCGGTCAGCGTCGGGATCGAAGAGGATTCGGCTTGTGTCACGGGAACGCTCCGTCGACGGTTTCGGCTAGCTGCCCTGCTTGTAGTTGTTCAGCGCGTATCCGCGATCGCGGTAGAAGCGGTAGCGGTCGCGGCCCGCGGCCAGCTCGTCCGGCGCATTGCCGACCACCTCGAGCAGGCGCTCGAAGCGGGCGAACTGTGCGGGCACGGCCGCGCCGAGGTTCAGCAGCACATGGTGATGCGGCGCCTGGTCGAGGTCGGCGGCGAGCACGATCGGCGTGCCGGCCGCGTGCGCGCTGTCGACGCCGCAATGCGGAATGAAATCGAGCGGCGAGAACGTCCAGAGCCGCTCGTCGAGCGCGCGCAGGCGCGCGGGTTCCGCGAGCACGACGACCGGCTGCCCGGCCTGGTAGGCCTTGCGCAGCAGCCGGCACGCGTACTCGAGCGAATCGCCGACGTTCGAATGGAAATCGATTCGCGTCATTGCCCGCGTACCCGCATCGTCGTGAGACCTGCCATCACTGGCCGGCGCGGTCGATCAGGAACTGCGCGAGCAGCGGCACCGGACGGCCGGTCGCGCCCTTCGCCGCGCCGCCCTTCCATGCGGTGCCGGCGATGTCCAGGTGCGCCCACGGATAGCTGTCGGTGAAGCGCGACAGGAAGCACGCGGCCGTCACCGCGCCGGCCGGACGCCCGCCGATGTTCGCGATGTCCGCGAAATTCGACTTCAGCTGCTCCTGGTACTCGTCGTCGAGCGGCATGCGCCACGCCGGATCGCTCGCTTCGCGCGATGCGTCGAGCAGTTCGCCCGCGAGTGCATCGTCCTTCGAGAACAGGCCGCTGTTGTGCGCGCCGAGCGCGATCACGCAAGCGCCCGTCAGCGTCGCCACGTCGATCACCGCGGCCGGCTTGAAGCGTTCCGCATAAGTGAGCGCGTCGCACAGGATCAGGCGCCCCTCGGCGTCGGTGTTGAGCACCTCGATCGTCAGCCCCTTCATGCTGGTGACGATGTCGCCCGGCTTCGTCGCGTTGCCGCCCGGCATGTTCTCGCAGGTCGGCACGATCGCGACGACGTTGATCTTCAGGCCCATTTCGGCGACCGCACGCATCGTGCCGAGCACCGAACCCGCGCCGCACATGTCGTACTTCATCTCGTCCATGCCCTCGCCCGGCTTCAGCGAGATGCCGCCCGTGTCGAACGTGATGCCCTTGCCGACCAGCACCACCGGCGCGGCCTTCGCGGCGGCGCCCTGGTAGTGCAGCACGATGAGCTGCGGCGGCTCGACCGACGCGCGCGCGACCGACAGGAACGAGCCCATGTTGAGCGCCTGGATCTGCTTGAGGCCGAGCACCTCGGCCTTCAGACCCCAATCCTTCGCGATTTTCTTCGCGGTGTTGCCGAGATAGGTCGGCGTGCACACGTTACCGGGCAGGTTGCCCAGGTCGCGCGTGAGGTCCATCCCGTTCGCCAGCGCGACGGCCTGCTTGACCGCCAGCTTCGCGGCCTTTTCATCGGCCGGGTCGACGCTGAACACGACGCGCTTGAGCGTGTGCGACGCCGGTTCCGGCTTGCTCTTCATCTGCGTGAAGCGGTAGGTCTCGGTGCGCAGCGCGAGAATCGCCGCACGCACGCCCCAGTCGGAGCCGCGCTCGTCGACCGGCAGCTGCGCGAGCGAGAACGTGACCTGGACGACCTTGGTCGCGAGCAGCGCGCGCCACGCGGCCGTCACTGCGTCGTTGTAGGCTTTCTGATTGAAAGCATCCTGCTTGCCGAGGCCGACCAGCAGCACGCGCGATGCACCGATGCCCGATACCTCGTGCAGGAACAGCGTCTTGCCGCGCTTGCCGTCCATGTCGCCGGCCTTCACCACGCGCGAGATCAGCCCCTTGGTGGCCGTGTCGATGTCGAGCGCCGCGCCCGAGAGGGTCTGTGCCTCGAAGATGCCGAGCACGATGCAGTCGGACTTCCCGGTCAGGAACCCCTTGGCCTCGCCTTTGCTCCAATCACAGCCTTTTATGCTAAAGTCCATCGCGCTTGTCCTCGGATAAAATCTGGGCTAAGGATGAAAGCCGCAATTATCCGCTATTTTTCCCGTGGCGGCGCGAGCGCTCCACCACGCGTGCGCAGCCTCCCGCCCTCTTCTCATCAAGAATGATCTTCGAACGCTCCCTCCAGCGCGAGCTTGCGTATACGGCTGGCGCCGTGTTCATGGTGCTGCTCACGATCATGCTCACGACGATGATGATCCGCATCGTCGGCTATGCCGCGTCCGGCGAAATCGATCCGCGCGACGTGCTCGTGCTGATCGGCCTGACCGTGATCGGCTATCTCGCCGTGATGCTCGTCGTCACGCTGTTCGTGTCGATCCTGTTCGTGCTGACCCGGTGGTACCGGGACTCCGAAATGGTGGTCTGGCTTGCATCCGGCGTGAGCCTCACGCGCCTGATCAAGCCGATCGGCGTGTTCGCCACGCCGATCGTCCTGCTGATCGCGTTCTTCGCGTTCGTCGGCTGGCCGTGGTCGAACCAGCAGAGCAAGATGATCAAGGCGCGCTTCCAGCAGCGCGACGAGATCTCGCTGCTCGCGCCCGGCCAGTTCCGCGAATCGGCCTCGAACCATCGCGTGTTCTTCATCGAGAAGATGTCGCCGGACCAGAGCAAGGTGCAGAACGTGTTCGTCACGTCCACCGAGAACGGCAAGGTCAACGTCGTCGTGTCGCACACCGGCCACACGGAATCGAAGGACGGCGATCGTTTCGTCGTGCTGGAGGACGGCCGCCGCTACGACGGCACGCCCGGCCAGCCGAACTTCAAGATCATGGAGTTCCAGCGCTACGGCGTGAAGATCACGAGCACGCCGGTCACCAACGTGCCGACCACCAACAGCACGCCGACGCCCGACCTGCTGCGCAACCCGACGCGCGACAACCTCGCGGAATTCGCGTGGCGCGCGGGGCTGCCGCTGATCGCGATCAACCTGCTGGTGCTCGGCATCCCGCTGTCGTACCAGAACCCGCGCCGCAGCCGCACGATCAACCTCGTGATGGCGGTGCTGATCTACCTCACGTACTCGAACCTGCTGAACGTCGTGCAGGCGCAGATCGAGCAGGGCAAGATGTCGTTCGGCGTCGGCCTCGTCGGCCTGCACCTGGTCGTCGCGGCGATCGTCGCGGTCATCTTCTGGTTGCGCGTGCGCAATCGTCCGCTGTTTACACGCGCGCTGTTCGGCCGCTCGGGAGCATGATCGATGCGGCTCTATGAAAAATACTTCGCGCGGCAGATCTACGTCACGTTCGTCTTCATCCTGTTCGCGTTCTCGGGCCTGTTCTTCTTCTTCGACCTGATCAGCGAACTGAACTCGGTCGGGCACGGCAACTACAAGTTCGGCTACGCGGTGCTGCGCGTCGCGCTGCAGACCCCGTCGCGCTTCTACGAGATCATCCCGGTCGCCGCGCTGATCAGCGCGATCTACGTGTTCGCGCAGATGGCCGCGAACTCGGAATTCACGATCTTCCGCGTGTCGGGCCTCGCGACCAACCAGGCGTTGCGCTCGCTGCTGAAGATCGGCGTTCCGCTCGTGATCATCACCTACCTGATCGGCGAGTTCGTCGGCCCGTACGCCGACCAGCTGTCCGAACGCGTGCGGCTGCAGGCGCTCGGCGCGTCGGTGTCGTCGAACTTCCAGTCGGGCGTGTGGGTGAAGGACACGCTCGCGGCGCGCGAGAACGGCGAGCAGGTCACGCGCTTCGTCAACGTCGGCAGCCTGTCGCCCGATTCGACGATCAGCAACGTGCGCATCTACGAGTTCGACTCGAAATTCCAGCTGCAGAACGTGCGGATCGCGCAGACGGGCCGCTACGAGCCGCCCGGCCACTGGCTGCTCAAGGGCGTCACGGAAACCGAGCTGACGCCGATCAAGCCGGTCAGCGGCCAGCCGGCCGACGCGCTGAATCCCGTGTACCGGTCGCAGCAGGTGACGCTGCCCGAATACCGGCTGCGCTCGGACCTGACGCCGCAGATCCTGTCGGTGCTGCTCGTGTCGCCGGAACGGATGTCGATCATCAACCTGTTCCGCTACATCCAGCACTTGCGCGAAAATCAGCAGGACACGCAGCGTTACGACATCGCGCTGTGGCGCAAGCTGCTCTACCCGTTCGCGGTATTCGTGATGCTCGTGCTGTCGCTGCCGTTCGCGTACCTGCATACGCGTGCCGGTGTGGTCGGCGTGAAGGTGTTCGGCGGCATCATGCTCGGCATGAGCTTCCAGTTGCTCAACACGCTGTTCTCGCACATCGGCACGCTGAACACGTGGCCCGCGCCGCTGACCGCGGCGACGCCGGGCCTCATCTATCTCGCGCTCGGCCTGTTCGCGCTCAAGTGGGTCGACCGGCACTGAGCGCCATCACGACGGAGGCTTCGACATGAGTTCGCACGGCATCGTCCTGTTCGGCCACGGCGCACGCGATCCGCGCTGGGCCGAGCCGTTCGAGCGGCTCGCCGCGCGGCTGCGCGGGGCCGGCTCCCCTGCCCCGCACGTGTCGCTCGCGTTTCTCGAACTGATGACACCGTCGCTCGATACGGCCGTCGCCGCGCAGGTTGCGGCCGGCTGCACGCGCATCACCGTGGTGCCCGTGTTCTTCGGTCAGGGCGGGCATGTCCGCCGCGACCTGCCGCAGCTCGTCGATGCGTGCCGCGCCACACATCCGGGCATCGAGATCCGTTGCGCGACGGCCGTCGGGGAAGACGACGGCGTGCTCGATGCAATCGCGCGCTACTGCATCGACCAGGTCGACCGCGACGCGTAAGCGAATCGGCGGGCCCAAACAAAAAAGCGCCGGCTTCGGAAGCCAGCGCTTTTTTTTCGCCCGCGGACCGCGCGCTCGACTCAAGCGGCGTCCTGCAACGCATCGCCTTCTTTCACGCGCCGCACGCGTTCGGCGAAGGCGTCGCCGATCATCAGCAGGCTCGGTTGCGCCGGGTCGAGCCACGCCTGCGCGCCGCCCGCCGCCATCTGCGCGAGCGTCAGCGTCAGCGTGCGCTCGCGCGCGGTGCTGCAGGCCTCGACGATCGCGACCGGCGTCGCGGGCGCACGGCCCGCGTCGATCAGCTCCTGCGCGATGCCGGGCGCGCTGTCGCGGCCCATGTAGTAGACGATCGAATCGGCGCGCGCGGCCTCGCGAATCTCGTCGCTGCCCGGTGCGCGGCTGTGGGTCGCGAACGCGACGCTGCGCGACACGCCGCGCAACGTCAGCGAACGCTTCAGCGTCGCCGCGCCGGCCAGCGCGGCGGTGATGCCCGGCACGACCTCGTAGTCGATGCCGGCCGCTTCGAGCGCGCGCATTTCCTCTTCGGCGCGACCGAACAGCATCGGGTCGCCGCCCTTCAGGCGCACCACGCACGCGTGCTCGCGCGCCGCGTCGACGATCTGCTTGTTGATGAAATGCTGCGCGGTCGAACGCTGCCCGCAGCGCTTGCCGACCGCGATCTTCCGCGCGTTCGGCGCGTAGTCGAGCATCGCCGGCTCGACGAGCGCGTCGTGCAGCACCACGTCGGCTTGCTCGAGCAGCCGCGCGCCACGCACCGTGATGAGGTCCGCGGCGCCCGGCCCTGCTCCGATCAGATATACCTTGCCCATGTTTGTCGCTTCGCTTGGTCCTGCTCGTGCGAACGGCGGCCGGCGCGCGCCGCCGCGAGGGCGGCGCTACACGCCGGTTATGCCAGTTACGCCGGTTATGCCGCTTATACCGGTTACGCCGAGAACGCCCGGATCATGCCGGCGGCGACCGTATGGTGCGTCGCCTCGTCGATCAGCACGAACGCGCCCGTGCCCGGATGCGCATCGTAGGTGTCGCAGACGATCGGCTTCTGCAGCGTCAGCGCGACGCGGCCGATGTCGTTCATCTTCAGTTCCTGGCGGTCGGTCGCGTGCGACAGCGTATGCACGTCGAGCACTTCCTTGACCGCGCCGATCTTCGCGAACACCGTGCTCGTGGTCTGCTTCAGCAGGTACTTGCGCTGCGGCGACAGCGGCGTCTCGTCGAACCAGCACAGGTCCGCCTCGAGCTTCTTCGCCGGCGCGACCGTCTCGGCGGTCGTGACGAACATGTCGCCGCGCGACACGTCGACATCCTCGTCGAGGCGAATCGTCACCGTCTGGCCTGCAAATGCATGTGCAACCGACGCGGTACCGCCCGGCACCGGCGCGACGATCTCGGCGATCGTCGCGGTGCGGTTCGACGGCAGCACGACGATGGCGTCGCCGACCTTCACCTCGCCCGACTCGATCCGGCCCATGTAGCCGCGGAAATCGTCGGCCGAGCTGCCGTCCTGGCGTGCGACCCACTGCACCGGGAAGCGCAGCGCGTCATGCGCCTGCGTCTCGACCGGCAGCGATTCGAGCACGTCGAGCAGCGGCTCGCCCGCGTACCACGGCATGCGCTCGCTCGCGCCGACGATGTTGTCGCCCTTCAGCGCCGACACCGGCACGAAACGCACGTCGTTCAGGCCGAGCTGCTTCGCGAGCGCGACGTACGCGTCGCGGATCTCGTTGAAGCGTGCTTCGCTGTAATCGACGAGGTCCATCTTGTTGATCGCGACGATCACGTGCTGCAGCGCGAGCAGCTTCACGATCGCGCTGTGACGCTTCGTTTGCGGCAGCAGTTCCGCGACGCCGTTCTCGACCGTCACGCGCGTCGCGTCGACCAGGATGATCGCCGCATGCGCGGTCGATGCACCCGTCACCATGTTGCGCGTGTACTGCTCGTGGCCCGGCGTGTCGGCGATGATGAACTTGCGCTTCGCGGTCGCGAAATAGCGGTAGGCGACGTCGATCGTGATGCCCTGCTCGCGCTCGGCCTCGAGCCCGTCCGTCAGCAGCGCGAGGTCGAGCTCGTCGCCGACCGTGCGCTTGTTCTTCGCGCGCGACAGCGCGGACAGCTGGTCGGACAGCACGGCCTTGCTGTCGTACAGCAGGCGGCCGATCAGCGTGCTCTTGCCGTCGTCGACGCTGCCCGCGGTGATGAAGCGCAACACGCCGAGGTCTTCGGTGTTCTCGATGATGCTCATGATGTGAATGTCCTCGTGTGCTTCAGAAATAACCTTGCTTCTTGCGCTGTTCCATCGCGGCTTCGGATGCCTGGTCGTCCATCCGGGTCGCGCCGCGTTCGGTGATCTCGGTCACCGCCGTCTCGGCGATGATCTTCTCGACGTCGTCCGCGTCGCTCTCGACCGGGCACGTGCAGCTGATGTCGCCGACCGTGCGGAAGCGCACCTGCGCGAGCTCGCTCGTCTCGCCGTCACGCATCGGCGTGAGCGGCGTGACCGGCACGAGCAGCCCGTTGCGGCGCACGATCTCGCGCTGGTGCGCGTAGTAGATCGACGGCAGTTCGAGGTTCTCGCGCGCGATGTACTGCCACACGTCGAGTTCGGTCCAGTTCGAGATCGGGAACACGCGCAGGTGCTCGCCCTTGTGCAGGCGTGCGTTGTACAGGCTCCACAGTTCCGGGCGCTGCGCCTTCGGATCCCACTGGCCGAATTCGTCGCGGAACGAGAAGATCCGCTCCTTCGCACGCGCCTTCTCTTCGTCGCGGCGCGCGCCGCCGATCAGTGCCGTGTAGCCGTGCTGTTCGATCGTCTCGAGCAGCGTGACGGCCTGCGCGGCGTTGCGCGAATCGGTTTCGCGGCGCAGCACGACCGTGCCGCGCTTGATCGAATCCTCGACGTGGCCGACCACCAGCTCCGCGCCGAGCTCTTGCGCACGGCGGTCGCGGAAGTCGATCACTTCCTCGTAGTTGTGGCCCGTGTCGATGTGCACGAGCGGGAACGGCAGCGTCGTCTTGCGGTTCGCGCCGAGGCCGAACGCCTTCAGTGCGAGGTGGAGCACGACGACCGAATCCTTGCCGCCCGAGAACAACAGCGCCGGCTTGCTGCACTCGGCAACGAGTTCGCGCAGGATGTGGATCGACTCGGCTTCGAGCCAGTCGAGGTGGCCCATGCGGTCGTCGGAACCGGTGGGCGGGGCAAAGGCGGATTGCTCGAGCGTCGTGCTCATGATTTCAGTCCTTCTCTTCTGGGTTCGTGCCGCCCGCTGTCGCAGGCGGCGCAATATTCGGTTTCTGGTCGGCTGTCAGTGCGCGGCGCCGGCTTCGGCGTTCGCGGGAATCGGCGTGATCGTGATGTGCAGCCCGCATTCCTTCGTGTCGCGCGACTCCCACCACCAGCGGCCCGCCCGGCTGTCCTCGCCCGGACGGATCGCGCGCGTACAGGGCTCGCAACCGATGCTCGGGTAGCCGCGCGCATGCAGCGGGTTGACCGGCACGTCGAACGCCTTCAGGTACGCCCACACGTCGGCTTCCGTCCAGTCGGCGAGCGGGTTGTACTTCGCGATCCCGCGCGCTTCGTCCTGTTCTTCCTCGTGCAGCTCCGCACGCGTGACCGACTGCTCGCGGCGCTGGCCCGTGACCCACGCGCCGACGTCGGCCAGCGCGCGGTTCAGCGGCTCGACCTTGCGGATGTGGCAGCACGACTTGCGCAGCTCGACGCTTTCGTAGAACGCGTTCAGGCCGTGCTCGGCGACGTACTGGTCGACCGCGTCCTGCCGCGGGTGAAACTGCTCGATCTCGTAGCCGTAGCGCTCGCGCACGCGGTCGATCATGCCCAGCGTTTCCGCGTGCAGGCGGCCGGTGTTCAGCGAGAAGATGCCGATCGACACGCCCTTCGACAGGATCGCGTGCGTGAGCAGCATGTCTTCCGCGGCGAGGCTGCTCGCGAACTTCACCTTCTCGTGGCGCGCGCCGATCCGCGCGAGCAGCGCGTCGAGGCGCTCGACCTTCGCGGCCAGCTCCGGCGTCAGTGCGGTCGCGGTGCTCATGCGCTCACCTTGGCGTCGGCCGCGGCGCCGCGGCGGCGGAACAGCGGCGCCGGCTCGTCGAACGCGCCCTGGTAACGCTGCGAGAATTCACCGAACGCGTTCAGCGCGTCGCGGACGTCCTTGTCGGCACGCACCGCGAACGCATCGAAGCCGCAACGCGACATGTACAGCAGCTGGTCGCGCAGCACGTCGCCGATCGCGCGCAGCTCGCCGGTCCAGCCGTGGCGCTCGCGCAGCAGGCGCGCGATGCTGTAGCCGCGGCCGTCCGCGAAGCGCGGGAAATCGACGGCGATCAGCGAGATCGCACCGAAGTCGGCCACGAGATCGGCCGGCTCGCTGTCCGGCGCGAGCCACACGCCGAGTTCGTCCTTCGTCTTCGCGGCGACGAGCGCCGCGCGCTCGGCCTGCCACAGGGTGAACGGCACCAGCACCTTGCCGGCCGGCAATGCGTCGACCGCGGGCAGCGCACCGTCTTCCGCCGCGCGCACGACCTGCCATGCGTCGTCGATCACTGCGCGGTTCTTGATAATCGAAGCCATCTGCAAATTCCTTCTACCCGGTTGGTTACGCGTTCACTGCCTGGCGCGCCGCATACACGCGCTCCTTGAACGGGGCGATGCCGATGCGGTCGTACGTGTCGATGAAGCGCTCGCCGTCGATGCGCGTCTCGACGAACGTGTCGATCAGCTTCGCGATCACGTCCGGCACTTCTTCCGCGGAGAACGACGGCCCGATCACGCGGCCGAGGCGCGCGCCGTTGCGGCCCGTGCCCTGCTCGCCGCCGAGCGACACCTGGTACCACTCGGCACCGTCCTTGTCGACGCCGAGGATGCCGATGTTGCCCACGTGATGATGGCCGCACGAGTTCATGCAACCGGAAATGTTCAGCGACAGGTCGCCGAGGTCGTACACGTAGTCCAGATCGTCGAAACGCTGCTGGATCGCCAGCGCGATCGGGATCGACTTCGCGTTCGCGAGCGAGCAGAAGTCGCCGCCCGGGCACGCGATGATGTCGGTCAGGAGGCCGATGTTCGGCGTCGCGAAACCGGCCGCCTTCGCCTTTTCCCACACCGCGAACAGGTCGCGCTTCTTCACGTTCGCGAGGATCAGGTTCTGCTCGTGCGACACGCGCAGTTCACCGAACGAGTACGCGTCGGCCCAGTCGGCCACCAGGTCCATCTGCGCGTCGGTCGCGTCGCCCGGGGCCACGCGGTGGTCCTTCAGCGACAGCGTGACGGCGGCATAGCCCGGCACCTTGTGCGGCGCGACGTTGCGCTCGACCCAGCGCGCGAACGCCTTGTTCTCCAGCAGGTGCTGTTCGAACGACGCGTCGGTGTCGGCGAGCTTCTCGTAGACGGGCGGCTGGAAGTACTGCGACACGCGGTCGACCTCGGCCTGCGTGAGCGTCGACGGGCCGTCCTTCAGGTGCTGCCACTCTTCCTCGACCTGCTGCGCGAACTTCGCGGGCGACAGCGCCTTCACGAGGATCTTGATCCGCGCCTTGTACAGGTTGTCGCGGCGGCCGTAGCGGTTGTACACGCGCAGCACGGCTTCGCAGTACGTGATCAGGTGCTGCCACGGCAGGTCTTCCTTGATCACCGCACCGACGATCGGCGTACGGCCGAGGCCGCCGCCCGCGAGGATGCTCGCGACCACTTCGCCCTGCTCGTTCTTCTTCAGGTACACGCCGAGGTCGTGGATCTGCACGGCCGCGCGGTCGTCCTTCGAGCCGGACACCGCGATCTTGAACTTGCGCGGCAGCCATGCGAATTCGGGATGGAACGTCGACCACTGGCGCAGGATCTCGGACCACGGACGCGGATCGATCTCTTCGTCCTGCGCGACGCCGGCGAACTGGTCGGCCGTGATGTTGCGGATGCAGTTGCCCGAGGTCTGGATCGCGTGCATCTGCACCGATGCGAGCTTCGCGAGGATCTCGGGCGTGTCTTCCAGCTCGACCCAGTTGAACTGGATGTTCGAGCGGGTCGAGAAGTGGCCGTAGCCGCGGTCGTGCTCGCGGGCGATGCGCGCCAGCATGCGGAGCTGCTCGCTGCGCAGGTTGCCGTACGGAATCGCGATGCGGTGCATGTACGCGTGGCGCTGCATGTACAGGCCGTTCTGCAGGCGCAGCGGACGGAACTCGTCTTCGCTCAACTCGCCCGACAGGCGGCGGCGCACTTGATCGCGGTACTGCGCGACTCGCTCGTCGACGATCGTCTGGTCGTACTGGTCGTACTGATACATTCGGGGACCCCAGGGTTTTCGTGGTGACCGCGCGACGTCCTAGCCACGTCGCGCCCGAATCTCCGTTCCGCCGCCACCGCCGGCCTTCCGCGGCCCGGCTGGATTGCTAATGACGAAAACAGATATCCATATTTGAAAAACTCCGGTGAATCGTAATAAACTCGCCTTATATTTCAAACGACTAAAAAATTCTGTTGATATGCGGAAGGGTTATAAATGAACCTGCACCAATTTCGCTTCGTGCGCGAGGCCGTCCGGCAGAATTTCAACCTCACCGAGGCCGCCAAGGCGCTCTACACGTCGCAACCGGGGGTATCGAAGGCGATCATCGAGCTCGAGGACGAGCTCGGCGTGGAGATCTTCACGCGGCACGGCAAGCGCGTGCGCTCGCTCACCGAGCCGGGCAGGATCATCCTCGCGTCGGTCGAGCGGATCCTGCAGGAAGTTGAAAGTCTTAAAAGGGTCGGGAAAGATTATGCCGCGCAGGATCAGGGCAACCTGACGATCGCCGCCACCCACACGCAGGCCCGCTACTCGCTGCCGGCCGCGATCGCCGAGTTCAAGAAGCGCTTTCCGAAGGTGCACCTGTCGATCCTGCAAGGCAGCCCGACGCAGGTCGCCGAGATGGTGATCCACGACCAGGCCGATCTCGCGATCGCGACCGAGGCGATCGCCGACTACAAGGAACTCGTGTCGCTGCCGTGCTTCCAGTGGCATCACGCGGCCGTGGTGCCGGCCGACCACCCGCTGCTCGAACGCAAGCCGGTCACGCTGGACGATCTCGCGCAGTACCCGCTGATCACGTACGACGATGCATTCGCGGGCCGCAAGAAGATCAACCATGCGTTCGCGCTGCGCGGGCTGTCGCCGGACATCGTGCTCGAGGCGATCGACGCCGACGTGATCAAGACCTACGTCGAGCTCGGCCTCGGCGTCGGGATCATGGCCGACATCGCGTTCAACCCGGAGCGCGACCGCAACCTCCGGCTGATTCCGGTCGGCCACCTGTTCGGCAGCAACGTGACGCGCGTCGCGCTCAAGCAAGGTGCCTACCTGCGCAGCTATGTGTATACGCTCGTCGAGCTGCTGTCGCCGACGCTGAACCGCAAGCTGATCGAGCAGGCGCTCAAGGGCGAATCCGAATCGTACGAACTGTGACGGACCGGTATAAACACAGGGGCGCAAATCGCGCCCCTTTTTATTGCCCGACGGAGATTTCCGCATGACGCTTCCCGCCCTGTTGCGCCGCGCCGCAGGCGCCGCCCTCGTGCTCGCCTGCGCGACCGCGCATGCCGACCTGAAGGTCGGCGTCGACCTGTCGTCGACCGGCCCGGCCGCCGCGATCGGCATCACCAGCAAGAACGCGATCCTGATGTGGCCGAAGACGATCGCCGGGCAGCCGGTGCAGGTGACGGTGCTCGACGACGCGTCCGACCCGGGCGCCGCCGTGCGCAACATCCGCAAGCTGGTCGACGAGGATCACGTCGACGTCGTGGTCGGGCCGAACATCACGCCGGCCGCGCTCGCGGCGCTCGACGCGGTAGCGGCCGCCCAGACGCCGATGATCACGCTGGTCGGCTCCGGCGCGATCGTCGAGCCGCAGGAAGGCGCGCGGACCTGGGCCTTCAAGATGGCGCAGAGCGACAGCGCGATGGCCGACGTGATGACGCGCTACATGGCCAACCACGGCGTGAAGACGGTCGGCTTCATCGGCTTCGCGGACAGCTATGGCGACAGCTGGCTGAATGAATTCACGCGCTTCGCGGAAGTCCGCAAGATCCGCGTGATCGCGACGGAGCGCTTCAACCGCACCGACGCGAGCGTCACCGGCCAGGCGCTGAAGCTGATCGCGGCGAGGCCCGACGCGATCCTGATCGCGGGCTCGGGCACGCCGGCCGTGCTGCCGCAGCGCACGCTGATCGAGCGCGGCTACAAGGGCGCGATCTACCAGACGCACGGGATCGCGACGCCGGAATTCATCAAGCTCGGCGGCAAGGACGTCGACGGGACGCTGTTCCCGACCCAGCCGGTCGTCGTCGCGCGCACGCTGCCCGCCGACCATCCGGCCCGCAAGGCCGCGCTCGCGTTCGTCGATGCCTATGAAGCGAAATACGGCGCCGGCACCGTCACGCAGTTCGCGGGCGACGCGGCGGGCGTGTACCCGCGCCTCGCCGACGCGGTCGGCCGCGCGCTCAAGGCCGCGCAGCCCGGCACGCCGGCCTTCCGCGCGGCGCTGCGGCGCGAACTCGAACGCGCGCACGAACTCGTCGTGCCGAACGGCGTCGTCAACACCGGCGACAAGGATCACGTGGGGCTCGATCAGCGCGCGAGCGTGATGGGGATCGTGAAGCACGGCCAGTTCGTCTACCTGAGCCAGTAACGCGCGGACGGTCGCCGGGCAGCTTGCCCGGCGCCCCGTTTTCCGCCATAATCCGCGTTTCGCCGCGCACAATCGCATGCGCGGCCAGAATTAAAGCCCAGGTGGTGAAATTGGTAGACGCAGGGGACTCAAAATCCCCCGCCGCAAGGCGTGCCGGTTCGATTCCGGCCCTGGGCACCAGTCTTTCGCAGCGTCATGCGCTGCACTGTCGAAACCCGCGCAAGCTCGCCGCTTCGCGGGTTTTTTGTTTTTGCCGCGCGCCGGGCAACACCGCAACGCGCGGCCTCCCCCGTCGGTCCAAGCATCAGGGAACGCCAGCACGGAGGCCGCCCATGTCCATGCGCGTCATTTCAAGCCGGATTGGCCGCGGCGTGCTTGCCGCGCTGCTGTCGATCATGCTGGGCGGATGCGACCTGCTGCGCGAGCCGCCCGTGCCCGACTGGCCGGGACCACACGCGCCCTACCCGTTTCCCGACAACATTCCGCACCGCACCGAGTGATCGGTTCGATCGACCGCGCACCGACGTGCGGCCGCGCGTTCAACCGTGCTCGCAGAACCGCACGATCGCGTCCGCGACCGCTCCCGGCGCCTCGCGCTGCGGAAAGTGTCCGACATCGTCCAGCACGGCGCGCGCGTAGCGGCCGGTGAAGAAGCGCTCGCGCGCCGCGGAGGTCTCCGGCGCGGTGCAGGTATCCGCGCCGCCGTGCAACACGAGCGTCGGCACCGACAGCACGGGTGCAGGCGACAGTTGCGCGTCGTCTTCCGCATACGCGGCACCGCCGTCGACGAATCCCCAGCGATAACGGTACGAATGCAGCACCACGTCGATCCAGTCCGGCCCGTCGAACGCAGCCGCGGCCGCGTCGAAGTCGCGTGCGTCGTACCAGCCGGCCGGCGACCACGTGTCCCACATCAGACGCGCGAAGGCCCGGCGATCGTCGCGCAGCGCCTGCTCGCCGCGCGGCGTCGCCAGGTACCAGTGGTACCAGTAGTTGCGCGCCTGCGGCAGCGACAGCGGCTGGGCCGGGTCGTTCGTGCCGTACCCCACCGACAGCATCACCAGATGCGAAGCCGCACCGTCGCGCAACCCGCACGCGTTCGCCACCGCACGGGCGCCCCAGTCGTGCCCGACCATCACCGGCCGCTCGATGCCGAGCGTGTCGATGAATTCGAGCAGGTCGCGGCCAAGCGCCGCGAGCCGGCCGCTGCGCGGCGTCGCGGGATCGCGAAAGCGGGTCGGCGCGAAGCCGCGCAGCGCGGGCGCGAGCACACGGTAGCCGCGCGCGGCCAGCGTTTGAGCCACGGCCTCCCAGCCGACCGGGCTGTCCGGCCAGCCGTGCAGCAGCACGGCCACGCGTTCGCCGCGCGGGTTCCATTCGAGATAGGCGAGTTCGAGCGACGCGGTCGTCGCATATCGATAAGCGGTCATGTGCACTCCGGTTGGTCAGCCTGAATGCCCGATGGTAGGCCCGCCTCTCATCACGATTCGCGGAGTATCATGATCCATTCTTTGAATATCGCGTTGAATCGATCGATGGAACCGCTGACCGATCCCGCGTCGACCGCGCTCGACATCGCGCTGTTGCGCACCTTCCTCGAAGTCGTCGACCGCCGCGGCTTCGCGCCGGCCGCGGAGCGCCTCGCGCTGACGCCATCCGCGGTCAGCGGCCACATCAAGCGGCTCGAGCAGGCGGCCGGCACGGTGCTGCTCGCGCGCACCACGCGCCGCATCGCGCTCACGCCGGCCGGCGACACGCTGTACGCGTACGCGCGCAACATCGTCGACATGGAGCGCGAAGTGCGCGCCCGGCTACGCGGCGCGCCGGCGCACGGGCGATTGCGCGTCGGCGCGTCGGAGGATTTCGCGGGCACGTGGCTGCCGCAGGTGCTGCGCACGTTCCGCGACAGCCATCCGCGCACGTCGATCGAGCTGAAGGTCGGAATCACCGCGGCGCTGCTGCGCGAGCAGACGCTGGGCCGGCTCGACGTCGTGTTCGGCAAGCAATGCCGGCAGGTCGACGCGCCGGGCGAACTGCTGTGGGAAGAGCCGCTGGTGTGGGCGTTCGCGTCGGATACGGCGCTCGACGCCGAAGGCGACGTGCCGCTCGCGCTGTTTCCGGAGCCGTGCGTGTACCGGGAAGCCGCGGTGTCCGCGCTCGCTGCCGCGCTGCGGCCGTTTCGCGTGCTGTTCGAAAGCGCCAGCATGGCCGGCTGCGTATCGGCCGCGCTCGCCGGCTTCGCGGTCACGGCGCTCGCGCGCAGCCAGCTGCGCGACGGCCTGCGCGCATGCGGGCCGCACGACGGCCTGCCGGCGCTGCCGGCCGCGCGCTTTTACGCGTTCGCGGCGAAGCCCGACGGCGCCGGCGCCGCGCTGATCGACGCGGTGCGGGCCACCGGGCGCACGCGGCAGTTCTCCGCACACGCCGGCTGAACGCGCTCGCCGGTCGCGGTACATATCAAGTTTCGCCGACACCCGCCGATCGCCGCCGGCGCGTTCGGGCGCGGTGCCCTTTTCAGTCGCCGGTCGCGGTCGCGCCCGTGTCGTCCAGCGCATCCGCGACCAACTCCCCGAACCACTCGATGAACGCGTTGAGCCGCCTCGACCGGTGCCGGCGATGCGGATAGACGGCCGACACGTCCATCGGCGCGGCCCGATGGCCGGGCATCACCTCGACCAGCGCCCCGCTGTCGAGCAGATGCACGACGTCGAAACGCGGAATCTGGATCAGCCCCATGCCGGCGATGCAGCTCGCGATATAGGTTTCGGCGTTGTTGACGATCACGCGGCTCGGGAGCGCCAGCGTGTGCCGCCCGCCGTCCGCGCAGTATTCCCAGCCCAGCTCGCGGCCGGTCGTCGGCGACGCATAGCCGATCGCCCAGTGCCCGTGCGCAAGCGCATCGGGATGCTCGGGCACGCCGCATTCGCGCAGGTAATCGGGGCTCGCGCAGTTGATCAGCGCGAACTGCCCGAGCGGCCGCACGACGAGGCTGCTGTCCGCGAGCCGCCCGACCCGGATCGCGCAGTCGACCCCCTCCTGCACGAGATCGATCGAGCGGTCCGTCGAGCCGAGCGACAGTTGCAGCTTCGGGTAGCGGCGAAACAGCGACGGCAGCGCGGGCGCGATCACGCGGCGCGCGATCCGGCTCGGAACATCGACGTTCAGCCGCCCGATCACGTCGCGATCGCGGCGCCGGAACAGCCGGTCGAGTTCGTCGGCTTCCGCGAGCAGGCGCCGGCCGCGCTCCTGCAGCAGCGCGCCGTCGGCAGTCAGCTGGACCTGCCGCGTCGTACGGTGCAACAGACGCGTGCCGAGCGCGGTCTCGAGCTGCTGGACGGCGGCCGACACCGTCGCGCGCGGCACGTCGAGCGCATGCGCGGCCTTGATGAAGCTGCCCATCTCGGCAACCTGAAGGAAGATTCTGACCTGGTCCAGCTTGTCCATCGGCAGGCGAATGACGTGGGTTCGGACGACCGTCACCGGCAAGCGCCGCGCGCGGCGGCCGAGCCCGGCGGCACAGATGAAACGGGCGCGCGGCGTTGTGCCCGCGCGCCCGTCCATTGTCCATGCAAACGGTCCATTGCGGGTCGCCGCGCGCACGCGACGACCGCCGGCAGGGCCCGGTTACTTGGTCGTATAGCCGCCGTTGATCAGGATCGTCTGGCCGGTAATCCACCAGCCGTCGGTCACGAGATGACGGATGAACGGCACGACGTCCTCGATGTCGGTAAGCCCCGTCTTGCTGAACGGCGACAGCGCGGCCGCCGTCTTGTGATACGCCACTGCGTCGGCGCCTTCGGCCGGGTAGAAGAACGGCGTGTCCATCGGGCCGGGCCCGACCGCCGTCACCGAGATGCCGCGCGCGCCATACTCCTTCGACGCCGCGCGCGTGAAGTGCTCGACCGGCGCCTTCGACCCTTCGTAGGCCGCATAGAACGGCGTGAACGCGCCGAGCAGCGACGTCACGAGCGTGACGAGCTTGCCGTGATCCTCGAGGTGCCGCCCCGCTTCCTTGATGAAGAAGAACGCCGACTTGCTGTTCACCGCGAACATCTCGTCGTATTCGGCCTCGGAGATTTCGGTGAACGGCTTCTTCAGCACCTTGCCGACGGTGTTGATCGCGATGTCGATCTTGCCGAAGCGCTGCTTCGCGTCGACGAACAGCTTCTCGACCGCGGCGGCCGTCGTCAGGTCGGCCTGGAACGTCGCGGCTTCCGCGCCGGCCGCCCGCACGGCGGCGGCCGTCTCCTCGGCCTGCGCCTGCGATGCCGCGCTGTTGTAGTGAATCGCCACCGCCTTCGCGCCGTGGCCGGCCAGATCCCGGGCGATCAGGCCGCCGAGATTCTTGGCGCCGCCTGCGATCAGGACGATCTTGTCTGCGAGCGTGTGAGTCGCCACGGTTGACTCCTTTTTGCGTTGAATGAAGCTAGGAGTGTAGGCACGCGCGACGCGCCGGTCAGCCGGGCATGGCTGGATGGATTATCCAGAAAAACGATCCAATCAAGCGTCCGGAACGGTGGGCTGCCCCACCGACAACGGCGGCGAAATCCGCTCGACGCGACACGATGCACGGCCACCGGGCCGCGCGAGTCAGCGTGCGTACAGCGCCGCGTCGATCTTGCCGAGCAGCCACTGCATGCCGGCCAGATGCTGCTGGTCGTGGCTGCACAGGTAATGGACGAGGCCGCGCACGGTCAACGCGCCGTAGCCTTCGAACTCGCCGGTGCGCGCCATCTGCTCGGTCGTGAGGCGCGACACGAGCTCGAGCGTCTCGCGCCGTGCGTCGCGAATCGCCGCGAGCACGTCGGACGCGGACGCGGCGTCATAGCGGCGCTCGATCGCGAGCGCGTCGCCGTCGACCGACACGAGCAGCGGATGATCCTCATCGAGCATCCGCCGCAGCCGCACGTGGTAGCCGTCGATCTCGATGTCGCGCACGTGGCAGAGCTGCCCGAGCGGCGAGAAGTGCTCGCTCGGGATGCCGCTCCAGTCGTCGGGGGTCCAGCGTGCATAGCCGTCCGGCACGGCGGCGAAATGGGCCTCGAGCTGGCGGGGAAAATCGGCGAGTGCATCGAGCGTCGTCGGATTCATGCGGCAAACTCCGTGTCGGATGAAGACGGCGGCAGGCCTGGCACGGGCCGGTGCCGCCGCCGCGGCATTACTTCACGCGGAAGCCGTACGCGCCTTGCGTGCGATGTCCGTCGGTCGCGACATGCGCATGCGCGAAGCGGCCGACGCAACCGTTACGGCCGACACGACGGCGGCGACGGCGGCGGCCTTGCGGCCGACCCGGAGCGAATCGGATTGCATGGACTTTCCGTGAAGAAGGAACGCGCGCCGCGCTCCGGCAGCTTACCAGCGCGGGCGGGTTCGTGCCGGTGCCGGCGCGCCGCTTGATAGAATGCGCGCGCTATGGATCTCGAAAGCATTCTCTACACGCAGGGCTTCGGCTCGCGCCGCCAGTGCCGCGGCCTGATCGAAACGGGTCGCGTCACCGTCGCGGGCGCGAGCGCCACCGACCCCGACGCGTCGTTCGACACCGCCGGCCTCGTGTTCACGGTCGACGACACCGCGTGGCCGTTCCACGCCCGCGCGTATCTCGCGCTCAACAAGCCGGCCGGCTACGAGTGTTCGCGCGAGCCGCAACACCACGCGAGCGTGTTCAGCCTGCTGCCCGCGCCGCTCGTCGCACGCGGCGTGCAGTGCGTCGGCCGCCTCGACCAGGACACCACGGGCCTGCTGCTGCTGTCCGACGACGGCCAGTTCGTGCACGCGTACACGTCGCCGAAGCGCAAGGTGCCGAAGACCTACGTCGCGACCGTGCGCCACCCGCTCGACGACGCCCAGCTGGGCGCACTGCGCGCCGGCGTGCAGCTCCACGGCGAGCCGAAGCCGATCGCGGCGGTGGCCGCCGTCGCGCGCGACACGCACGCGCTCGCACTGACCGTCCTCGAAGGCAAATATCATCAAGTGAAACGCATGGTCGCCGCGGCCAGCAACCGCGTCGAGGCGCTGCACCGCGAAAGCATCGGCGGTTTCACGCTGCCGGACGACCTGGCGCCGGGCGCGTGGCGCTGGCTCGGGGAAGACGACCTTTCAACACTGCGCAATCCCGTCAAAACCCTGTAAGGGAAAATCCGCACGATCGTTCGGTGCCCGGCCGCGTCGCGGCCGCACGATCCCCCGCTATACTGAAATCACAAGCTGTACGAGCAGCGATGCAGGGGAGACATCATGAACTTCAACCATTCTTTCGAACTGTCGTACGTGACGATCGCGTTCGCGGTCGTGGGCGCCATCGTGATCGGCGGGCTGCTGGCCACGATGCACATGAAGCACAAATATCACCCGAACCTGATCGGCGCGCTGATCGGCGCGTTGCTGTGCTTCCTGCTGATCGAGGCGTTACCGGCGCTGACCTGACGTGCCGCGCGGCGCGAGCGTTTGAAGGAATTCGTCTACGGTCGGATAGCGCAACGTCACGCACAATTCGGCCTTGAGCCGGGCATTGGACAGGCGCCGCGACTCGCGCATGAACGACAGGAGCGTCGGCTCGAGCCGCTGCTCGGCGTCCGCGCGGCTGATGCGCGGCGGCGGCGGCAGGCCGAACACCTGCGCGACCCGGTCGAAATACTCTCCCATCCGCAGTTCGCTGTCGTCCGACGCATGCACGGCGCGCGCCGGCTTGCCGCGCACGGCCGCGCGACGCAGGATCGCCGCGAGATCGTCCGCATGGATGTGGTTCGTATAGACGTCGTCGGCCGCGTCGAGCGCCGGCGTGCCGCGCTCGAGCCGTGCGAGCGGCAACCGGTTCGCCGCATAGATGCCGGGAATGCGCACGATGCGCGCGGACAGCACGCCGCGCACCGTCGCCGCCCGCAGCTGACGCTCGGCCGACACGCGCCGGAACGCGCGCGGATTCGCGGGGCGCAGCGGCTGCGTTTCGTCGATTCGCGCCCCGCCGCAATCGCCGTATACGCCCGTCGTGCTGGCGTAGACGAGCGTCGGCGCGCGAAGGGCGTCGGGTACAATACGCGCTGCCCGCACCGGCACGCCGGCCTGTCGGGTCGCGGCACGCAGCGTGCGGAGCCGGCCGACCGACGACACCGGCGGTGCGGTCGGCCGCCGTGCAGGCACGGACAATGCGGCGATCAGCGCACGGGTGCGGCGATCGTCGCGGCCGTCGGATTGCGGCGGCGCGAGATGCAGGATCGTGCGGGCGAGCCCCGCGATACGTCCGAGCGTCGCCCGGCGATCGAGGTCGCCGACGATCGGCGTCGCGCCTGCCGCGCGCAATTCGGCGCAGCGGCCCGGATGGCTCGTCAGCGCGACGATGCGCAGGTTGCGGCGCGCGTCGCGCCATTGCGCGACGCAGCGCAGGCCGACGTCGCCGCAGCCGACGATCAGTGCGCGCGGCCGGCGCAGGATTCGAGTCGCGATCATGTTGGTTGCGAAATCAGTAGCCACCGTTGCGCGGCGCGCAACGGGTTTGCATTGTAGCTGCCGTGCGCGACATGCACGGTCCCCACATTTTGTTCTATTTGGTTCTATGGCATTCAACGTTACTCTCAAGCAAAGCGGCCGGCAGTTCCAGGTCGAGTCGGACGAAACCGTGCTGGCGGCGGCGCTGCGCCAGAACGTCCATCTGCCGTACGGGTGCAAGAACGGCGCGTGCGGCTCCTGCAAGGGCCAGATCGTGTCGGGCCAGATCGAACAGGGCCCGCACGCCGCGTCGGCGCTGTCCAACGACGAACGCACGCGCGGCCTCGCGCTGCTGTGCTGTTCGAAAGCGCAATGCGACCTCGAGATCGACGTGCGTGAAATCGCCGGCGTCGACGGCGTACAGGTGAAGAAGCTGCCGTGCCGGATCGCGGCGCTCGAGCGCCGCGCCGACGACGTGATGGTCGTGAAGCTGCAACTGCCTGCCAACGAACGCCTGCAATACCTCGCGGGCCAGTACGTCGAGTTCATCCTGAAGGACGGCTCGCGCCGCAGCTACTCGATGGCGAACGCGCCGCACGAGGAAGGCCCGATCGAGCTGCACATCCGCCACATGCCGGGCGGCAAGTTCACCGACCACGTGTTCGGCGCGATGAAGGAGCGCGACATCCTGCGCTTCGAAGGCCCGCTCGGCACGTTCTTCCTGCGCGAGGATTCCGACAAGCCGATCGTGCTGCTCGCGTCGGGCACCGGCTTCGCGCCGATCAAGGCGATCATCGAGCACATCAGGCATTCGGGCATCACGCGCCCGATGACGCTCTACTGGGGCGCACGCCGCAAGAAGGACATCTACCTCGGCGAACTCGCCGAGCAATGGGCGCGCGAAATCCCGAACTTCACGTACGTGCCGGTGCTGTCCGAGCCGGACGACACCGACCAGTGGACCGGCCGTACCGGCTTCGTCCATCGCGCGGTGATCGAGGACCTGCCCGATCTGTCGGGCTACCAGGTGTACGCATGCGGCGCGCCGGTGATGGTCGAATCCGCGCAGCGCGACTTCACGCAGCACCACGCGCTGCCGGCCGACGAGTTCTACGCGGACTCGTTCACGAGCGCCGCCGATCTCGCGCATCCGGTCTGAGCACCGGGCGCGCCCGCGTCCCCCGCTGCGCGCCGCCGTGTCACATCCGTGGCATCGCGGCGGTTTACAGTGGGGCGCGGGATGCCTTATGCTTGCGCACATGAACCGCTTCCTGTCCGCACTTCGACGTCGCCGCTCGCCGCTCCGCCCGGATGCCGCCGGCTCGTCACGGACTCGCGCGTAACCCTCTTCCGCTTCACCGGTTACGCACAAGCTGTTCGACCCACCAGCCACGGCCTTCCGTGGCTTTTTTATTGCCCGTTTCACTTTCAACGTCCGCTGGAGTCTGCTGCCATGCCCCTGAACGATTACCCGATCGACTCGCTGATGTACATCACGAACCGCCCCGACATCGTGTTTACGCACGGCAAGGGTTCGTGGCTCTACGATCACACGGGCAAGCGTTACCTGGACTTCATTCAGGGCTGGGCCGTCAACAGCCTCGGCCACTGCAACGACGGCATCGTCGAAGCACTGAAGACGCAGGCCGAGAAGCTGCTGAACCCGTCGCCCGCGTTCTACAACGAACCGATGGCGAAGCTCGCGGGGCTGCTCACGCAGCACAGCGTGTTCGACAAGGTGTTCTTCACGAACAGCGGCGCGGAAGCGAACGAAGGCGCGATCAAGCTCGCGCGCAAGTGGGGCCGCAAGTTCAAGAACGGCGCTTACGAGATCATCACGTTCGACCACAGCTTCCACGGCCGCACGCTCGCGACGATGTCGGCCAGCGGCAAGCCGGGCTGGGACACGATCTACGCACCGCAGGTGCCGGGCTTCCCGAAGGCCGAGCTGAACGACATCAACTCGGTCGAGAAGCTGATCACCGACAAGACCGTCGCGGTAATGCTCGAGCCGATCCAGGGCGAAGGCGGCGTGATTCCGGCCACGCGTGAATTCATGCAGGCGCTGCGCGCGCTGACGAAGCAGCACAACCTGCTGCTGATCGTCGACGAGGTGCAAAGCGGCTGCGGCCGCGCGGGCACGCTGTTCGCGTACGAGCTGTCCGGCATCGAGCCGGACGTCATGACGCTCGCGAAGGGCATCGGCGGCGGCGCCCCGCTCGGCGCGCTGCTGTCGAAGGCCGATGTCGCGGTGTTCGAGGCCGGCGACCAGGGCGGCACGTACAACGGCAACCCGCTGATGACGGCGGTCGGCCATTCGGTGATCTCGCAACTCGTCGCGCCCGGCTTCCTCGAAGGCGTGCGCGCGCGTGGCGAATACCTGAAGCGCAAACTGCTCGAACTGTCGGAGGAGCGCGGCTTCGAGGGCGAACGCGGCGAAGGCCTGCTGCGCGCGCTGCTGCTCGGCAAGGACATCGGCCCGCAGATCGTCGAGAAGGCGCGCGACATGCAGCCCGACGGCCTGCTGCTGAACGCCGCGCGCCCGAACCTGCTGCGCTTCATGCCCGCGCTGAACGTCACGACCGAGGAAATCGACCAGATGATGGCGATGCTGCGGTCGATCCTCGACACGCTCTAAGGAGACCGCCGCGATGGATGCCGCCGCCGATGCTGTCGCGATCCGCCCGTTCGACCGCGCCGACACCGACGCCGTGCTCGCGGTCTGGCGCGACGCGTTCCCGCAGTACGACGAAGCCGACGCCCCGCCGCACCGCGATCCGCTGAGATCGATCGAGCTGAAGCTCGCGACGCAGCCGGAGCTGTTCTTCGTCGCGACCAGCGGCGCGCGGGTCGTCGGCACGCTGATGGCGGGTTTCGACGGACATCGCGGCTGGCTCTACTCGTTCGGCGTGTCGAACGACGCGCGGCGGCTCGGCATCGGCCGCGCGCTGATCGCGCATGCGGAACGCGCGCTCGCCGCGCGCGGCTGCCTGAAGATCAATCTGCAGGTGCTGCCCGGCAACGACGAGGCATGCCGCTTCTACGCGGCGCTCGGCTATCGCGTCGAGGAACGCATCTCGTTCGGCAAGACGCTGCCGGCCGCCTGACGCCGCCGGCAATCGCCACGTTCAGCGCGTGATCGGCCCCGCGCCCGGCAGCGGATTGCCGAGCGCGTCGGTCGGCACGGCCTGCTGCTCGAACGCCGCGAAATACGCGGCCCATTGCGACTCGCTCACGCGCACGATCAGCGCGCCGTCCTGCCACACGTCGTTGTGATCGTTGTGGTCGTCGCCCGCGCGGTGCCGGTAGTTCGAGCCCGTCGAGCCCTGGTTCATGTGCGTGTCGTGGATGCCGTTGCCTTCCGAATACGTGCGGCCGAACACGACGACGTCGAGCCCCTGCGACTGCGCGGCGTTGACGAGCCGCAACAGCGACGGGATCGGCTCCGCGTTCTCGGTGCCGTCCATCACCGCGCTGGCGCGCCACGCGCCCGTCTCGTTCAGGATGTCGCTGCGCAGATAGTCGAGCGCCGGCAGCGCGGTTTGCCCGGTGAGATCGGTATAGCCTTCGGCCGCGGCCGCGAGCGTCGCCGTGACCGGATGATGGAAATCGTAGACGAGCTTGTAGTTCAGCAGGTCGTCCGCGTCGTTGGTGCCGACGTTGATCGCGACGTCCCAGTCGCCGGTCGGCAACGCGAGCGTCAGGTGGATGTGATACTGGATTTCGCTGCCGTGCGGCGAGCCCTTCAGCTGCGCCACCGACGTCACCTTCGCCTTCACGAAACCGTAGTCCAGATTCATGCGTGCTCTCCGTGTCCCGATGGATCGACCATGCTACCCAGCCCGCGTGTCTGTTTGCGGACGGCCGGTGGCGGACGGCCGGTTCGAACGACCGGTCACCGTGTCCCGCGCCGCATGGCCGGCGTCACTGTCGAATGAATGGAGTCGCATCCGCGCGCACAGTTCGCCGCCGCGCGCGCCGCACGAAAAAAAGGCTGTCACGGTATCCCGTGACAGCCTTTCGAAAGCCCTTGCGCGACACGCCGGCATCCGCCGCGGCGCCGCACCGGGCCCGCTCGTTCATTCACCCAGATACGCGGCCCGCACCTTCGGATCGTCGAGCATCTGCTTCGCATCGCCTTCCATCGTGACCATGCCCGAGTCCATCACGTAACCGCGGTCGGCCGCCTGCAGCGCGAGGCGTGCGTTCTGCTCGACCAGCAGCACCGTGATGCCCTCCTTCGAGATCTCCCGCACCACCTCGAAGATCTTCTCGACCATGATCGGCGACAGGCCCATCGACGGCTCGTCGAGCAGCAGCAGCTTCGGCTTGCTCAGAATCGCGCGCGACATCGCCAGCATCTGCTGCTCGCCGCCCGACAGCGTGCCCGCGAGCTGCGTCGCCCGCTCCTTCAGCCGCGGGAAGAAGCCGAACATCCGGTCGACGTCCTTCTTGATCTGCTCGTTGTCGTTGCGCAGGTACGCGCCCATCTGCATGTTCTCGATGATCGACATCCGCGCGAAGATCCCGCGGCCTTCCGGCACCATCGCGAGGCCGCGCTTGAGCAACTCGTGCGACGGCACGCCCTTGATCGACTTGCCGTCGTACTCGATGTCGCCCGCCGAATACGGCTTCAGGCCCGTGATCGCCTTCATCGTCGTGGTCTTGCCCGCGCCGTTCGCGCCGATCAGCGTCACCAGCTCGCCCTGGCGGACTTCCATGTCAACGCCCTTGACGGCCTGGATGCCGCCGTAGTTGACCTGCAAGCCCTTGATTTTCAACATTGCCGCTGCCATCAGTGCACCCCTGCGCCGAGATATGCCTCAATCACCTTCGGATTCTTCTGCACGTCCTGCGGCAGACCCTCGGCGATCACCTTGCCGTAATCGAGCACCGTCATCCGGTTGCACAGTCCCATCACGAGCTTCACGTCGTGCTCGATCAGGAGAATCGTGCGGCCGTCCGAGCGGATCTTGTCGAGCAGGCGCGTGAGTTCGACCTTCTCGGTCGCGTTCATCCCGGCCGCCGGCTCGTCGAGCGCGAGCAGCTTCGGGTCGGTCGCCAACGCGCGGGCGATTTCCAGCCGGCGCTGGTGGCCGTACGACAGGTTGCGCGACGTGTAGTCCGCGTACTGCAGCACGCCCACGTATTCGAGCAGCTCGATCGCGCGCTCCTTGATCTCACGCTCTTCCTGGCGCTCGGCCGGCGTCTGGAACACCGCGCCCAGCAGCCCGTGCTTGGTGCGCACGTGGCGGCCCACCATCACGTTCTCGAGGGCCGTCATCCCGCCGAACAGGCGGATGTTCTGGAACGTGCGCGCGATGCCCGTCTTCGCGACCTGGTGCACCGCGGTCGGCTTGTATTCCGTGCCGTCGAGCTTGAACTCGCCGGAGTCCGGCGTGTAGAGGCCCGTGATCACGTTGAAGAACGTGGTCTTGCCGGCGCCGTTCGGGCCGATCAGACCGTAGATCTCGCCTTCCTTGATCTGCAAGCCGACGTCGGACAGTGCCTGCAGCCCGCCGAAGCGTTTGTTCACGCCCTTCACGGACAGTCGGATTTGCTTGTCGCTCATGTGTTTATCCCCTTGTCCGTCGGTTAAGCGCGCACCGGCTTCTTGCCGGCGCGCTTCGCCAGTTTCGCGATCTTGTCCTCATGCTTCGGCGCCGGCCACAGGCCTTCCGAGCGGTACAGCATGATGATCACCATCGCGAGGCCGTACAGCGCCTGACGGATCACTTCCGTATCGACGATGTCATGACCGAACAGCGCGTGCTGCAGCGGGCTCATCGTCGAGCGCAGGAATTCCGGGAAGATCGCGAGCAGCACCGCACCCAGGATCACGCCCGGGATGTGGCCCATGCCGCCGAGCACCACGCACGCCAGCACGACGATCGATTCCCAGAACGTGAACGATTCCGGCGACACGAAGCCCTGGAACGAACCGAACATCGCGCCCGACAGGCCGCCGAACGACGCGCCCATCGCAAACGCGAGCAGCTTTACGTTGCGGGTGTTGATGCCCATCGCCTTCGCGGCGATTTCGTCCTCGCGGATCGCCGCCCATGCGCGGCCGATACGCGAATGCTGCAGGCGCGTACACGTCCAGATCACCAGCAGCGAGCACAGCACGAACAGGTAGTAGTACATGTAGACCGACGGCAGCTGGAAGCCGAACAGCGAGTGCGTCTGCGACAGGTTGAAGCCGCCGACGTGCACCGGATCGATGCCCGTGATCCCCTTCGGGCCGTTGGTGATGTTCACCGGACGGTCGAGGTTGTTCATAAAGATCCGGACGATTTCACCGAAGCCGAGCGTCACGATCGCCAGGTAGTCGCCGCGCAGGCGCAGCGTCGGCGCGCCGAGCAGGATCCCGAAGGTCGCCGCCAGCGCCATCGCGATCGGCACGATGATCAGGAACGGGACGTGCAGGCCGTTCGGCGCGAGCGCCGCGATCCACTCGAACTGCGAGCTCAGGTGCGGCGAGCTCAGCAGTGCCGCCGTGTACGCGCCCACCGCGTAGAACGCGATGTAGCCCAGGTCGAGCAGGCCGGCGAAGCCGACCACCACGTTCAGGCCGAGCGCGAGCATCACGTACAGCATCGCGAAGTCGAGCACGCGGACCCAGTAGTTGCCGCCGGCCGAGCCGATGATGATCGGCGCCGCGATCACGAAGGCCGCGGTCAGGATGCCGATGATGACGGTCTTCGTCGTGTTGCGCTCTTCGACGAGCGACGTCGAGGATTCGATCGGTTGAATGGATGTCATGTTGTTTGCTCCCCTTCCGTTACGCGCGGTCCGCGACACGTTCGCCCAGCAGGCCCGACGGACGGAACACCAGCACGATGATCAGCACGATGAATGCGAACACGTCCTGGTAGTTGCTGCCGAATACGCCGCCCGTGAGGTTGCCGATGTAGCCCGCGCCGAGCTGCTCGATCAGGCCGAGCACCACGCCGCCGACCATCGCGCCGCCGAGGTTGCCGATCCCGCCGAGCACCGCCGCCGTGAACGCCTTCATGCCGGGGATGAAGCCCATGTAGAAGTGCACGTTGCCGTACTCGGACGCGATCATCACGCCGGCCAGCGCGGCGAGCGCGGAACCGATCATGAACGTCGCGGAAATCACGAAGTTCGGGTTCACGCCCATCAGGCTCGCGGTGTTCGGGCTTTCGGCGATCGCACGCATCGCGCGACCGAGCTTGGTCTTGTGCACGAGCAGCAAGAGGCCTGCCATCACGATGAACGCCACCGCGATGATCACGATTTCGGTCACCGAGATCACGGCGCCGGGCGTCGTGTCGGTGGCCTTGATCACGTTGATCGGATCGGTCGGCAGCAATTGCGGGAACGGCAGCGGGTTGCGCGACCAGATGATCATCGCGGCCGTCTGCAGCAGGATCGACACGCCGATCGCGGTGATCAGCGGGGCGAGACGCGGCGCGCGGCGCAGCGGCCGGTACGCGACCCGCTCGATCGTGTAGCCCACGCACGCGCAGACGACCGCCGCAATGCCAAGGCCGATCGTCAGCGTCGCGACGTTGCCGAGTCCGGGGAAATGGTTCTGCAGCACGGTGATCGCGGACAGGGCGACCATCGCGCCGATCATCAGCACGTCGCCGTGCGCGAAGTTGATGATGCCGAGAATGCCGTACACCATCGTGTAGCCCAACGCGATGATGGCGTACACACTGCCGAGCACCAGCCCGTTGAGGATCTGCTGGACGAAAATATCCATTTAAAGCTCCTTGGCCCATGCTGCCGGAGGACGTTGCGCCCCGCGGGTAAGCGAGGAATCGCGCCTTCTCGGCGACACTGCGGGTACTAGTCGATACCGGTAAGGGTGGATCGTCCCGGCGCGCGCCGCCCGGCCTGTACGGCCGGACCTGCCGCCGGAGCGGATACAGAAACGGCACCGCACTGTTCCGGTGCCATCATGAGTCCCGTCGCTAAATCGTCACGACATCGAGGACGGTGTACTTGGCCTCCTTGAAGTCGTAGGGCAGCGTGCCGCAACAGCCGGCCTCCGGTTTCCCGAAGTCCATGCTTTTTTCCGTCCGGGCCGGGGTGAACCCCGCGTCCGGGCAGATCAGGTTCCGCGCCGCGTCGCCCGCGGGCTCGACCACCTTGGCGGCGCACATGCCGTTGTCGCCAGGGGTTTGCGCTCCGATGCCGGACGCCGTCGCCTGCGTGGCAAGCGGGCCGTCCGCCGCCGCCCGCGCGGCGCCCGAACCGGCATCGCGAAGGTGGCGCCCGACTTTCGTCAGGACTGAGTCGGAATTCGTGAAACGAAGCAGACCGCCCGCCGCGACGCGATGGTTCGCGGCGACACGCTGTTTCGTCGAATCGAAATGAAAGGGCATCAGTGACATCTGCACGTTGCCTGCGTTGCCCCGAAACCCGGGCGCCCGTCGTTCGACGCGCCCTGCTGCTGCCGCATCACGGTCGGCGGCTCGTTGTCGGGCAATCTGCATGCCCGTCGCCCGGTCGATGGCAGCGCCGCCGGCGCGTGCTGCCCGCCGTGCCGAATGCATGCCGATCTTCGGGCCCTGCGCGTTGAATTCCTCGATCGCCAAACGTGCCCCGTTGTCCTTGTCTCTGTCCGATTGCGCAATGCGGCACACCGACCGCGCCGCACGACCGGTTCCGGCAGCGCGCACGTCGCTGGCCGCCGGTACTGCGTGTGCCGCAGTCTCCCTGCCCGCCCCGCCGTCGCTCTTTTTGCTGCAGCCGGCAAGCATTGCAACCGGTGCGGCGACGGACATGGCGTAAGCCAACTTCACATGCATCGAGTAGGTCTCCCGCGCCTTGCCAAAACCCGATTTCAAAGCCATTCCGGCCTGAAAACGGGCGCATTGTAACTCCATTTATAGGACGCCAATAATCCTGATTCGATGGGGTTTTCCTGCATTGCAACCAATTTTGAGAGACGGTTAAGCGCGGCGATAGCAACCGGGTTGCACTATTAATGTGAATAATGGTTGCGATCTCGTTTTCGCGACGCAAAAAAAAGCGCGCCGGGAGGCGCGCTTCGGGGTACCGCGGGTGCGATGCGACAATCAGGCGGCGGGCGGCAGGTTGAGCCCGCGCGGCAGCGGAAACGACACGTTTTCCTCGATGCCGTCGAGTGCGCGGACGTTGCGCACGCCGAGTTCACGCAGCCGTGCGATCACGGCCTGGGCGAGCACTTCGGGCGCCGATGCGCCGGCCGTCACGCCGATGCGACGCTTGCCTGCGACCCATGCCGGATCGATCTGGTCGGGTGCGTCGACCATGTACGCGGCCACGCCACGCTTCTCGGCCACTTCGCGCAGGCGGCTCGAATTCGAGCTGTTCGGGCTGCCGACGACGATCACGACGTCGCACTGCGGCGCCATGAACTTCACCGCATCCTGGCGGTTCTGCGTCGCGTAGCAGATGTCCTGCTTCTTCGGTTCGCGAATCTTCGGATACTTCGCCTTCAGCGCGCCGATGATCTCGGCCGCGTCGTCGACGGACAGCGTCGTCTGCGTGACGAGCGCGATGCGCTCGGGGTCGGCGAGCTCGAGCTTCTGCACGTCCTCGACGCTTTCGACGAGATGCATGCCGCGCTCGACCTGCCCCATCGTGCCTTCGACTTCCGGGTGGCCCTTGTGGCCGATCATCACGATGTCGACGCCGTCCTGGCGCATCTTCGCCACTTCGACGTGCACCTTCGTGACGAGCGGGCAGGTAGCGTCGTAAATGCGCAACCCGCGCACGTCCGCCTCGTCGCGCACGGCCTTCGACACGCCGTGCGCGCTGAAGATCACGGTATTGCCGGCCGGCACTTCCTCGAGTTCCTCGACGAAGATCGCGCCTTTCTTCTTCAGATCCTCGACCACGTACTTGTTGTGGACGATCTCGTGACGAACGTAGATCGGCGCACCGTGCATCGCGATCGCGCGCTCGACGATCTCGATTGCGCGATCGACCCCCGCGCAGAAGCCGCGCGGCTGGGCCAGCAGGATTTCGGCATCGGCGGCGACGGTCTGCCCGGACAGCGTATCGGTGGTGCTCATGATTACAGGATTCCGATGATTTTCACTTCGAACGTGAGCGCTTGGCCCGCGAGCGGATGATTGAAGTCGAACAGCGCCGAGGTTTCGCTGACTTCCTTCAGCACCCCCGCGTAGCGGCCGCCGTCGGGCGCGTTGAACTCGATCAGTTCGCCCGGCGTGAAATCGTCGCCGACCATCCCGTTCTCGCGCAGCGTCGACAGCGTCACGCGCTGGAGCATGTCGGGATTGCGGGGACCGAACCCCTGCTCGGGCGTTAGCTGAAAAGTCGAATGGTCGCCGACCCTGAGCCCGATCAGAATCTGTTCCAGCGAGGGCGCCAGTTGCCCCGCGCCGAGCAGCAGCGTGGCGGGCTTGTCGGAGAAGGTGTTGACGATGTCGGCGCCGTCGGCCAGCGCAAGCCGGTAATGCAGCGTGACATGGGAACCGGGCTTCACTTCGGATAGATCGATGATGCTCATGAATGACTCGTGTTCGTCGGCGCCCGAACTGGCCGAAAGGCCCGGCGCAAAGCCAATATTGTAAGTCACCTGAGCGCGCAAGGCTGAAAGTGCGACGACGTCGCGCCTGCGCCCGCCGCCAATGGAGTTTCGATCATGCTGTCATCCTGCCCCGCCGCCCCGGCGACCGAATGTCGCGACACCGCCGATGCCCCGGCCGCTCCGGCCCGCCGCATCGACGCCGCCAGGCCGCCGCGCAAGCGCCGCCCGCGCAACTGGCAACCCGATCTGCCGCGCGAGCGGCTGCTGGAGCGCGGGCCAGCCGCGCTGACCGACGCGGAGCTGATCGCGCTGCTGCTCGGCACGGGCGGCGGCGGTCGCGACGTGTTCGCCAGCGCCCGCGCGCTGCTCGCGCGGTTCGGCGACTCGCTGCGCGACATGCTCGACGCGAAGCCCGACGTGTTCGCCACGCACCCCGGCATCGGCGCCGCGCGCTCGGCGCTGCTGATCGCGGTGACCGAGATCGTGCGGCGCGCGCTGGCCGAGCAGGCGCGCGAGCGGGTGCGGATCGATTCGCCGCGCGCGGTCGAGGACTATCTGCGGCTGACGATCGGCACGCGTTCGCACGAGGTGTTCGTCACGCTGTACCTGGATGCCCGCCACGGCCTGATCGAGACGGAAGAAAGCGCGCGTGGCACCCTGACGCGGATGGCCGTCTATCCGCGCGAGATCGTGCGCCGCGCGCTCACGCTGAATGCCGCCGCACTGGTCATCGCGCACAACCACCCGTCCGGCGCGGTGCAGCCGAGCGCCGAGGATCGCCGCCTGACGCGCGCACTGAACGAAGCACTTGCGCTGGTCGACACGAAGCTGCTCGATCACGTCGTCGTCGGCACCGGCGATACATTTTCGTTCGCGCGCGCCGGTTGGCTGTAGACTGTGGCCCGGCGACCCGCCCCGGGGCCGCCGCAACGACGAAACGAAATTAGGTTTGATTTTTCTGAACTTTTTCTGCTAGAATCGTCGTCTGTCTTTTTTCCAACCAGTTCTAGCCATCGAAGGGCCTTGTCTGTAAAGGCTTCGGCGTTCTGAGTGCAGCCATGGATCACGTGGCGGTGCGATGGAACCTTCATCGGCGATCGAACCCCGAATTTAGCGTATTAGGAGTGCTCTCATGGCACGCGTATGCCAAGTAACTGGGAAAGCGCCGATGAGCGGCAACAACGTTTCCCACGCAAACAACAAGACGAAGCGCCGCTTCCTGCCGAACCTGCAAAACCGCCGGTTCTGGGTAGAGAGCGAAAACCGCTGGGTGCGCCTGCGCGTCTCGAACGCCGGCCTGCGCCTGATCGACAAGAACGGCATCGATTCCGTGCTCGCTGACCTGCGCGCACGCGGCGAAGCCTAAGCCCAAGGAGCACAATCATGGCAAAAGGCGCACGCGACAAGATCAAGCTCGAGTCGACCGCTGGTACGGGTCACTTCTACACGACCACGAAGAACAAGCGCAACATGCCGGAAAAGATGGCGATCAAGAAGTTCGATCCCGTCGTCCGCAAGCATGTGGAATACAAAGAAACCAAGATCAAGTAATCTCCGGTTTCTCCAGCCTGACGGCGACCAAAAAGCCCCGCACATGCGGGGCTTTTTGTTTTGCGCGCACGCGCGGGCCTGACGCGGTATGCTCTCCCCTTTCCGCGGCCACGGCCGACGGAACGCACAAGATCTAAAGCGTAACGATGGAGATGCAGCATGAAATTCGACGTGGCGATCGTCGGCAGCGGCCTGGCAGGGCTGTCGGTCGCACTCAACCTGGCCAGCACGCGACGTGTCGCGCTGATCGCGAAACGTTCGATGATGGAGGGGGCAAGCGATAACGCGCAAGGCGGCATCGCGGCCGTCCTCGATTCGGCGGACAGCATCGAGAACCATGTCGACGACACGCTGGTCGCCGGCGGCGGGCTGTGCGACGAAGGCGCGACGCGCTACATCGTCGAGCACGGCCGCGAAGCGATCGAATGGCTGATCTCGCAGGGCGTGCCGTTCACGAAGGACGATGCGGCCGAACTCGGTTTCCACCTGACGCGCGAAGGCGGCCACAGTCACCGCCGCATCATCCACGCGGCCGACGCGACCGGCCATGCGGTGCTTGCGACGCTGTCCGACCGCGCGCGCCAGCATCCGAACATCACGTTCTTCGAAAACCACCACGCGATCGACCTGATCACGTCGGACCGGCTCGGCCTGCCCTGCCGTCGCTGTCACGGGCTGTATGCGCTCGATGTCGACAACGACCGCACGATCACGATCGAGGCGCCGCACACGGTGCTCGCGACCGGCGGCGCCGGCAAGGTCTACCTGTACACGACGAACCCCGACACCGCGACCGGCGACGGCATCGCGATGGCGTGGCGCGCGGGCTGCCGTGTGTCGAACATGGAATTCATCCAGTTCCACCCGACCTGCCTGTTCCATCCGTACGCGAAATCGTTCCTGATTTCGGAAGCCGTGCGCGGCGAAGGCGGCCTGCTGAAGCTGCCGGACGGCACGCGCTTCATGCCCGCGCACGATGCGCGCGCGGAACTCGCGCCGCGCGACATCGTCGCGCGCGCGATCGACTTCGAAATCAAGAAGCGCGGGATCGACTGCGTGTATCTCGACATCAGCCATCAGCCGGAAGCCTTCCTGCGCGAACACTTCCCGACGATCCATGCGCGCTGCCTCGAATTCGGCATCGACATCGCGAAGCAGCCGATTCCGGTCGTGCCGGCCGCACACTACACGTGCGGCGGCGTCGTCACCGATCTCGCGGGGCGCACCGATCTCGCGGGCCTGTATGCGGTCGGCGAGACGTCGTACACGGGGCTGCACGGCGCGAACCGGCTCGCGAGCAATTCGCTGCTCGAATGCCTCGTGATCGGCCGCGCGGCGGCCGAGGCGATCGAGGCGGCCGGCTTCGACGCCGAAACGCCGGCCACGCTGCCCGCCTGGGACGAAAGCCGCGTGTCGGATGCGGACGAGGAAGTCGTCGTCGCGCACAACTGGGATGAGCTGCGCCGGCTGATGTGGAACTACGTCGGCATCGTGCGCACCGACAAGCGTCTCGAACGCGCGAAGCACCGGTTGTCGCTGCTGCGCGACGAGATCCACGAGTACTACGCGAACTTCCGCGTGACGCGCGACCTGCTCGAACTGCGCAATCTCGTCGACGTCGCGACGCTGATCGTGAAGAGCGCGTATTCGCGCCGCGAAAGCCGCGGGCTGCACTACAGCCGCGACTGGCCGCATACGCTGCCGAAGGCGCTGCCGAGCGTGCTCACGCCCCGCGCGCGCCGCTGACCGGCACGCCCCTCCCGGCTACGGTCCGACAAAAAAAGCCGCTGGCGTTGGCACGCCAGCGGCTTTTTCCTGTCAGACGGTATCTCGCGCGGTCAGTCGACGATCCGCATCGAATAGTCGGTCGCGCGCACGTCCTTCGTGAGCGCGCCGATCGAGATGCGGTCGACGCCCGTCTCCGCGAACGTGCGCACCGTATCGAAATTGACGCCGCCCGACACTTCGAGCACGGCCTTGCCGGCCGCGACGCGCACCGCTTCGCGCATCATCTCGAGCGTGAAGTTGTCGAGCAGCACCGACTGCGCACCATGCGCGAGCGCCGCGTCGAGCTGCGCGAGCGTCTCGACTTCGACCTGCACCGGTACGCCCGAATCGAGCGCGAACGCCGCATCGAGCGCTTCGCCGACGCCGCCGGCTGCCGCGATATGGTTTTCCTTGATCAGGATGCCGTCGTACAGCGCGAGACGCTGGTTCTCGCCGCCGCCGACCCGCACCGCGTACTTCTGCGCGAGCCGCAGGCCCGGCAGCGTCTTGCGCGTATCGAGGATTTTTGCGCGCGTGCCTTCGACGCGATCGACGTAGCGACGCGTCGCGCTCGCGACGCCCGACAGCAGTTGCAGGAAGTTCAGCCCGTTGCGCTCGGCCGTCAACAGTGCGCGCGCCGGCCCTTCGAGTTCGCAGACCGTCGAATCCGGCGTCATCCGGTCGCCTTCGCGATAGCGCCACTGCACGACGATCGACGGATCGATCCGGGCGATGACGGCCTCGAACCACGGCACGCCGCACAGCACCGCTTCCTCGCGCACGATGATGCGCGCACGGCGCCGCTCGCCGGCCGGCACGAGCCGCCCGGTCTGGTCGCCGGTGCCGACGTCTTCGGCGATCGCGTCGGCAACGTTGCGCGCGATCGCTTCATCGAATGCCGCGCCGTATTGTGCTCGGAGCGCGTCGAACAGCGGGGACACTGCAGTCGTCATGCAGCCCCCACGTTCGCGAACAGTTGCTGGTCGCGCTGCAGATCGCCGCTCGCCTGCACGCGCTTCTTGTGCGCCGCTGCGAAATCGAGCATCCGGTCGATCGGCAGACGCGCGCGCACGCCGATGGCGGGATCGACGAAGATCTCGTTGTGACCGCGCTCGAGCACGTCGGCAAGGTTCGCGAGGCCGTTCATCGCCATCCACGGGCAATGCGCGCAGCTCTTGCAGGTCGCGCTGTTGCCGGCCGTCGGCGCGGCGATGAAGGTCTTGCCGGGCGCCGCGAGCTGCATCTTGTGCAGGATGCCGAGGTCGGTCGCGACGATGAAGTGTGTCGCGTCGAACTTCACGGCTGCGTCGATCAGCTGCGTCGTCGAGCCGACGACGTCCGCCTGCGCGACGACGTTTTCCGGCGATTCGGGATGCACGAGCACCTTCGCGTCCGGATATTCGGCGCGCAGCAGGTCGAGCTCGATGCCCTTGAATTCGTCGTGGACGAGGCACGAACCCTGCCACAGCAGCATGTCCGCGCCGGTTTTCTTCTGGATGTAGCTGCCGAGATGGCGATCGGGTGCCCAGATGATCTTCTCGCCGCGCGCGTGCAGGTCGGCGACGATCTCGAGACCGATCGACGACGTGACCATCCAGTCCGCGCGCGCCTTCACGGCGGCGCTGGTGTTCGCGTAGACGACGACGGTGCGGTCGGGATGCGCATCGCAGAACGCGGAGAATTCGTCGACCGGGCAACCGAGATCGAGCGAGCAGGTCGCATCGAGATCGGGCATCAGTACGCGTTTGCCGGGGCTCAGGATCTTCGCGGTTTCGCCCATGAAGCGCACGCCGGCGACGACGAGCGTTTGCGCGTCGTGGTCGCGGCCGAAGCGGGCCATTTCGAGCGAATCGGCGACGCAGCCGCCGGTTTCGTCGGCCAGTTCCTGCAGCTCGGCATCCACGTAGTAGTGAGCGACGAGCACGGCCTTTTCACGTGCGAGCAGCGCCTTGATGCGCGCCTTCAGTGCGGCGCGTTCTTCGGCGGACGGTGCATCGGGCACCTTGGCCCATGCTTGCCCGACGCCACAGACGGTCCCTGCCGAGACCGGCCGGTCGTACTCGACGGATTTGATCGTCGATTGCATCTCCATATCTCCTGTCGGCCCGAGTTAGCGCCTTATCGCTTACTCCAGCCCCATCCCCTACGCTCGCCCCGGGGCGCCACGTCGCCGCAGCCCCAAGCCTCATACGAATCCGGCACGTCCGGTCGTCCTTCGAAAACCGGCCGCCCAAATGAAAAAACCCCGCCAACGCGGGGTTTGTGACGTCCTGAGATTCTAATCGATTTCGAATCAGGCGTAGCGGCGCAGGCGCGTCGCGAATTCCTGCAGCGACTTGATGCCGCTTTGTTCCGCGCGATGGCACCAATCCTGCAATTGCGCGAGCAGCTGTTCGCGCGACGCGGTCGAGCGATCCCAGATCGCGGCCAGATCCTGGCGCAGCTGGAAGTACGTATGCAGCTTCTGGCTGTTCGCGAAAATCTCCGGCAGCAGCTTCTTCTGCGGCTCGTCGAGGCCGTCGGCGTCCTTGTGGAACCACTTGCGCGCACCGCGCATCAGCTGGTACTTCTCGCTCGAACCGAGTTCCTTCAGGTGCGCGAGCTCCTGGCGGTACGCACGCTTCACGGCCTTGCCGTAGCGCGCCATCACTTCGTAGCGGTTCGACAGCACGGCCTGCAGCGTTTCCTGGTCGAGGACCGTCTTCGGCTTGTTCAGGCGCGGCGTCGGCGCGACCTTCTTCACCTTCGCGAGACCGAATGCCGACATGATGCGGATGTACATCCAGCCGATGTCGAACTCGTACCACTTGTTCGACAGCTTCGCCGACGTCGCGAACGTGTGGTGGTTGTTGTGCAGCTCTTCGCCGCCGATCACGATGCCCCACGGGAACAGGTTCGTGCTCGCATCGGCCGAGTTGAAGTTGCGGTAGCCCCAGAAGTGGCCGAAGCCGTTCACGACACCCGCGGCCCAGAACGGAATCCAGACCATCTGCACGGCCCACACGGTCAGGCCGAGCACGCCGAACAGCGCGATGTCGATCACCATCATCAGGCTCACGCCGAGGATCGGGTACTTCGAATACACATTGCGCTCGATCCAGTCATTCGGCGTGCCGTGGCTGAACTTGCGCATCGTTTCTTCGTTCTTCGCTTCCGCGCGATACAGCTCGGCGCCTTCGAGGAACACCTTCCAGATGCCGCGCGTCTGCGGGCTGTGCGGATCTTCCTCGGTTTCGCACTTCGCGTGGTGCTTGCGATGGATCGCGGCCCACTGGCCCGTCAGCATGCCGGTCGTCATCCACAGCCAGACACGGAAGAAGTGACTCGCGATCGGGTGCAGTTCCAGCGCGCGGTGCGCCTGGCAGCGGTGCAGGTAGACCGTCACGCCGATGATCGTGACGTGCGTGACGGCAAGCGCGAACAGCGCGACCTGCCACCACGAGAAGCGCAGGAGCCCGTGGGAAAGAAAATCGAGCAGGGAATTCAACAAGGCAGTTACCTGTGGTGAGAGCGATGCCGGCGCAAGCCGACGTCATAAAAATGAAAGCATACCGCGTGTAGACCGGAATTTTACTTCAACCGTTCCAAGTCTTTGTAAAAAATGAATATTTTCTTGTCTTGACGCAACGCGGACAGTCCATCGGCGGACCGGGAAAGGCCCGCGATCCGGTTCTGGCCGCCGGCCCCGCCCGATTCGCGCCGGCACGCCGCGCCTAGGCCGCCGACGCCTGCCCGTCCGTCGCGCCGCCGCCGGCCACGGGCACGCCCTCGGCCGCCAAGCCATGCGCGGCCAGACCGTCCGGCAGGCCGACCACGCGCACTTCGCGCTGCGGGAACGGAATCGAGATCCCGTGCTCGCCGAACAGCCGCCAGATGTTGCGGTTCACTGACGAACGCACGCCCGACGTGCCTTTCGCCGAATCCTCGATCCAGAAGCCCAGTTCCAGGTCGATCCCGTCCGCACCGAAGCCGACCAGGTACGGCGTCGGCGCCGGCTCCGCGAGCACGCGCGGCACGCCCTTCGCGGCTTCCGCGAGCACCGCGAGCGCCTGCTCGACGTCGCTCGTATAAGCGACCTGCACGGCGACCTTCGCAAAGCCGCGCGTCAGGTACGACGACTGGTTCTGCACGACGTCGGTGATCAGCTTCTCGTTCGGGATCAGCGTCTCGTTGCCGTCGAGGCCGCGCACGACCGTATAGCGCGTGCGGATCTGCGTGACGACGCCCTGCAGCCCGCCGACGCTGATCGCGTCGCCGAGGCGCAGCGAGCGATCGAGCAGGATGATGAAGCCCGACACGTAGTTGCTGGCGATCTTCTGCAGCCCGAAGCCGAGGCCGACACCGACCGCGCCGCCGAACACGCCGAGCACCGTCACGTCGATGCCGACGAGCGACAGCCCGATCAGGATCGCCGCGAACACGAGCAGCGCGCGGCCGACCCGCGACAGCACGACCTTCAGGTTCGCGTCGAGCGTGGTGGCGCGCGTGAGGCGCTCCTCGAGCACGGAGCCCAGCCACATCGCGACCATCAAGGTCACGCAGACCCACAGCGCGCCGGAAATCACCGACAGCAGCGTGAGGTGCGCATTCGCGACGCGGAACTGCACGCTGTCGAGCCACGCGATGACGTCGCGCTGGATCCCGAGCACCGTGAGCACCATCGCCGCCCACACGATGACCGACACGATCTTCTCGACGATCGACAGCCACGCATGCGTGTGGCCGTCGCGGGCGAACACGCGCCGCGCGAAGAAGAACAGCACGTAGATGAGCCCGATGCCGAACAGCGGCACGAGCGCGAGCGACAGCAGCGACGTCGACATGAACGGGTCGAACCCGAACTGCGCGGCCAGCACGAACAGCCCGCCGAACAGCGGGAACAGCGCGCGCTTCAGGCTCTGCGCGCCGGCGCCCGGCGTGCGGCCGTGCACGAAGCGCGCGGCGACCCACGCGAAACACAGTGCGCCGACGAGGATCGCCGCCTGCCAGATCATCACCGGCTCGTTGAAGTCGCGGATCACCGACGCGAGCCGGTGCGACAGCAGGCGGTTCTGCATCATCCGTGCGCCCTGCCGTTACTGCGCGCGCCGTTCCAGCACCGCGGCGAAGAAGCCGTCGGTCGCATGGCGGTGCGGCCACAGCGACAGGTAGTCGCCGGTCTCGAGCGCGATACGCTGGTCGGCCAGCACCTGCTGCGCGGGCACCAGCACGAAGTCCGGATGGTCGGCGAGGAACTGCTCGACGATCGCTTCGTTCTCCGCGTCGAGCACGCTGCAGGTCGCGTACACGAGCCGGCCGCCCTTCTTCACGAGACGCGCGGCGCTCGCGAGGATCGACGCCTGCTTCGGCGTGAGTTCCTCGATCGACGTGCGCGTCTGGCGCCACTTGAGGTCGGGGTTGCGACGCAGCGTGCCGAGGCCGCTGCACGGCGCGTCGACCAGCACGCGGTCGATCTTGCCCGCGAGCCGCTTGATCTTCGCGTCGTGCTCGCTGTCGATCAGCACCGGGTTCACGTTCGACAGCCCGCTGCGCGCGAGGCGCGGCTTGAGCTTCGTGAGGCGCTTTTCCGACACGTCGAACGCGTAGAGGCGCCCGGTCGAGCGCATCATCGCGCCGAGCGCGAGCGTCTTGCCGCCGGCGCCCGCGCAGAAATCGACGACCATCTCGCCGCGGCGCGGCGCGACCAGCGAGCACAGCAGCTGGCTGCCCTCGTCCTGGACCTCGATCTGGCCTTCCTCGAACAGCTTCAGGCGCGTCAGCGCCGGCTTGCCGACGACGCGCACGCCCTGCGGCGCGAACGGCGTCTCGCCCGCGTCGATGCCGTTCGCGCGCAGCGCGTCGATCACCTGGTCGCGCGTCGCCTTCTGCGCGTTGGCGCGCAGGTCGAGCGGCGCCGGGTAGTTCAGCGCGGCGGCGAGCTGCGCGAGTTCCTCGGCGTCGAAACGGGCCGACAGCGCCTGGTAGATCCAGTCCGGCAGGTTCGTGCGCACGCGCACCGGCAGGCTCGCCGGATCGATCTTCGACACGTGCTCGAGCCACGCGGCCTCGGTGTCGGACACGAACGGCTTCAGCGCGTTGCGGCCGAGCGTCTGCATCAGGCCGAGCAGCGTGAGGCGCCGCGCGGGGCTGCCCGTGCCGCTCTCGGCGAGGTGCGAAAACTCCATCTTCCGGCGCAGCACCGCGAACACCGCCTCGGCGATCACGCCGCGCTCGGCATGGCCGAGCTTCGGGTGCGCGCGGAAGAACCGGCTCGTCGTCGCGTCGGCCGGGCCGGCGAACTTCAGCACCTCGGCCAGCAAGGTCTCGGTCTGGCCAATCAGGAATCCGTGCAGCTTCATACGCCCTCGCTCGTTTCGGTATGCGGTTGATCCGCGAAAATCCAGCGCGCCTCTTCCGGCGCCACCACTGCCCGGCCGTTCTCGAGGCGCAGGCGCCCCTCGACGAACCAGCGCACCGCACGCGGATACAGCACGTGCTCGACCGTCAGCACGCGCTGCGCGAGCGCGGCCGCGTCGTCGCCCGCGCGCACGGGCACCGCGCCCTGCGCGACGATCGCGCCGCTGTCGAGTTCGGGAATCACGAAATGCACGCTCGCGCCATGCAGCGCGACGCCGGCATCCAGCGCCTGCTGGTGCGTGTGGATGCCCTTGAAGCTCGGCAGCAGTGACGGGTGGATGTTCAGCAGCCGGCCCTCGTATCGTCTGACGAAATCGGGCGTGAGGATGCGCATGAAGCCGGCGAGCACGACGAGATCGGGCGCGAAGCGGTCGATCTCGGCGGCGAGTGCCGCATCGAAGCTGTCGCGGCCGTCGAACGACCGATGGTCGACCACCGCGGTCGCCACCCCGTGCGACGCGGCAAAAGCCAGGCCGGCCGCGTCGGGCCGGTTGGCGATCACGGCAGCGACCTCGGCCGGCCAGCGTTCCTGCGCGCACGCGCGGACGATGGCCTCCATGTTGCTGCCGCGACCGGAAATCAGGATCACGAGTTTTTTCATCCGCGAATTTTACCATTCGCCCCCGCGTTTCCCCCCTTCTCGGCCGCCGGGCCGCCCGAACGTTTATAATCTTCTGCTTTGCGGCATCCCACCGCCCATTCCCCGACGCTGCATCCGCTATCGTGAAAGTCTTCCGCGGCCTGCCCAACGCCGAGAGCCGCGCGCCGTGCGCGCTGACGATCGGCAACTTCGACGGTGTCCATCGCGGCCACCAGGCCCTGCTCGCGCGCGTGCGCGCGGCAGCGGACGCACGCGGCCTGCCCGTGTGCGTGATGACCTTCGAGCCGCACCCGCGCGAATTCTTCAACCCGGCCGGCGCGCCGCCGCGCATCGCGATGCTGCGCGACAAGCTGGAAGCGCTGCGCGACCACGGGGTCGACCGCGTCGTCGTCGAGCACTTCAACCATACGTTCGCGAGCCAGTCGCCGCAGGCGTTCGTCGAGCGCACGCTGGTCGGCGGGCTGCACACGCGCTGGATGATGGTCGGCGACGATTTCTGCTACGGCGCGAAGCGCGCGGGCACCTTCGACACGCTGAAGGCGGCCGGCGAGCAGTACGGCTTCGAGGTCGAGCAAATGGGCACGGTCGCCGGCAGCGACGGCACGCGCATCTCCAGCTCGGGCGTGCGCACCGCGCTCGCCGCGGGCGACCTCGACGCGGCCGCGCAGGCGCTCGGCCACGGCTACGCGATCAGCGGCCACGTCGCGCACGGGCTGAAGCTCGGCCGCGACCTCGGTTTCCCGACCCTGAACCTGCCGATCGCGCACAAGCGGCCGGCGCTCGCGGGAATCTTCGTCGTGCAGGTGCACGGCCTGGGCCCCGCCCCGCTGCCGGGCGTCGCGAGCCTCGGGCTGCGCCCGACCGTCGACGATTCCGGCCGCGTGCTGCTCGAAGTCCACCTGCTCGACTGGCACGGCGACGCGTACGGCAAGCTCATCCGCGTCGAATTCCTGAAGAAGCTGCGTGACGAGGCGAAGTTCGACGATCTCGAGGCGCTGTCGCGCGCAATCGCGCTGGACGTCGCGAATGCGCGCGCGTACTTCGTCGAGCGCGACCGCGCGCCGGGCAGCCGCGCGACCGGTTTCTCGACGTCGGCGACCGACCGAATTAGCTGATCCGGCCGGCGGCGCCCCGCGCCGCACCCTCGCGCCGCCGACCCGCGCGCATCCCGATTCACGACGCACGAGCGTCCCCCGATTTAGATAGCGATCCCATCATGAGCAACAAGAAAGCCGATTCGAAACCCCAGGCCAAGTATCCGGTCAACCTGCTCGACACGCCGTTCCCGATGCGCGGCGACCTGCCCAAGCGCGAGCCGCAGTGGGTCAAGGAATGGGAGGAGCGCGGCATCTACGAGAAGATCCGCGCGGCCAGCGCAGGCCGTCCGAAGTTCATCCTGCACGACGGCCCCCCGTATGCGAACGGCGACATCCACCTCGGCCACGCGGTCAACAAGATCCTGAAGGACATCGTCGTCAAGTCGCGCAACATGGCCGGCTTCGACGCGCCGTACGTGCCGGGCTGGGATTGCCACGGGATGCCGATCGAGATCCAGATCGAGAAGCAGTTCGGCAAGTCGCTGCCGGCGGCCGAAGTGATGAGCAAGGCGCGCGCGTACGCGACCGAGCAGATCGAGAAGCAGAAGGTCGGCTTCAAGCGTCTCGGCGTGCTCGGCGACTGGGCGAATCCGTACAAGACGATGAACTTCGTCAACGAGGCGGAAGAGATCCGCGCGCTCGGCAAGATCATCGAGAAGGGCTACGTGTATCGCGGGCTGAAACCGGTGAACTGGTGCTTCGACTGCGGCTCGGCACTCGCCGAGGCGGAAGTCGAGTACAAGGACCGCACCGACCCGACGATCGACGTGATGTTCGCGTTCGCGGAACCGGAAAAGACCGCGCAGGCATTCGGCCTGCCGGCGCTGCCGCGCGCCGAGGGCGGCATCGTGATCTGGACCACCACGCCGTGGACGATCCCCGCCAACCAGGCGCTGAACCTGCATCCGGAAATCGTCTACGCGCTGGTCGACACCGAGCGCGGGCTGCTGATCATCGCGGAAGAACGCGTCGAAGCCTGCATGGTCGACTTCAAGCTGACCGGCCGTGTCGTCGCGACCACCCTGGGCGTGAAGCTCGCGAACCTGCGCTTCCACCACCCGCTCGCGTCGGCCCACCCCGGCTACAAGCGCACCGCGCCCGTCTACCTCGGCGACTACGTGACGACCGATACGGGTACCGGCGTCGTGCACTCGTCGCCCGCATACGGCATCGAGGACTTCCTGTCGTGCAAGGCGCACGGGATGACCGATTCGGACTTCATCAACCCGGTGATGGGGGACGGCCGCTACATCGAATCGCTGCCGCTGTTCGGCGGCCTGTCGATCTGGGACGCGAACCCGAAGATCGTCGAGGCCCTGAACGCGGCCGGCTCGCTGCTGCGCAGCGAGAAGTACTCGCACAGCTACATGCACTGCTGGCGCCACAAGACGCCGATCATCTATCGCGCGACGTCGCAGTGGTTCGCCGGCATGGACGTGACGCCGCGCGACGACGGCAAGACGCTGCGCGAAACCGCGCTCGAAGGCATCGAGGCGACCGCGTTCTATCCGTCGTGGGGCAAGCAGCGCCTGTTCAGCATGATCGCGAACCGGCCCGACTGGACGCTGTCGCGCCAGCGCCAGTGGGGTGTGCCGATGGCGTTCTTCGTGCACAAGGAAACCGGTGAGCTGCATCCGCGCACGCTCGAGCTGCTCGAGGAAGTCGCGAAGCGCGTCGAGCAGTCGGGCATCGAGGCGTGGCAGTCGCTCGATCCGCGCGAGCTGATCGGCGACGACGCGAACCTGTACGAGAAGAACCGCGACACGCTCGACGTGTGGTTCGACTCGGGCACGACGCACTGGCACGTGCTGCGCGGCTCGCACAAGGATCAGCTGCAGTTCCCGGCCGACCTGTACCTCGAAGGCTCGGACCAGCACCGCGGCTGGTTCCACTCGTCGCTGCTGACCGCGTCGATGATCGACGGCTGCGCCCCGTACAAGGGCCTGCTCACGCACGGCTTCACGGTCGACGGCGAAGGCCGCAAGATGAGCAAGTCGCTCGGCAACGGCATCGACCCGCATGAAGTCGCGAACCGCCTCGGCGCGGAAATCATCCGCCTGTGGATCGCGTCGACCGACTATTCGGGCGAACTCGCGATCTCCGAGGAAATCCTGAAGCGCGTGACGGAAGGCTATCGCCGCATCCGCAACACGCTGCGCTTCCTGCTTGCGAACCTGTCGGACTTCGACTTCGCGCAGCATGCGGTGCCGGCAGAAGAATGGCTCGAGATCGACCGCTACGCGGTCGCGTTCTCCGCGCAACTGCAGACCGAACTGCTCGGCCACTACGAGAAGTACGAATTCCACCCGGTCGTCGCGAAGCTGCAAACGTACTGCTCGGAAGATCTCGGCGGCTTCTACCTCGACGTGCTGAAGGACCGCCTGTACACGAGCGCGGCCGATTCGCGCGCGCGCCGCTCCGCGCAGACCGCGCTGTACCACCTGACGCACGGACTGCTGCGCGTGCTCGCGCCGTTCCTGTCGTTCACCGCGGAAGAAGCGTGGAAGGTGTTCCAGCCGGCCAGCGAGACCGTGTTCACGGAAACCTACTACGCGTATCCGGACGTGGCCGGCGCGGCCGCGCTGATCGAGAAGTGGGCGCTGCTGCGCGACGTGCGCGGCAACGTGACGAAGGCGCTCGAGGAAGCACGCACCGCGAACCGCATCGGTTCGTCGCTGCAGGCCGAAGTGGCCGTGCATGCGAGCGGCGCGCGCTACGACGCGCTCACGAGCCTCGGCGAAGACCTGAAGTTCGTGCTGATCACGTCGGCGGCGACGGTCGTGAAGGTCGACGACGAAGCACAGGAAAGCGTCGACGTGGCCGCATCGAAGTACCAGAAGTGCGAACGCTGCTGGCACTACCGTGAAGATGTCGGCGCGCATGCCGATCATCCGACGCTGTGCGGCCGCTGCTTCTCGAACCTGTTTGAAAACGGCGAAATCCGGAGCGCTGCGTAAATATGGCGAAAACCCTGTCGAAACCGGCCAGCGGCGCGCTTGCGCCCTGGCTCGGTATTTCGCTGATCGTGATCCTGTTCGACCAGCTGTCGAAGATCGCGATCCTGAAGACGTTCGCGTACGGCGCGCAGCATGAGCTGACGTCGTTCTTCAACCTCGTGCTGGTGTACAACCGCGGCGCCGCGTTCGGCTTCCTGTCGACCGCCGGCGGCTGGCAGCGCTGGGCGTTCACCGCGCTCGGCATCGCCGCCACGCTCGTGATCTGCTTCCTGCTGAAGCGCCACGGCCAGCAGCGGCTGTTCAGCCTGTCGCTCGCGATGATCCTCGGCGGCGCGCTCGGCAACGTGATCGACCGGCTCGTCTACGGTCACGTGATCGATTTCCTCGATTTCCACCTCGGCGCCTGGCACTTCCCGGCGTTCAACCTCGCCGATTCCGCGATCACGGTCGGCGCGGTGCTGCTGATCTACGACGAACTGCGTCGCGTGCGCGGCTCACGCTGAGCGCGCATACTCGGTGTCGACGGCCGGCTTCGCGCCGGCCGTTCCGTTTGACCCTTGGAGGCCTGAGTTGGCACACGCAGAACTCGCAGGAAAACACCTCGTTCTCGGCCTGACGGGCGGCATCGCCTGCTACAAGATCGCCGAGCTCACGCGGCTGCTCGTGAAGGCAGGCGCGACCGTGCAGGTCGCGATGACCGACGCCGCCACCCAGTTCATCACGCCCGTCACGATGCAGGCGCTGTCCGGCCGGCCCGTCTACACGAGCCAGTGGGACGCCCGCATCGACAACAACATGGCGCACATCGACCTGTCGCGCGAAGCCGACGCGATCGTGATCGCGCCCGCGTCGACGGACTTCCTCGCGAAACTCGCGCACGGGTTCGCGGACGACCTGCTGTCGACGCTGTGCGTCGCGCGCGACTGTCCGCTGCTCGTCGTACCCGCGATGAACCGCCAGATGTGGCAGAACCCGGCCACGCAACGCAATGCCGCGCAACTGCGCGCCGACGGCGTGTCGGTGCTCGGCCCCGATTCGGGCGCGCAGGCCTGCGGCGAAGTCGGCGACGGCCGCATGCTCGAACCCGAGGCGATCTATGAAGCGATCGTCGCGCACTTCGCGCCGAAGGTGCTCGCGCACCGCCGCGTGCTGATCACGGCCGGCCCGACGTTCGAGCCGCTCGATCCGGTGCGCGGCCTCACGAACCGCTCGAGCGGCAAGATGGGCTTCGCGCTCGCGCGCGCCGCGCAGCAGGCCGGCGCCGACGTGCATCTCGTCGCGGGGCCGGTCGCGCTCGACACGCCGTGGGGCGTGTACCGCCAGGACGTGCAGACGGCACAGCAGATGTACGACGCGGTGATGCATGCGGTATCCGACGCGGACATCTTCATCGCAGTGGCCGCGGTCGCCGACTGGCGTGTCGATCAACCGGCCGAGCACAAGATGAAGAAGACGGCCGACCGCAAGATGCCGGCGCTCGCGTTCGTCGAGAATCCCGACATCCTCGCGTCGGTCGCGGCACTGTCCGATCCGCCGTATTGCGTCGGGTTCGCGGCCGAAAGCGGCGACCTCGACGTGCACGGCGACGAGAAGCGCAAGCGCAAGAACGTGCCGCTCCTGGTCGGCAACCTCGGCCCGCTGACCTTCGGCCGCGACGACAACGAAGTCGTGCTGTTCGAGGCGGCCGGCCTCACGCGCCTGCCGCGCGCGCCGAAGGACGAACTCGCGCATGTGCTCGTCGCGGAAATCGCGAAGCGCCTGCCGGACAACCGCCTGATCTGATCACCCGCGCGGCGGCCCGTGCCGCCGCGCCCTTCCCGACCGATTCGACGACCGCATGAAACTCGACCTGAAGATTCTCGACGCGCGCATGCGCGACTACCTGCCCGCCTACGCCACCACCGGCAGCGCGGGCCTCGACCTGCGCGCGTGTCTCGACGCGCCCGTCACGCTGCAGCCGGGCGAAACGACGCTCGTGCCGACCGGCCTCGCGATCCATCTCGCGGATCCCGGCTACGCGGCGCTGATCCTGCCGCGCTCGGGCCTGGGCCACAAGCACGGGATCGTGCTCGGCAACCTCGTCGGCCTGATCGATTCCGACTACCAGGGCCAGCTGATGATCTCGACGTGGAACCGCGGCCAGACCGAGTTCGTGCTGAACCCGTTCGAGCGGCTCGCGCAGCTCGTGATCGTGCCGGTCGTGCAGGCGCAGTTCAACATCGTCGACGACTTCGCGCAAAGCGATCGCGGCGACGGCGGTTTCGGCAGCACCGGCCGTCACTGACCGGCGCCATGCAAAACAGGGGCCTCTCGGCCCCTTTGCTTTTTCCGTTACCGCTCAACTGATGCTCACTGATCGGCCGTCTGCGCGATCCGCGCGGGCACGAGTTCGCGTCGCCGCGCCTGCACGATGCTCGCGTAGATCACCATCGCGACCAGCACGCCGAGCAGCACCGCCGACGAACCGACCGTGCCGAGCGCGAGTCCGCCCTTGTCGACCGGCTTCGTCAGCAGGTCGCCAACCGTCGCGCCGAACGGACGCGTGAGCACGAACGCCGCCCAGAACAGCAGCACGCCGGAAATGCGCGTGAAATAGTGTGCGAGCACGATCGCCGCGAGCAGCACGCCGATCAGCAGCGCGCCGCCGCCGAAGCCGAGGCCCGAGCTGTCCGCGAGGAAATCGCCGAGCGCGGTGCCGAGCGTATTCGAGAACAGGATCGCGATCCAGTACAGCAGTTCGACCTTGCGCGTGCGGATCAGGTCGACCGACAGCGATTCGCCGCTCAGGCGCCACACCGCGAAGATCGCCAGCAGGATCGCGACGAGAATCGACGAGCCGGCCGCGTAGCCGAGGCCGAGCGTGCGGTCCATGAAGTCGGACATCGTCGTGCCCGCGGTGCTCGTCGCGACGATCACGGCCCAGTAGATCGCCGGGCGATATTGCGTCGTCCTGAGCTGGGCACCCAGCGTCACGAGAAAGAAACCAAACAGCAGGATCGAGCTCACCGCGTAGCCGACGTTCAGCGTCATCGACAGCAGGTCGCCGCCGGTTTCGCCGAGCGTCGTCGCGCAGATCTTCATGATCCAGAACGCGAGCGTGATTTCGGGAAGTTTGTTCATTCGAACCCCTTTTACAGATGGCGGCGGGCTGGCGTGCGCCAGCCCGCATCGCGGACAGGTTCGAATGTTATCGCCGCAGGCTTAACGGAACCTTAGCGGCGCCGCATCTCCGCACAGCCTGCAGCCCGCGGGGTGAAGCCGCGCGTCAACGCGCGTGCTGGTGGCGGTAATGCAGCGCGTACGCGAGCGTCAGCAGCACGGCGAACACGACGCCGACCACCATCGTCATCCGGAATTCGCGCGTGAACGCCGTCGTCAGCAGGATCGCGCCGACGAGCCCCGCACCGAGCAGGCTGCCGAACGGGTGCCCCCACATCCGGAACGCGAGTGCCGGGCCGCTGTACCGCGCACGAAAGCGCAGGTGCGTGACGAAGATCATCAGCCACGTGAACAGCGCGCCGAACATCGCGATCGCCATCATCACGGTGAACGCGGTGTCCGGCGACAGCGCGACCAGCACGGCCGCGACCGCGACGCCGCTGGTCGAGATCCACAGCGCCGCACGCGGCACGCCGTTGGTGCCGAGCCGGCCGAACACCGCCGGCGCGAGCCGCGCGCGCGACAGGCTGAACATCATGCGCGTCGTCACGTAGAGCTGGCTGTTCATCGCCGACAGCGCCGCGATCAGCAACACGAAGTTGATCACGCCGGCCGCATACGGCATGTGCGTCGCGGCCATCACCTTCACGAACGGGCTTTCGTCGGTACCCGCCTGCGTCCAGGGCACGATCGCGAGCATCAGCGACAGCGTCAGCAGGTAGAACAGCACGAGCCGGAACACCGTCGAGCGGAACGCGCGCGTGACCGCATGCTGCGGATCGCGCGCCTCGCCGGCCGCGATCGCGACCGCCTCGATGCTCATGTAGCTGAAGATCGCGACGATCACCGCGACCCAGGTGCCCCACGGCCCTTTCGGCATGAAGCCGTCGTGCGCGGTGTAGTTCGCGAAGCCGATGCCCGAAGCGGCCGGCGCCGACCACACGAGATACGCGCCGAGCACGATGAACACGACGATCGCCGCGATCTTCAGCAGCGAAAACGCGTATTCGACCGATCCGTACAGCGTGACGCTCGCGAGGTTCACCGCGATCAACAGCGCGGAAAAGCCGATCACCCAGTACCAGCCGGGCACGGCCGGGAACCAGTACTTCATGAAGACGGCGATCGCGCTGATCTCGGTGCCGATCGCGAACACCACCGCGAACCAGTACGCATAGCGTACGAGAAAGCCCGCCAGCGGGCCGACGTAGTGCTCGGCATACGCGCCGAACGAGCCGGCCGTCGGATGCGCGACCGTCATTTCCGCGAGCGCGCCCATCAGCAGCAACGCGATCAGCGCGCCGATCGCGTACGAAACCAGCACGCTCGGGCCCGCGAGCCCGATCGCGAACCCGCTGCCGAGGAACAGTCCCGTGCCGATCGCGCCGCCGATCGCGATCATCGCCATCTGCCCGGACGTCAGCGCATGGCGCAACCCTTGTTCGCGCGCGACGATGCTGTCGAACGACCGTTGTTGTTGTGTCACTGCGTTACCACTCCCCTGCACCACCATCGCGCCACCGGCGCCAGATAAAACGAAACGGCGCGGAGAACTTCCCGCGCCGTTCGCATGAACAACGAATTATCGCTTACTCGACTTCGACCGTCTCTTCGTTCGGCTTGTGCGGCGGATTCGCCAGCTTGTCGAACGACAACTGCACCTTGTCGTTTTCGTCGACGTCGACCGTCACATGACCGCCGTTGACGAGCTTGCCGAACAGCAGTTCGTCGGCCAGCGCACGACGGATCGTGTCCTGGATCAGCCGCTGCATCGGCCGCGCGCCCATCAGCGGGTCGAAGCCGTGCTTCGCGAGATGCTTGCGCAATGCGTCGGTGAAGAGCGCGTCGACCTTCTTCTCGTGCAGCTGCTCCTCGAGCTGGATCAGGAACTTGTCGACCACGCGCATGATGATTTCCTCATCGAGCGAGCGGAAGCTGATGATCGAATCCAGACGGTTGCGGAACTCCGGCGTGAACAGGCGCTTGATGTCGGTCATCTCGTCGCCCGTTTCGCGGCGCGTCGTGAAGCCGATGGTCGCCTTCTGCATCGACTCGGCGCCCGCGTTCGTCGTCATGATGATGATGACGTTGCGGAAATCCGCCTTGCGGCCGTTGTTGTCCGTCAGCGTGCCGTGGTCCATCACCTGCAGCAGCACGTTGAAGATGTCCGGATGCGCCTTCTCGATTTCGTCGAGCAGCAGCACGCAATGCGGCTTCTTCGTGACGGCTTCGGTCAGGAGGCCGCCCTGGTCGAACCCGACGTAGCCCGGCGGCGCGCCGATCAACCGGCTCACCGCGTGACGCTCCATGTATTCCGACATGTCGAAACGGATCAGTTCGATGCCGAGCGTGAACGCGAGCTGACGCGCCACTTCGGTCTTGCCGACGCCCGTCGGGCCGGAGAACAGGAACGCGCCGATCGGCTTGTCCATCTTGCCGAGGCCCGCGCGCGCCATCTTGATCGAGGCGGCGAGCGCGTCGATCGCCGGATCCTGGCCGAACACGACGCTCTTCAGGTCGCGATCGAGCGTCTGCAGCTTGCTGCGATCGTCCTGCGACACGCTCTGCGCCGGCACGCGCGCGATCTTCGAGATGATTTCCTCGATCTCGCTCTTGCCGATCGTCTTCTTCTGCTTCGACTTCGGCAGGATGCGCTGCGCGGCGCCCGCTTCGTCGATCACGTCGATCGCCTTGTCCGGCAGGTGCCGGTCGGTGATGAAGCGTGCCGACAGTTCGGCCGCGGCCGACAGCGCGCCCGACGAATACTTGACGCCGTGATGCTCCTCGAAGCGCGACTTCAGCCCGCGCAGGATCGCGACCGTCTGCTCGACGGTCGGCTCCGACACGTCGACCTTCTGGAAGCGCCGCGACAGTGCCGCGTCCTTCTCGAAGATGCCGCGATACTCGGTGAACGTGGTCGCGCCGATGCACTTGAGCGTGCCCGACGACAGCGCCGGCTTCAGCAGGTTCGACGCGTCGAGCGTGCCGCCCGATGCGGCGCCCGCGCCGATCAGCGTATGAATTTCGTCGATGAACAGGATCGCGTGCGGACGCTCCTTCAGCTCCTTCAGCACCGTCTTCAGACGCTGCTCGAAGTCGCCGCGATACTTGGTGCCCGCGAGCAGCGCGCCCATGTCGAGCGAATACACCTGCGCGTTCGCGAGGATGTCAGGCACTTCGCCGCGCGTGATGCGATAGGCGAGCCCTTCCGCGATCGCGGTCTTGCCGACGCCGGCTTCGCCGACGAGCAGCGGATTGTTCTTGCGGCGGCGGCACAGCACCTGCACGACGCGCTCGACCTCCGGCTCGCGGCCGATCAGCGGATCGATGCGGCCGTCCTTCGCCATCTGGTTCAGGTTCTGCGTGAACTGCGCGAGCGGGGTTTCCTTCTGCGCGTTCGCGTCTTCGCTTTCCGCGTTCGCGTCGGCCGACTTCGCGGCTTCGCCGCCGTTCGTCTTCGCGATGCCGTGCGAAATGAAGTTCACGACGTCGAGGCGCGTGACGCCCTGCTGCTGCAGGTAGTAGACCGCGTGCGAATCCTTCTCGCCGAAGATCGCGACCAGCACGTTCGCGCCGGTCACTTCCTTCTTGCCGTTCGAGGTCGACTGGACGTGCATGATCGCGCGCTGGATCACGCGCTGGAAACCGAGCGTCGGCTGGGTATCGACATCGTCGGTGCCCGGGACGGTAGGTGTGTTGTCGTGGATGAAATTGCGCAGGTTCTGACGCAAGTCCTCGATGTTGGCCGCACACGCGCGCAACACCTCGGCTGCCGTCGGATTATCCAGCAGGGCCAGCAGCAGATGCTCGACCGTAATGAACTCATGGCGCGCCTGGCGTGCTTCCATGAACGCCATGTGCAGGCTGACTTCCAATTCCTGGGCAATCATGCTTCCTCCATCACGCACTGCAGCGGATGCCCGGCCTGCCGCGCATGGGTAACGACTTGCTCAACCTTGGTCGACGCGATGTCCCGCGTATAGACCCCACAAACCCCTCGCCCTTCGCGATGGACCTTCAGCATGATCTGCGTGGCCGTCTCGCGATCCTTCTTGAAATACTCCTGTACGACCATCACGACGAACTCCATCGGCGTGAAGTCGTCGTTCAGCAGCACCACCTTGTACATCGAAGGCGGCTTGAGCTTCTGCTGCTTGCGTTCCAGGACGGTGCTGTCCTGCTTGTCCGGGATAATCGCCATACACCCATTCTAAACAACTCGGACAGGCCCGCAATCCTGCCATTACCCGACCGACCGGCCGGCGCCCTCCCTGGTTCCCGACGACCCGCGATCGTCTTCGTGCCATACGAAAGCCGGCTGCGGTGCCGGCTTTCACGCGTGGCGCGGAACACGAACCGTCAGGGGGAAACTGCACCGGACGTCGCATCCGCATCCAGTATCCCACAAGCCGGGACGACTCGATCGCGTGTCACTCGAGCCTGGTATATGAGCCGATTATGCGACTTTTCAAGTCCGCGCGCTCGACGCGATGCTGCAAAGCAAAGCCGGAGAAACCCTGAAAATGGGTTCTTTACAACGGCCCTCTAACCGTCTAAAAATTCCCCTTGACACTCAAATAAAGAGCGCCAACAATCAAGCTGGCACTTTTTTCAACTCGCCGGTTGGCGAAATGAAAGAGGCCGAAGGTGAGCTTGTGAGGGGGGAACGGCTGTATTTTCCGGTCGTTTAGCTTTTCGAGCGTGCTCGTGGTAAGTAGCAGCGACTGTGTGACAGGGGAAGTAGGAAATGGCAACTGGTATCGTTAAGTGGTTCAACGACGCGAAGGGCTTCGGTTTCATCACTCCCGACGAGGGCGGTGAAGATCTGTTTGCGCACTTCTCGGCCATCAACATGCAGGGCTTCAAGACCCTGAAGGAAGGCCAGAAGGTTAGCTTCGAGGTCGTTCAAGGGCCGAAGGGCAAGCAAGCGTCGAACATCCAGGCCGCGTAAAGGCACCGGATATCGGACGAAGAAACCCGGCATTGCGCCGGGTTTCTTTTTTTTCAGGCCGGCCACTCGTTAATTCGATTGGCCGGCCTTTTCGTTCAATCCCGATAATTGAACACGTATTGTCATGTTGCACGCGCAGATCGAATGCGGCCATACGCGTGAAACATATTCGATACTCGTTACACGACCTTCAGCGTGCCCATCATGCCGAGATCCTCGTGTTCGAGAATATGGCAGTGAAACATGCGCTCGCCGGGCATGTCTTGCGTGACGCGTATCGTCACGGTCTCGCCGCTGCGCACGTTCACCGTGTCGCGCCACGCGCGGAACGGTTCGCTCGTGCGCGTGCCGTCCGATGCGCGCTCGATCACCTGGAATTGCGTGCCGTGCAAATGGAACGGGTGATCCATGTCGGTGGCGTTGCGGATCGTCCAGTGTTCGACCTCGCCGCGGCGGCTCGTCAGCGTCGCACGGTGCGGTGCGTAGGTCGCGCCGTTGATCGTGAAGCGCATCCCGGCCGGGCGGCCATGCGCCGGGCCGCTCATCATCGCGGCCATGTCCATCTCCTCGCCGAACGCGACCTCCTTGTGCGCGACCGGTTCGCCGAGCGCGGGCACCGCGCGCAGCGTGGCCGGCAGCGCTCGGGCGGCGGCCGGTGCGAACGCGACGTCGGCAAGCGGCAGCGCAGGATCGGGCGGCAGGCTGCCGTGGCCGTCGTCGTGCGACATCGCCATCTTGCGGCGGTCGTATTCGGCCGCCTGCAGCACCGCGCGCGACGCGCGGTCGCCGGCGCGCACCAGCAGTTCCGCGCGCTCACCCGGCGCGAGCAGCAGCGACGTCACGCGGCGCGGCGCGTCGAACAACCCGCCGTCGGTGCCGACCTGCTCGAACGCGCGGCCGTCGTCGAATGCGACGCGCAGGTAACGCGCGCTGCACGCGTTCCACACGCGCCAGCGCTCGTCGCTCGCGACGTCGATCCGCGGCCGGCGCGCACCGTTGACCAGTACGAACTGGCCTTCGCGGCCGTTCATCCAGTCCATCATGTCGTTCGGCGGGATCGTGCCGTCGCGCGCGAGCTTCAGGTCGGACACGAACAGGTTGCGCTCGGGCCAGCCGGCCAGCGGATCGTCGGCGGCACGCACGACGAACGGGCCGGCCAGCCCGCGAAACACCTGTTCGGCCGTCATCATGTGCGGATGCGGGTGATACCAGTAGGTGCCGGCGCTCCCCTTCGGCAGCGTGAAGCGGTACACGTGCGACGCGCCCGGCGCGACGGGGGCGGACGGGTTGCCGTCCTGGTCGGGCGGCACCGGCAGGCCGTGCCAGTGGATCGTCGACGGCTGCGGCAGCTTGTTCACGAAGCGGATTTCGACCGTGTCGCCCTCGCGCACGTCGATCAGCGGGCCGACCACCGGCCCTTGCGTGCCCGCGCCGAACTGCCAGAACGTCGTCGGACGCGCGCCGTGCAGCATCGAACGCGCGACCGGCTGTGCGACCAGCGTCGCCCGGAACGTGCCCGGCTCGCGGCTTTCGTTCGCAAGCGTGCGCAGCGACGCGAGCGGCGCGCCGGCCGGCAGCGCATCGGCCGCCGCGAGCGCGGCCGGCGCCGGCTTCGCGTGCTGCGCGTGATCCGCCATCCCTGACATGCCCGACATGCCCGGCATGTCGTCCATCTGATCCATGCCGGCCATGCCCGCGTGCCCCGCATGCTGCGCCCACGCCGTGCGTGCAAACAGCGATGCGGCCGCGACGCCGATGGCGTGCGACAGGAAGGTTCTCCGTATCATCAATCGTTCCTCGTTATTCGTGCTGCGTCGCGCGGCCGTCGCGACATGCGCGCCGGCCGGCACGGGGGGGAAGCGCGCGTGCGCGACGCGAAACCTGATGCCCGCGTCATCATAACCGCAGCCCCCGGCCGAAACGCGGCAACGGCGGGCAAGCGTCGATACGACGCAGCGCGCGGCCGGTCGGACGGACCGGATTCCGTTCGTCGCGCGTTTTCGATGCGTTGCTCAGCGCCGCGGCGCCCCACCGCATTCACGCCGACCTAGCCGTCCGGCGGCCTTCGCCGTCCGCTTTCGCCACGCCCGGTCGAAACAATTCGCCCCCGCCGTTCATGCCGCCATCGGCACACCGCGCACCGCCGATGCGTGAACCCGTCAATTTTTCACGATGCGGAACAAGTCCCTGCGTTGTAAAAATTCGTGGTGCAGGGCACAAATTCGCTGTTTCGCGATGCCAAAAATCATTCCGCAATACAAAACGCGTGAAATAACGCATTGTTTTTACGATGGAATTTTTGTTTCGAGAAAGCGTTCTACGTGCACCATCGGGCGCGGTCGCGGACGTAGACTTTGTTCCATGCACTGACGCTTCGCCACGACGTTCGATACGGAACCCGGCGCAAGCAGCCAGTCGGGCCACAGCCGGACGCGCCGGCGGGCGGCACAACAGAATCGCTTGTGATCAGAAAGGGAGAACGGAAATGAAGGGATTTCGCTTTGGTTCAGCGCTCGGGTCGTTCTACATCCTGCCGGGTAACGGCGGCTGGGAAGCGACGTTCGGCAACGCTCTGCTCGGCGCGTTCTCGTGCCCGGAAGTGGCGGCCGACCACATCTCCCGCGGCGACTGCGAGCAACTGTCCGAACTGGATACGGCCACGCTCGAAGTGCCGCACGAAATCGCCGAATGGGAAATCGTTCACGTCTGAATGGCAAGCCCGCAACGAAAAACGCCCCGGGCGACCGGGGCGTTTTCATTGTCGGCGGGACGGCGAACCGCCCGGCCCGCCGCATCGGCTGCTGCCGTTGCCGTGGCGCGCGCGGTGGCGCGGCCGGCGTCAGACGACTGCGTCGACGATGCCGTTCAGCGTTGCGCTCGGACGCATCGCCTGGCTCGTCAGCTCGACGCTCGGACGGTAGTAGCCGCCGATCGTCTGCGCCTTGCCCTGCGCGGCCGACAGTTCTTCCAGGATGCGCGCTTCGCTGTCGGACAGCGACTTCGCGACGCCTTCGAACTGCGCCTTCAGCGCGGCGTCCTCGGTCTGCTCGGCCAGCGCCTGCGCCCAGTACAGGCACAGGTAGAAGTGGCTGCCGCGGTTGTCGAGGCCGCCGACCTTGCGCGCGGGCGACTTGTTCTCGTCCAGGAACTTGCCGGTCGCCTGGTCGAGCGTCTTCGCGAGCACGAGCGCCTTCGGGTTCTGGTAAGCGTTGCCGAGGTGTTCGAGCGACGCGGCCAGCGCGAGGAATTCGCCGAGCGAATCCCAGCGCAGGAAGCCTTCCTCGACGAACTGCTGCACGTGCTTCGGTGCCGAGCCGCCCGCGCCCGTTTCGAACATCCCGCCGCCGGCCATCAGCGGCACGATCGACAGCATCTTCGCGCTGGTGCCGAGCTCCATGATCGGGAACAGGTCGGTCAGGTAGTCGCGCAGCACGTTGCCCGTGACCGAGATCGTGTCCTTGCCCGCGCGGATGCGCTCGAGCGAGAAGCGCGTCGCGTCGACCGGCGTCATGATGCGGATGTCGAGGCCGTTCGTGTCGTGGTCCTTCAGGTAGCGTTCGACCTTCGCGATGATCTGCGCGTCGTGCGCACGTGCCGGATCGAGCCAGAACACGGCCGGCGCGCCGGTCGCGCGGGCGCGGTTCACCGCGAGCTTGACCCAGTCCTGCACCGGTGCGTCCTTCGTCTGGCACATGCGCCAGACGTCGCCCGACTCGACCGTGTGCTCGAGCAGCACGTTGCCGGCTTCGTCGGTAACGCGCACGACGCCGTCGGCCGGAATCAGGAACGTCTTGTCGTGCGAACCGTATTCCTCGGCCGCCTGCGCCATCAGGCCGACGTTCGGCACGCTGCCCATCGTGACCGGGTCGAATGCGCCGTGCTGCTTGCAGTCCTCGATCACGGCCTGGTAGACGCCCGCGTAGCAGCGGTCCGGAATCACGGCCTTCGCGTCGTACAGTTCACCGTCCGGGCCCCACATGCAGCCCGACTCGCGGATCATCGCCGGCATCGATGCGTCGACGATCACGTCGCTCGGCACGTGCAGGTTCGTGATGCCCTTGTCCGAGTTGACCATCGCGAGGCGCGGACGCGCTGCGTATTCGGCCTTGACGTCGGCCTCGATCGCTTCGCGCGTGTCGGCCGGCAGGTCCTTCAGGCGCGCGTACAGGTCGCCGATCCCGTTGTTCGGGTTGAAGCCGGCCTGCGCCAGCACGTCCGCGTGCTTCGCGAGCGCGTCGCGGTAGAACACCGACACGAAGTGACCGAACAGGATCGGGTCCGAGACCTTCATCATGGTCGCCTTCAGGTGCACCGAGAACAGCACGTCCTGCGCCTTCGCGTCGGCGATCTGCGCTTCGATGAAGCTGCGCAGCGCCTTGCGGCTCATCACCGACGAGTCGATGACTTCACCGGCCTTCACGGCCGTCTTTTCCTTCAGCACCTTCTTCACGCCGTCGGCCGTCGTGAGTTCGATCTTCACGCTCCCGGCATCGGCGATCAGCGCCGACTTCTCGCTGCCGTAGAAGTCGCCTTCGGTCATGTGCGCGACGTGCGCCTTCGACGTGGCCTGCCATGCGCCCATCTTGTGCGGGTGCTTGCGTGCGTAGTTCTTGACCGACAGCGGCGCGCGGCGGTCGGAGTTGCCTTCGCGCAGCACCGGGTTCACCGCGCTGCCCTTGATCTTGTCGTAGCGGGCCTTGACGGCCTTCTCTTCGTCGGTCGACGGCTCTTCCGGGTACGCCGGCAGCGTGTAGCCCTGCGCCTGCAGTTCGGCGATCGCGGCCTTGAGCTGCGGCACCGATGCGCTGATGTTCGGCAGCTTGATGATGTTCGCTTCCGGCTTCAGCGTGAGCTGGCCCAGTTCGGCCAGATCGTCGGAACCCTTCTGCTCCGGCGGCAGGACGTCGGCGAATGCCGCGATGATGCGGCCGGCGAGCGAGATGTCGCGCGTTTCGACGGCGACGCCCGACGAGCGCGTGAAGGCCTTGACGATCGGCAGCAGCGAATAGGTCGCGAGCGCCGGCGCTTCGTCGGTGAGGGTGTAGATGATCTTGGGCGAAGTGGACATGGTCGATGCGTTGCTACGTGAAAATTTGGGACTGAGGAGCGCCGGCGGTGACCGGCGGGGAGCGACCGGGTCGGTCGCGAAAGGGGCGTGCCGGCTAGCCGGGCGGTGGTGTTGCGAGGGCCGTCATGTTCTACCTTGCAGGGCATCCGGGCCGCATCGCGGCGCCGCGGCCCGCATGCCGGACCGCCCTGCCAACAAACCTGCCGTTCATGAAACGCCCCGGCGCCGGCAGTAGGCGCCGAGGCGGCCGGCGGTCCGCCGGCCTGCCCCGGAACGGGACTTACATGTTCTCGATCAGCACTTCGCCGAAGCCGGAGCACGACACCTGCGTCGCGCCTTCCATCAGGCGCGCGAAGTCGTACGTGACGCGCTTCTGCAGGATCGACTTCTCCATCGCGGCAATGATCGTGTCGGCCGCTTCCGTCCAGCCGAGGTGGCGCAGCATCATTTCCGCCGACAGGATCTCGGAACCGGGGTTCACGTAATCCTTGCCCGCGTACTTCGGCGCCGTGCCGTGGGTCGCCTCGAACATCGCGACCGAATCCGACAGGTTCGCGCCCGGCGCGATCCCGATGCCGCCGACCTGCGCGGCCAGTGCGTCGGAGATGTAGTCGCCGTTCAGGTTCAGCGTCGCGATCACGTCGTATTCGGCCGGACGCAGCAGGATCTGCTGCAGGAACGCATCGGCGATCGAATCCTTGATGACGATCTCGTTGCCCGTCTTCGGGTTCTTCACGCGCATCCACGGGCCGCCGTCGATCAGCTCGCCGCCGAACTCCTTCTGCGCGAGCGCGTAGCCGGCGTCACGGAACAGGCCTTCCGTGAACTTCATGATGTTGCCCTTGTGCACCAGCGTGACCGACTTGCGATCGTTGTCGATCGCGTACTGGATCGCCTTGCGCACGAGACGCTCGGTGCCCTCGGTCGACACGGGCTTGACGCCGATCCCCGAGGTTTCCGGGAAGCGGATCTTCTTCACGCCCATCTCGTCCTGCAGGAACTTGATGACCTTCTTCGCCTGCTCGGAGCCCGCGGCCCATTCGATGCCCGCGTAGATGTCTTCCGAGTTCTCGCGGAAGATCACCATGTCGATCTTTTGCGGCTCGCGCACCGGCGACGGCACGCCCTTGAAATACTGGACCGGGCGCAGACACACGTACAGGTCGAGTTCCTGGCGCAGCGCGACGTTCAGCGAACGGATGCCGCCGCCGACCGGGGTCGTGAGCGGCCCCTTGATCGACACCACGTATTCCTTCAGCACCTGCAGCGTTTCGTCCGGCAGCCACACGTCCGGACCGTATACCTTCGTCGCCTTCTCGCCCGCGAAGATCTCCATCCAGTGGATCTTGCGCTTGCCCTTGTAGGCCTGCGCGACCGCCGCGTCGACGACCTTGATCATGACCGGCGTGATATCGAAGCCCGTACCGTCGCCTTCGATATAGGGAATGATCGGCTGATCGGAAACGTTGAGCGAGAAGTCCTTGTTGACGGTGATCTTGTCACCGCCCTCCGGAACCTTGATGTGCTGATACGGCATGATCGACTCCAGTGACGTGGCTGAGCAGGTGATGCTGGTCGAAACTGCGCGCGGCGAGGTGGCCTTGCCACCTTCGTGACGGCAACAGCGAGCCGCTATTCTAGCGCCCCAATCGGGGCCGGCGGCACGAAGCGCGACGCTGCGTATCAAGTCTTCCCTTATGTCTTATATAAGACAGAGGACTTGCCGTTCCGTATTATGCATTAAGATTCCGCCATTTGCCATAGACCGCCCGTCCCGCTTCCCCGCGGCACGCCGGGCGGGCACCCCGCCATGACCCTGATCGCCCTCAACAAGCCGTTCGGCACGATTTGCCAGTTTTCCGCGCACGAGACGCGGCCGTCGCTCGGCGACTGGGTCACGACGCCCGGCGTCTACCCGGCCGGCCGGCTGGACGCGGACAGCGAGGGCCTGCTGCTGCTCACCGACGACGGCGCGCTGCAGGCGCGCATCGCCGAGCCGCGCCACAAGCTCGTCAAGCGCTACTGGGCGCAGGTCGACGGCGCGCCGGGCCCGGCCGACCTGAAGGCGCTCGCGCGCGGCGTCGATCTCGGCGACTACGTGACGCGCCCGTGCCGCGCCGAATTCATCGAACCGCCCGATGCGCTGTGGCCGCGCAACCCGCCGATCCGCTACCGCGCCGCGATCCCGACCACGTGGATCGAACTCGCGATCACCGAAGGCAAGAATCGGCAGGTGCGCCGGATGACGGCCGCGATCGGCTTCCCGACCTTGCGTCTCGTGCGCGTCGGCATCGGCGCGCTCGACATATTCGCGCTCGGCATTGCACCGGGCGAAACAATCGCGCTGCCGCCGCGGGCCCCGTGGGACGGTTTCGCACGCGCCGAATGACGAATTCGGGACGCGCGAATTTTTCGTCATCTTTTTCGTCAACCGCCTGCGAAGATCGCGCGTTAAACCACGCAGATGCCAACCTTAGCTATCCGGCATTGGCAGCCGAACCGGTATTTCCGTGTTTGCGTCACGAAAGCGACGTTTTCTTCGAATACGATTCGGCGCCCGCAGCGCAAAGAGAAATTTCTCGAAGCGTCTGTCAACCGAAAGGTGGATGGCACCGTTAGACGTCATGACTCCTATTGCCGGGTCATTTGGTTAATTAACTAAAGCTGAGGAACACAACATGAACAAACTGATCGCCGCTCTGGTCGCTGGCCTCTTCGCAACGGCTGCTTTCGCACAAGCTTCGGCTCCGGAAGCTGCTCCGGCAGCAGCAGAAGCTGCTTCGGCACCGGCTAAGCACGCTGCCAAGAAGCACCACGCTGCCAAGAAGCACCACAAGGCATCGAAGAAGGCTGCAGCTAGCGAAGCAGCAGCACCGGCAGCTGCTTCGAACTAAGTAAGCAGGCTGTAATAACGCAGTCAAGAACACGCAGTCTTGCCGTTCTTACGGCGTTGAAAGGCAGATCACCGCGAGGCGATCTGCCTTTTTCTTTTTTGTGCCCGCCGGCGCGCTTCGCGTACCATGCGGGTCTCGTTTTCCCGATAGGAGCCCTGCTGTGCGATTCTCCCTGCGCTCGTCGCTCGGCCGCCTTGCGCGCGCCACCGTGTTTCCCGCCGCGCTCGCCGTCCTCGCACTCGGCATGCAGACCGCCCACGCGCAGATGCCGCCCGGCGCCAAGCAGCCGAGCGAGTTCCCGCGCGCGAAGCTGCGCGCCGGCATGTACGTGATCGACGCGGCCGTCGCCGCGAACGACGCCGACCGCGAACAGGGGCTGATGTACCGGTCGCAGCTCGCGCCGAACGAAGGCATGCTGTTCGTGTTCAACGAGAACGCCGTGCACTGCTTCTGGATGAAGAACACGCTGATTCCGCTGTCGATCGCGTTCGTTCGCGCGGACGGCACGATCACCGACATCGACGAGATGAAGGCCGAAACGACCGACAACCACTGCCCGCGCAACAACGGCGTCTATGCGCTCGAAATGAGCAAGGGCTGGTTCGCGGCGAAGGGCATCAAGCCGGGCATGAAGCTCGAAGGCCTGCCCAAGGCCCAGTAACGGCCATTGCCGCGCCGCCGCCGCGCATCGACCGAAGCCGGCCGCCCAATATTTCTTGTTGGGCGCCGGCTTTTTTTTCGCCCGCCGGCGGCGGCACCGGCCTTGATTCGGCAAACGCCGGCCGCATCTGCAAAAGCCACGGACAAGCGCTATGCTTTAAATCTCGCTTGTTTCAGCCCGGGCCGGGCAGCCGGCCCGCTTACGATCCGAACCACCAGGAGGTTCACGTGCCCCGCAAAACCCCCATCGAGCGCTATCGCAATATCGGGATCAGCGCTCACATCGATGCCGGCAAGACCACGACGACCGAGCGCATCCTGTTTTACACCGGCGTGAGCCACAAGATCGGTGAAGTGCACGACGGCGCGGCCACGATGGACTGGATGGAGCAGGAGCAGGAACGCGGCATCACGATCACGTCGGCTGCGACCACGGCCTTCTGGAAGGGCATGGCCGGCAACTATCCGGAACACCGCATCAACATCATCGACACCCCCGGGCACGTCGACTTCACGATCGAGGTCGAGCGCTCGATGCGCGTGCTCGACGGCGCGTGCATGGTCTACGACTCGGTCGGCGGCGTGCAGCCGCAATCCGAAACCGTGTGGCGCCAGGCGAACAAGTACAAGGTGCCGCGCATCGCGTTCGTCAACAAGATGGACCGCATCGGCGCGGACTTCTTCCGCGTGCAGCGCCAGATCGGCGAGCGCCTGAAGGGCGTCGCCGTGCCGATCCAGATTCCGATCGGCGCGGAAGATCATTTCCAGGGCGTCGTCGATCTCGTGAAGATGAAGGCGATCGTGTGGGACGACGAAAGCCAGGGCGTGAAGTTCACGTACGAGGAGATCCCGGCGAATCTCGTCGAGCTCGCGCACGAATGGCGCGAGAAGATGGTCGAGGCCGCTGCGGAAGCCAGCGAGGAACTGCTCGAGAAGTACCTGCACGACCATGAATCGCTGACCGAGGACGAGATCAAGGCCGCGCTGCGCCAGCGCACGATCGCGAACGAGATCGTGCCGATGCTGTGCGGCAGCGCGTTCAAGAACAAGGGCGTGCAGGCGATGCTCGACGCGGTGATCGACTACCTGCCGTCGCCGGTCGACGTGCCGGCCATCCTCGGCCACGACTTCCACGATCCGGAAAAGCCGGCGGAACGTCATCCGAGCGATGACGAGCCGTTCTCGTCGCTCGCGTTCAAGATCATGACCGACCCGTTCGTCGGCCAGTTGATCTTCTTCCGCGTGTATTCGGGCGTCGTCGAATCGGGCGACACGGTGCTGAACGCGACGAAGGACAAGAAGGAACGGCTCGGCCGGATCCTGCAGATGCACGCGAACGAGCGCAAGGAAATCAAGGAAGTGCGCGCGGGCGACATCGCGGCGGCGGTCGGCCTGAAGGAAGCGACCACCGGCGACACGCTGTGCGATCCGGCCAAGCCGATCATCCTCGAGAAGATGGAATTCCCGGAGCCGGTGATCTCGCAGGCCGTCGAGCCGAAGACGAAGGCCGACCAGGAAAAGATGGGCCTCGCGCTGAACCGCCTCGCGCAGGAAGATCCGTCGTTCCGCGTGCAGACCGACGAGGAATCCGGCCAGACGATCATTTCGGGGATGGGCGAGCTGCACCTCGAAATCCTCGTCGACCGGATGAAGCGCGAATTCGGCGTCGAGGCGACGGTCGGCAAGCCGCAGGTCGCGTATCGCGAAACGGTGCGCACGACGGCGTCCGACGTCGAAGGCAAGTTCGTCAAGCAGTCGGGCGGGCGCGGCCAGTACGGGCACGCGGTGATCACGCTGGAGCCGAACCCCGGCAAGGGCTACGAGTTCCTCGACGAGATCAAGGGCGGCGTGATTCCGCGCGAATTCATCCCGGCCGTCGACAAGGGCATCACCGAAACGCTGAAGAGCGGCGTGCTCGCGGGCTATCCGGTCGTCGACGTGAAGGTGCACCTGACGTTCGGCTCGTACCACGACGTCGACTCGAACGAAAACGCGTTCCGGATGGCCGGCTCGATGGCGTTCAAGGAAGCGATGCGCAAGGCGAAGCCGGTGCTGCTCGAGCCGATGATGGCCGTCGAGGTCGAGACGCCCGAGGACTTCATGGGCAACGTGATGGGCGACCTGTCGAGCCGGCGCGGCATCGTGCAGGGGATGGAGGACATCGCGGGCGGCGGCGGCAAGCTGGTGCGCGCCGAGGTGCCGCTCGCGGAGATGTTCGGCTATTCGACGTCGCTGCGCTCGGCAACGCAAGGCCGTGCGACGTACACGATGGAGTTCAAGCATTACGCGGAAACGCCGGCGAACGTGTCGGAAGCCGTGATCAACGCGAAAGTGAAGTAAGCGCCGGGCATCACGCCCTGCCGCGTCAAGTCGAAGCCCGTCCGGAACCGGACGGGCTTTTTTTCGTCCGCCGGACGGATCGGCGCGGGCGCCCGCATCCTTTTTGATCGGCACGCCGGGCGCTTTTTTCGCATGACACAATGCATCCCGATTCGTCAGATGGATACGTCCCGATGCCGCCCACCCCTGCCCTGCGCCGCCTGCTGATGCTGTATGCCGGCCTGATCGCCGCGAACGTCGCCGTCTGGCTGTGGGCGCTCGCGGTGCTGCGCGACCATCCGCTGCTGCTCGGCACCGCGGCGATCGCGTACGGGCTCGGGCTGCGTCATGCGGTCGACGCCGATCACATCGCCGCGATCGACGTCGCGACGCGCAAGCTGATGCAGGACGGCCAGCGTCCGGTGACGGTCGGCCTGTTCTTCTCGCTCGGCCACTCGACGATCGTGGTCGCCGCGACGCTCGGGATCGCGCTGAGCGCGTTCGCGCTGCGCGACCGCTTCGACACGTTCCGCGAGATCGGCGGCACGATCGGCACGGCGGTGTCCGCTACCTTCCTGCTCGTGTTCGCGTGCATGAACCTGGTGATCCTGCGCGACGTGTGGCGGCGCTATCGCGGCGCGCCGGACGCTGCTCACGGCACCGCGCACACGCATCGCGCGGGCGGCCTCGTGTCGCGGCTGCTGCGCCCGCTGTTCCGGTTCGTGTCGAAAAGCTGGCACATGTATCCGGTCGGCGTGCTGTTCGGCCTGGGTTTCGATACTGCAACGGAAATCGCACTGCTCGCGATCGCGGCCGCGCAGGCGAGCCACGCGCTGCCGGTCCATGCGGTCATGCTGTTTCCCGCGCTGTTCGCAGCCGGCATGACGCTGATCGACTCGACCGACAACGTGCTGATGATTCATGCGTACGGCTGGGCGATGGACGACCCGCGGCGCAAGCTGCTCTATAACGCGAGCATCACGCTGCTGTCGGCGGCCGTCGCGCTGGCGGTCGGCGGGATCGAAGCCGCCGGCCTGCTCGCCGAAAAACTGTCGCTGACAGGCCCCGTACGCGATGCGCTCGATGCGATCGGCGAGCGCTTCGGCGCGATCGGCTACGGCATCGTCGCGCTGTTTCTCATCGCCTGGATCGCGTCGATCCTCTGCCATCGCTGGCCGCGTGCTGCCGACACAACGGCACGCCAGACGTAGTCAGACGTTTCATTCCGGAAACAAAAAACGCTCAACGGTGTTTCACGCGGCGGTGCGCGATACGTGCGCGCCTTGCGCCACGGGCATGGCCAGCCGGTGGCACGAATCTCGCAGGTAGGGATTCGCACGGCGGGCCCGCGTGCCGATTCGTGTTCGCGGCTGGCCGCCGGTGCCGGTCGGACACACGTCGGTCGCCGAAACGACACTGCATCGTTGCTGGTCCCCTGCTTCACACGTTGATTGACGCGCGTGGCGAGGCATCGCGCGCATCGGGAGGCCAATGATGAGCAGAACGAAACAACTGTCCCGCGCAACGGGACGGCGCTATCGCACGACCCTGCTGGCCGCAGCCGCGTTTGCGTGCTGCTGTTCTTACGCGATTGCGCAGGACTCGATGCCCGACGTCACGTCCGCCCCGACTGCCAGCGCGGACCCCGTCATGATGCTCGCCGAGGACGCGGCGTCCTGCGCTGCCAATCCGGCTGCTTGCGCGGTACACGTCTATGCCGGCCGTGGCGCCGCAGGCAGCGGCGCCGGAAGTACCGTTGGCGGCAGCAGTCCGGGTAACAGCGGAAATGGTGGAAGCAGCGGTAGCGGCGCCGTCGGGCCTTCGGGTGTCGGTGGATCGACAGGAGCGACGTCCGGTGGTACGAGCGGATCAGGTCGCGGCGGCAGTGCATCCGGCAACGGCGGTAACGGTGGCGGTGCTTCGGGTAACGGCGCTTCGGGTGGCGGCACTTCGGGTGGTGGCACTTCCGGTGGCGGCACTTCCGGTGGCGGCACTTCCGGTGGCGGTACTTCCGGTGGCGGTACTTCCGGTGGTGGTACTTCCGGTGGTGGTACTTCCGGTGGCGGTACTTCGGGCGGTCATGGTGGCCACGGCGGTGGCGGTGATGACGGTGGTCACGGCAACGGCGGTCACGGCGGCGGTGATGACGGCGGCGGTCATGGTGGCCACGGCGGCGGCGGTGATGACGGCGGTCACGGCAACGGCGGTCACGGCGGCGGCGGTGATGACGGTGGTCACGGCAACGGCGGTCACGGCGGCGGCGGTGATGACGGCGGCGGTCACGGCGGTCACGGCGGTCACGGCGGTCACGGCGGACACGGCAACGGCGGTCACGGCGGCGGCGGTGATGACGGCGGTGGTCACGGCGGTCACGGCAACGGCGGTCATGGCGGCGGCGACGGCGGTAACGGCGGCGGTAACGGTGGTCACGGCAACGGCGGTCATGGCGGCGGCGACGGCGGTAACGGCGGCGGTAACGGCGGCGGTAGCGGTGGTCACGGTAATGGCGGTCATGGCGGCGGCGACGGCGGTAACGGCGGCGGTAACGGTGGTCACGGCAACGGCGGTCATGGTGGCGGTGACGGCGGTAACGGCGGCGGTAACGGCAACGGCGGCCACGGTAATGGCGGCGGCAACGGCAATGGCAACGGCAGTGGCGGTGCCGGAAACGGCGGTGCCAACGGTGTCGGCAACGGAAATGGCAATGGCAGTGCCGGCGGTCACAGCGGCAACGGCGGTCACGGCAACGGCGGCGGCAACGGCAATGGCAACGGCAGTGGCGGTGCCGGAAACGGCGGTGCCAACGGTGTCGGCAACGGAAATGGCAATGGCAGTGCCGGCGGTCATAGCGGCAACGGCGACGGCAATGGCGGCCACGGCAATGGCGGCGGCAACGGCAATGGCAACGGCAGTGGCGGCGACGGCAACGGCGGTGCCAACGGTGTCGGCAACGGCAACGGCAATGGCAGTGCCGGCGGCAATGGCGGATCGGCCGGTGGCCACGGCCATGGCCACTGACCGGCGCGTCGCCTGACCCGACGCTGTCAGAGCATTTGGAGCGCGCGCTTGCTGCGCGGCGGACGGAAGTAGCCGTCGAGTTGCGCGCGCTCGTCATCGCTCAACACCAGATCGAGCGCCGCGCGATTGTCGCGCACGTGTTCGATCCGCGACGCCTTCGGGATCGCGAACACGCCCGGCTGCGCGAGCACCCAGGCAAGCGCGACGCGCGTCACCGACACGCCGCGCTGCCGCGCGATCTCGTCGAGCGGCGAGCGCTTCGGCAACCGCCCGTGATCGACGGGGCTGTAGGCCATCGCCGGCATCCGGTGGCCGGCGAGCCACGGCAGCAGGTCGAATTCCGGGCCGCGCCGCGCGATGTTGTAGAGGATCTGGTTGGTGGCGCACGCGCCGCCGCCCGCCTCGTCGACGAGTTCGGCCATGTCGGCCGTATCGAAATTGCTGACGCCCCAGTGGCGGATCTTGCCCGCGCGCCGCAGCGCCTCGAGCCCCTCGACCGTCTCCTCGAGCGGCACCGAACCGCGCCAGTGCAGCAGGTACAGGTCGAGACGGTCGGTACGCAAACGCTTGAGGCTCGCATCGCACGCGGCGGCGACGCCACGTCGGTTCGCATGATGGGGGTAGACCTTGCTGACGAGAAACACGTCGTCGCGCAGGCCGGCCAGCGCCTCGCCGACGAGTGCCTCGGTCGCGCCGTCGCCGTACATCTCGGCGGTGTCGACCAGCGTCATCCCGAGCGCGATTCCCTCGCGCAATGCGGCGATCTCGTCCGCGCGGCGCGCGGGCCGCTCGCCCATTTCCCAGGTACCCAGGCCGAGCTTCGGAATCGTCTCGCCGTCCGGCAGGACGACCGTGGCGATCGTGTCTGTCATGCGCTCCTCGCTGCGGATTCGTAGCCGCGCACCCGCGGCCGAAGCATCAAATTCGACGCATCAGTGTAGTCAATCGGCGTGGCGTCCACCTGTTGCACGGCAAAAACCGGCTATAACGGCGCCGCATGATGACTTAGAATGGCCGGCAACCTGATCGATACCCATTCCATGAAGGCACCCACGGACGACCGCTGGCAGGACCTGCGCCCCGACCCCGACCACGACACGCCGCTCTACCTGCAGCTCGCCCGCAAGCTCGGCGACGCGATCCACGACAATCGCTGGGCGGCCGGCGAGGCGCTGCCGTCCGAACGCGTGCTGTCCGAAGCACTTGGCGTGTCGCGCATTACCGCACGCAAGGCGATCGCGCTGCTCGTCGAGCAGGGCCTGATCCGCCGCACGCAGGGCGCCGGCAACTTCATCCAGCCGCGCTACGAGGATCCGCTGTCGCGGCTCTCGAGCTTCAGCGAGATGCTCGAGCGCCGAGGCTTCAAGCCGAGTTCGCAATGGCTCGAACGCGAGATCCAGCCGGCGAACCGCGACGAAGTGATCCAGCTCGGCCTGTCGCCGGCCGCATCGGTTACACGGCTGAAACGGCTGCGTCTCGCCGACGGCATCGTGATGGCCGTCGAGAACTCGACGTTCCCCGCCACGCTGATTCCCGATCCGCAGGCGATCGGCGGTTCGCTGTACAGCTATCTCGAAGCACGCGGCACGCCGATCGTGCGCGCGCTGCAGCATTTCCGCGCGGTCAATGCGACCGACGAGATCGCGCAGCAGATGGGCATCGCGCCGCACGACGCGCTGCTGCTGATCACGCGGATCGGCTATACGGCCGACCAGCGCGCGATCGAGCTCACCGATACCTACTGCCGCAACGACTACTACGACTTCGTCGTCGAGCTGCGCAAGTAACGCCGGCAATATTTACGGCGCCGCCGGCGCTCACTGCCAGCGCGCCTCGTCCGTGCCGAGCGGCACGGGTGGCCGCGCGAATCGCGGCGGCGTGGCCGACAGGCGTTCGGCCGGATGCACGGCATCGATCGTGCCGAACGGCGACTCGGTCCGGTCGATCCGGTCGCGTACGTCGTCGAACGTGAAATCCGCCGCGTGCAGGCCGTCCGGCACCACGCCGAACGACTGCAGCCAGCGCCCCGTCTGCGCGAGCGACAGCCGCACGTGCCAGCTCCCCCCTTCCGTCGCCCGGCGCGCGAGCGCGATCATCGCGCCGAACGCCGCCAGATAACCCGTCGCATGATCGAGCGCCTGGCACGGCAGATGGCGCGGGCCGTCCGCGTGCGCGGCGTGCTGCTCGTGCCAGGCGATGCCGCTCGCCGACTGCACGAGACTGTCGAAGCCGCGCCGCATCGACCACGGCCCCGCATGCCCGTACGCGGACACCGACACACAGACGATGCCGGGCCGCCTCTCCGCCAGCGCCTGCGGTGAGAACCCGCGTGCCGCGAGCGCGCCGGGGCGATAGGCCTGCAGGAATACGTCGGCATCGCGAGCGAGCTCCCGCAGCGTGGCGACACCGGCCGCCTCGCGCAGGTCGATCCACGTCGAGCGCTTGCCGCGCCCGTTGTCGATCACGAGCGACGCGATGTTCGGCAGGTGCGGGCCGTTGACGAGCAGCGTCCGTGCACCGTGCGATGCCAGCGTGCGGCCCGCGACCGGCCCCGCGATGATGCGGGTGAGATCGAGCACGCGCACGCCCGCGAGCGGCTGGTCGGGCTCGCCGCGGCCGATCGCCTCGACGGGCGCGTCGCCGATTCGCTCGATCTCGAACAACGGCAGCGACGCGAGCGCGCGTGCCTGGTCGTGCGCCGCCCATTCGTCAGGGGTTCTGATCAATGCCGCGCACAGGCCGGCCTCGGCCAGCGCGGTATCGAGTGCCGCGCCGTCCCACGTGCGGATCGCCGCGGCAACGTCGTCGCGCTGCGGGCCGCAGCCGAGCACGTCGAGAATTCCGTGCAGGTGGTGCGGAAAGTTCGCATGCAGCTGGATCCAGCGCCCGTCGCGTGTGTCGTAGAAACCCGTCACCGGATGGCGCGGCTCGGGCGGCGGGCCGCCATCCACGCGCAGGTAGCGTTCGCTGCGGAACGCGACGAGCGCGTCACGCATCGACACGTCGACGCGCTGCGCGACGCCCGTGCGCAGCCGGTGGCATTCGGCCGCCGCGAGCCCGGCTGCCGCGATCGTCGCCGCGGCGAGCGTGCCGACATGAAACGTCGACGGCAGCGTCGGGTCCTGCCCCGTCACGGCCGCGCGCGCCAATGCGCCAGGTTCGCCGTGCGCGAGTTGCCACAAACGGGTCAATGCGAGTTCGGGTGTCATGGTGGATGCGAGCCGTCGAGAAGATGGATTCGAGTCTAGAATTCGCGACGGGCGCGATCAATCTTGATTGCGCGAATCAATGCATAACGAATAGTTGTAGCCGGGCCGCGCTTCATGCGTCCCGACAGGAGCGATCGGCATGACGTCCCTCAGCGCGCCGGAAGCCGCCGGCATCCTCGGTGTCAGCGTGAGCACCCTTTACGCGTATGTGAGCCGCGGCCTGCTGCACTCGCTGCCCGACGGCGCGAGCAAGCGCCGCCGCTACGACGCGGACGAGGTGCGCCTGCTCGCACGCCGCCGCGCCGATGCAAAACGCGCGGGCGGCGTCGCCGAGCGCTCGCTCGACTGGGGTGTGCCCGTGCTCGAATCGCGGATCACGCAGATCGCCGACGGCCGCCTGCACTATCGCGGCGCCGATGCGATCGCGCTCGCGAACGACGCGACGCTCGAGGAAACGGCCGCACGGCTGTGGGATTGTCCGCCCGCGCGGCTCACCGCGGCAGCGCTATCGTCGACCGGATTCGACACCGCGCAGTGGGACGACTGGGCCCGCCGCTGGGCACATCTCGCGCCGATCGAGCGCACGCTGGTGCTGCTCCCCGCCGCGGCTGCCTCGCTGCCGCGCCTGTGGGCGCAGGGGCGCGACGCGCAGTTCGACGCGGCCACGCTGCTGCTGCGCGTGACCACGGCCGCGCTGGCCGGTATCGCGCCGAGCGACGCGCCGGTGCATCGGCAGCTCGCCGCCGCATGGCGAATCCGGCGGCGCGACGAAGCGGACCTGCTGCGCCGCGCACTCGTGCTGTGCGCCGATCACGAACTGAACCCGTCGACCTTTGCGGTGCGCTGCATCGCGTCGACCGGCACCCACCTGTTCGGTGCGATCGCGGGCGGGCTCGCGGCGCTGTCGGGCCCGCGTCACGGCGGCGAGACGTTCCGCGCGGGCGCCCTGCTCGACGAAGCGGCGCGTGCCGCCGATCTCGACCGCTACCTCGCGCTGCGCGTCGCGCACGACGAACGGGCGGACGGCGCACGCACGGCGCTGTCGGGTTTCGCGCACCCGCTCTATCCCGACGGCGATCCGCGCGCACGCGCGTTGCTCGACGCCCTGCACGCGACGCTGCCCGACCGGGCGCCGCTCCGGATGGCCCGCGCGCTCGCCGCGCGGGTCGAGGCGGCGACCGGCCTGCAACCCGCGATCGATTTCGCGCTCGCGGTGCTGGAGCGCACGCTTGCGCTACCCGACGGCGCCGCGTTCACGCTGTTCGCCGCCGGCCGCACCGCGGGCTGGATCGCACACGCGCTGGAACAGGTTGCGGACGGCAAGCTGATCCGGCCCCGCGCGCGCTACGTCGGCAGCGACGCGGCTGCCTGAGCGCGTCCGCCGCGCCATGCGGCGAGCCGTCGCCACGCGATCGGCGCAGCCTGCACGGCCGGCGCCGTCTGCGGGCCGAACGCGAACACCGCGCCGCCCGCCGCCGCGCTGATCCAAACGCGCATGCCGGGCAGCAGCGCCAGCGTCTCGCCGGCGCGCAGCCAGTAATCGTCGGGCCGGCCCTCGATCGTCACCCACAGATCGCCGTCAGCGACCTGCAGCGTGGTGCGATCGACGATCCGCCACCGCCCGGCCGGTTCGTTGCCGTCCATCTCGTAGAGTCGCAGTTCGCGCATGGCCGCCTCCGGGTCGCGTGGGTTCGATGACACCAGTATTTCGGACAGCGGCAACACGCGGACAGATACGCCTGCAGACACTTTCGGCTGAACTGTACCGGTCCGCCGGCGGACGGGCGTCCGGCGCACCCGGGCCGATCCTGCGTGGCACGGCGGCTTTGCCTACAATGGCGGCTGTCCCGCGCCACCGGTCCGTCCCCATGTTCCAACGCCCGCCCGCCGCCGCTCCCGGCGAAAAGAACCTCACCGTGATGCTCTGGCTCGTTGCAACGGGCTTCTTCATGCAGACGCTCGATGCGACGATCGTCAACACGGCGCTGCCGTCGATGGCAGTGAGTCTCGGGGAATCGCCGCTGCGGATGCAGTCGGTCGTGATCGCTTACTCGCTGACGATGGCGGTGATGATTCCCGTCTCGGGCTGGCTCGCGGACACGTTCGGCACGCGGCGCGTGTTCTTCAGCGCGATCCTGGTGTTCTCGCTCGGTTCGCTGCTGTGCGCGAACGCGCATACGCTGTCGCAGCTCGTCGTGTTCCGCGTCGTGCAGGGGGTGGGCGGCGCGATGCTGTTGCCGGTCGGGCGGCTCGCCGTGCTGCGCACGTTTCCGGCCGAACGCTACCTGCCCGCGCTGTCGTTCGTCGCGATTCCCGGGCTGATCGGGCCGCTGATCGGGCCGACACTCGGCGGCTGGCTCGTGAAGATCGCGTCGTGGCACTGGATCTTCCTGATCAACGTACCGGTTGGCGTCGCCGGCTGCGTCGCGACCTTCTACACGATGCCCGACTCGCGCAACCCGGCCGTCGGCCGCTTCGACCTCAAGGGCTATCTGCTGCTGACGATCGGGATGGTCGCGATCTCGCTGTCGCTCGACGGGCTCGCCGACCTCGGGATGCAGCACGCGGCCGTGCTCGTGCTGCTGATCCTGAGCCTCGCGTGCTTCGTCGCGTACGGCCTGTACGCGGTGCGCGCGCCGCAGCCGATCTTCTCGCTCGAACTGTTCAAGATCCATACGTTCAGCGTCGGCCTGCTCGGCAACCTGTTCGCGCGGATCGGCAGCGGCGCGATGCCGTACCTGATCCCGCTGCTGCTGCAGGTGAGCCTCGGCTATTCGGCATTCGAGGCCGGGCTGATGATGCTGCCGGTCGCGGCGGCCGGGATGTTCTCGAAGCGGATCATCACGCGCCTGATCACGCAGCACGGCTACCGCAAGGTGCTGCTCGCGAACACGATCATGGTCGGCGTGATGATGGCGAGCTTTGCGCTGATGCGCGACACGGTGCCCGTGTGGGTGAAGGTCGTCCATCTCGCGCTGTTCGGCGGTTTCAACTCGATGCAGTTCACCGCGATGAACACGCTGACGCTGAAGGATCTCGGCACCGGCGGCGCAAGCAGCGGCAACAGCCTGTTCTCGCTCGTGCAGATGCTGTCGATGAGCCTCGGCGTCACGGTCGCGGGCGCGCTCCTGGCGACCTTCACGGGAATGCTGCGCACGGTGACGCCGAGCAACACGCTGCCCGCGTTCCATGCGACCTTCATCTGCGTCGGGATCATCACGGCCGCGTCCGCGTGGATCTTCGCGCAGCTCGCGCCCGAGATCCGCGGCCGCGCGCAGCACAAGACCGATCCGTCCGAACGCGCTTGAGCACGGCGCGCGCCGCCGCAATCGCCACGACGGCGCGCGGCGCACCATGTCGGTGCAGCGCGTCCGCCCCGTGCGGCAGCCGGCGCCCGCGACGGGCCGTCGCACGGGGCGCGATGTCGTGCATGCTTCTTGCTCGCCTATTCTGTAGGTAAACTGGCAGTCCTCCTTCGGCCGACATCATGAGCATGATCGACATCGATCCACCCGGCTTTCAGCCGCCCCGCCCCGTCGCCGGCGACGACGGGAAGCGGCGCACCGTCCTGTACGGTGCGTACACCGTGTTCAGCGTGTTCCAGCCCGTTTTCTCGGTGTCGCACCGCCGCGCGATCGGCTATCACGCGTCGCTGCGCGCGCACGACGAGGAAAGCCGCCAGGTGGCGTCGCACGAGGTGTTCACGCAGGCGGCGCGGCGCGGCGACCTGCTCGAGCTCGGCCGGCTCGCCGAATCGCTGCATCTCGGCAACTTCCACGCGTTCGACAGCCACGACGAATGGCTCTTCCTGAGCCTGCATCCGGCCGCGTTGATGGACACCATCTACGGCGACGCGCTGCTCGCGAACCTGAAGGCGCTCGGCCTGCCGCCGCACCGCGTGGTGCTCGAGGTGCCCGAGCAGGCAGGCGGCGAGACGCCGCGCTATGCGGCGATCGTCGACGGCCTGCGCAAGGCCGGCTTCCTGATCGCGCTCGGCGGCTTCGGCGCGAAGCATTCGAACATCGACCGCGTGTGGCACCTGCACCCCGACATCGTCACGCTCGACCGCGGGATTCTCGCGCAGGCGAGCGAGCACTCGCATCTCGAGCGCGTGCTGCCGGGGCTCGTGTCGCTGCTGCACGAATCCGGGCAGCTCGTGCTGATGGGCGGGCTGTCGACCGAGCGCGACGCGCTGATCGCGCTCGAATGCGACGTCGATTTCGTGCAGGGGCAATACTTCGCGGGGCCGAGCGTCGACCCCGTCCAACCGCAGGCCGCCGCCGGCTGCATGGATACGCTGTCGGCCGCGTTGCGGCTGCGCGTCGCGCAACGCGAGCGCACCCAGGCCGAACGCCTCGCGCCGTATGTCGCCGCACTGGAGGAAGCGAGCCAGCAGCTCGTCGCGGGTGACACGCTGATCGACGCCGCCGGCGCCGTGCTCGGCTTGCAGGAAACCGCGCGCTGCTTCCTGCTCGATGCATCGGGCCGCCAGATCGGCGACAACGTGCTCGCGCGCGGCAGCATATCGCAGCGGGCAAAGCGCTTCCGGCCGCTGCTGCATTCGGAAGGCGCGAGCTGGGAGCGCCGCCCCTACTTCATCCACGCGATGCGCGCGCCGGGCCGCGTACACCTGACGCCGCCGTACCTGTCGATCAACGAAGCGCACCTGTGCGTGACCGCATCGATCGCCGCGCCGGTCGCGACCGGCATGCAGGTGCTGTGTGTCGACATCAACTGGGAAGCGGCGCTCAACCGCGAATGAGTTCGCGCGCCGCGCTCATGCGGCGCCGTCGACGTCGTCGGCCCGGCGCGCGATCAGCCGGTGCACGCGCTTGCCGGACGACGCGCTGACCACCTCGTGCTCGTCGATCACGTGCATGCCGGCACCGAGTGCCGCATGCATGCGCGCCGAATCAAGCGGCGTGTACAAGCGGCCGCGCTCGTCGCGCAACGTGCCGTTGCCGGCTACCCGCCAGCTCAGGTACAGCGTGCCGCCGGGCATCAGCAGCGCGGCCAGCCGCGCGGCCGCCGCAGCGGCATCCGCCTGTTCGAGATGCATGACGACCGTCTCGCACAACACGTTTCGAAACGCGCCGGACGGCACGCCGGCGAGCGCCGGCAGCGCAGCCAGCTCGAATGTCAGCGACGGGTGGCGCAAGCGCGCCTGGGCGAGCAGCGCGGCGCTCGCATCGTAGCCGCGCACGTCGAACCCCTGCGAAGCAAGCCACGCGGTGTCGCGCCCCGCGCCGCAACCGACGTCGGCCGTCGGCCCCGGCGAGAAATACTGCTCGAGCAGCGCGTACATGTCGTCGGGGGCGGCCTGGTCGAGCCAGTCCTGCGCGTATTGCGCGGCATGGGCTTCGTAGGCATCGAGAGTCGGGCGATCCACCATGGCGATTGCTCCGCGGACGCGTCATGTCGTGTCATGTCGTGTGACGCACTCCGCATCTTAGCCGTTGCGCATCGCGCGTGGTGTGGTGCGCGACGCGCGGCCCTACGCTGCTCGCACGTCGCCCGCACGAGGCGCCTGCGCGACCAGTTCGGCCCACAGCGCATCGCCGCGCCAGGCCGGCCGCGATGCCGCCGATGCCGCCGGATCGGTCGAGAACGCGACCTCGGCCGGCGCGAGTGTCGCGCGATAGCCGCGCCGGTCGGTCAAGGTCAGCCCGTTTACGCGAATCGCGTCGCCGATCCGTACGCGGCCGACGAGCGTCACCGGCGTCCCCGCGGCCGCGAGCCGGCCGCCGAGATAGCAGCCGACCGCGCCCGCGCCGAACACGCAGACCGGCGCGACCGACGTGTCAGACATGCGAGTGCGCGCCGCCGTGGACGGGGCCCGAGCGCCGTTCGACTTCGCGGCGCACCTCACCGCGCAGGCCGGCGAAGAACGCGACTTCGGCGACGACGAACAGCGGCCCGACCATCAGGCCGACCAGGTCGTCGACGAACGCGGGCTTGCGCCCCTCGAACCAGTGCCCGACGAACTGCACGATCCAGCCGACCACGAACGCGCCGATGCCGATCCCGAGCCATTGCGCGGTCGGCAGCAGCGCGAGCGTCTGCGCGGCCCACAGGCCGAGTGCGAACAACGCGGTCATCACCACCCCGAAGCGCAGGTCGAGACGCAGGTAGAACACCGCGAACGCCACCGCGAGCAGCAGCGCCGGCGACAGCGCAACGCCGGCCAGCGTGCCGAGCGCCGGCCGCGACAGCAGCACCTCGACCGCGAACACGATCAGCGGGATGCCGACCAGATGCGTCGCGATGTTGCGCGCGTCGCGATGGTAGGCCGCATACTGGGAAAGGTGGTCTTCGAGCGTCTTCATGGTGTCTCCTGAACGATCATCGAGCGCTATGATGCGCGTCACGCCCGAGAACCTCTGTCAGCTACCCGACATCGCGTGCCCATGCCCTCGTCGCTCGCCCCCTACCTGCCGCAAATCGAAGCGCACCCGTGGTTCGCCGCGCTGCCACCCACGTTGCGCGAAGACCTGCTCGCCCATGCCGCGTTGCGGCGCCTGCCGGCCGGCCACGCGCTGTTCCGCCGCGGCGCCCCGCCGTGCGGGCTGTATGCGGTGCTGGCCGGTTCCCTCACCATAGGTGCGGTCGATCCGCAGGGCAAGGAAGCGCTGCTGACGGTCGCCGAACCCGTCACGTGGTTCGGCGAGATCGCGCTGTTCGACGGCCAGCCGCGCACGCACGACGCGATCGCGCTCGACGACACGCTGCTGCTGCACGTGCCGCAGGCCGCGCTGCTCGCGATCCTCGACGCGACGCCGCAATACTGGCGGCAGCTCGCGCTCCTGATGGCGCAAAAGCTCCGGCTGAGCTTCCTGACCGTCGAATCGATGAGCGTGATGCCGGCCGCGCAGCGGCTTGCCGCACGGCTGCTGATGATCGCCGACGGCTACGGCGGCATCAGCGCCGGCCGCACGCGCATCCGGCTGTCGCAGGAAAAGCTCGCGGCGATGCTGTCGCTGACGCGGCAGACCACCAACCAGTTGCTGAAGGCGCTGCAGGCCGACGGCGTCGTGCGGCTGCACGTCGGCGAGATCGAACTCGTCGACGTCGACGCACTGCGCCGCGCGAGCGGGCTGCCCGACGGCACGTCCTGACCGCAGTCCCGACACGGCCGCGCCTTCGCCGCAACGCCGCATTCCTGCTGCCATGCCATTGCGCTATCGTGGCGGCTCGTTCGCCTCCCGTCATCCGCGCTTGAACACGTCGACCGTCACTCCCCCTTCCCGCCGCGCGTGGCCCGTATTCGTCGCGTTCCTGCGGCTCGGCCTCACGTCGTTCGGCGGGCCCGTCGCGCATCTCGGCTACTTCCGCGACGCGTTCGTCACGCGGCGCGGCTGGCTGACCGAGCGCGCGTATGCCGATCTCGTCGGCCTGTGCCAGTTCCTGCCGGGTCCGGCGAGCAGCCAGGTCGGGATGGCGATCGGCCTGTCGCGCGCGGGCTATGCCGGGATGTTCGCCGCGTGGCTCGGCTTCACGCTGCCGTCGGCGCTGCTGATGATGCTGTTCGCGCTCGGCGTGCACGCGACGGGCATGCCGGTCGCGGCCGGCGCGCTGCACGGGCTGCGCATCGTGTCGGTCGCGGTGATCGCGCAGGCGGTGTGGGGCATGGCGCGCACGCTGTGCCCGGATGCGCGCCGCGTCACGCTGATGGCGATCGCGGCCTGCATCGCGCTGCTCGTGCCGACCGCATGGCTGCAGGTAGCCGTGATCGTCGCGGCGGGGGCAGCCGGTCTCGTTCTGCTGCCGCAGCCCGGGCGCGGCGCCCACGATCCGTTGCCGCTGCACGTGTCGCCCCGTGCGGGCATGCTGTGGCTCGTCCTGTTCGCCGCGCTGATCGTCGCGTTGCCGGTCGCGGCACGCGCGCTCCATTCGAACACGCTCGCCGTCGTCGACGCCTTCTTCCGCACCGGTGCGCTGGTGTTCGGCGGCGGCCACGTGGTGCTGCCGCTGCTGCAGGCTGCCGTCGTCGCGCCGGGCTGGATCGGCGATTCGGCATTCCTGGCCGGCTACGGTGTCGCGCAGGCCGTGCCGGGGCCGCTCTTCACGTTCTCGGCCTTCCTCGGTGCATCGCTGCGCGATGCGCCGAACGGCTGGCTCGGCGGGACGATCGCGCTCGTGTCGATCTTCGCGCCGTCGTTCCTGCTCGTCGCGGGCACCGCGCCGTTCTGGGAACGCCTGCGCCGCAGCACGCGCATGCAGGCCGCGCTCGCGGGCGTAAACGCGGCCGTCGTCGGGCTGCTGCTCGCCGCGCTCTATCAGCCGGTATGGCGCGACACGATCGTGTCGCCACGCGATTTCTCAGCCGCGCTCGTCGCGTTCGTCGCGCTCGTGTTCTGGCGCGTGCCGCCGTGGGCCGTCGTGATCGCCAGCGCGGCGCTCGGCTGGGTGTCGGGGATGATCGGCTGATCCGGCGCATGCCATGCGTCGATTCACGCCCGACAAAAGCAAAAAAGCCCTCGTGACGAGGGCTTTTTGTTGGGGTGCCGCGCGCCGCAAAGGCGCGCGGGACGCCCGGACTTACGCGAAGTTCTTCGCTGCGAAGTCCCAGTTCACGATGTTCCAGAACGCTTCGACGAACTTCGGACGTGCGTTGCGGTAGTCGATGTAGTACGCGTGTTCCCACACGTCGATCGTCAGCAGCGGCTTGTCGGCCGTCGTCAGCGGCGTGGCGGCGTTGCTCGTCGACACGATGTCGAGCGAACCGTCGGCCTTCTTCACCAGCCATGCCCAGCCCGAACCGAACGTGCCGACCGCGGCCTTCGTGAACGCTTCCTTGAACGCGTCGTACGAACCCCACTTCGCGTTGATCGCGTCGCCCAGCGCGCCCGACGGTGCGCCGCCGCCGTTCGGCGACAGGCTGTTCCAGAAGAACGTGTGGTTCCAGATTTGCGCGGCGTTGTTGAAGATGCCGCCCGACGACTTCTTCACGATCTCTTCCAGCGACAGGCTTTCGAATTCCGTGCCCGGGATCAGATTGTTCAGGTTCGTCACATAAGCCTGGTGGTGCTTGCCGTAGTGGTACTCGATCGTCTCTTTCGAGATGGTCGGCGCGAGTGCGTCTTCAGCGTACGGGAGCGGCGGGAGCGTATGAGCCATGGCGATTCCTTCGTTGAGTATGTAGGGAGGCTGTGTTGAATGCTGCCGAGCGTCCGATTGTAGGCGAGTCCGAATATCCCCGCAAACTCACGGGCATTTATCCGCGGTATGCAGAAAATCGGCGCTGGCGCTTCATCCGGCAGGACGAGACGGCGATGCGCAGCCTCCGTTCCCGCGTCCGGCGCGCCCGGTGCATCCGGACCGCCGGGCGCGTGGCCTTCGTTTCGCTTACGCCGCCGTCAGATCGTATCGGTCAGCCGCGGCTGCACGTCGGCGAGCGACACGTCGGCCGAGCCTTCGGCGAGATGCACGGTCAGGCGGCGCTGCGGCTTCAGCGCGCTCGGTGCCCGCACCGCGCGGCCGGACTGCGTGTCGATCAGCGCCGCGTAACCGCGCTCGAGCGTGCGCTGCGGGCTCAGCACCTCGAGCCGCGCCGCGCAGGCCGACACGCGCGCGGTATCGCGCTCGTGACGGCGCTGCAGCGCCACCACGAGACGTTGCGACAATCCGGCGAGCGCATGGCGCGCCTGCGCCGGATCGGGCCGCGCGCGCTGCCAGCGCAATTGCGCGAGCGCGAAACGCGCACGCGCGTCGCGCACCGGCCGCGACGCCGCCGACGCGAGCCGCACCGCCAGCTGTTCGACATGGGTGCGCTGCCGCTGCAGCCGTTCGGCCGGGCTGACGAGCCGGCGCGCGAGCCAGTCGAGCTGCTGCGCACGCTGCTCGAGCCCGCGTTCCAGGCTGCGCGCAAGCGCGCGCTGCCGGTCGGCCACCTCGCGCAACAGCAACGCGCGCTGCGGACTCGCGAGTTCGGCCGCGCCGGTCGGCGTCGGCGCGCGCAGGTCGGCCGCGAAGTCCGCGATCGTGAAATCGGTTTCGTGGCCGACGCCGCTGACGACCGGCAGTTCGCTCGCCGCGATCGCACGCGCGAGCGCTTCGTCGTTGAACGACCACAGATCCTCGATCGACCCGCCGCCGCGACAGACCAGCAGCACTTCCACCTCGCGCCGCGCGTTCGCGGTTTGCACGGCCGCGACGAGCTTCTCGGCGGCGCCCGCGCCCTGCACGGGCGCCGGATAGACGATCACCGGAATGTGCGGCGCGCGGCGCGCGAGCGTGGTCACCACGTCGCGCAACGCGGCGGCCTGCAACGACGTGACGATGCCGATCGCGCGCGGGTGCGCCGGCAGCGGCCGCTTGCGCTCGGGTGCGAACAGACCCTCGGCCTCGAGCTGCGCCTTCAGCCGGAGGAACGCCTCGTACAGGCGCCCCTGGCCGGTGCGCCGCACGGCCTCGACGTTGAGCTGCACTTCGCCGCGCGGCTCGTACATCGTGACGACCGCGCGCACCTCGATCCGGTCGCCTTCGCGCGGCGTGAATTCCGCGTACTGCGCGCGACCGCGGAACATCACGCAGCGCATCTGCGCCTGCTGGTCCTTGATCGAGAAATACCAGTGGCCGCTCGCGGCGCGCGTGAAGTTCGACACTTCGCCCGAGATCCACAGCAGCGGAAACGAGCGCTCGAGCATCGTCGAAATCGCGCGGTTGAGCGCCGAAACGGGAATCACTTCGTCGCCGCCGCGTGCGGCGCCGGGAGCGGAAAAGGGAGAGTCGGAAAGCATGGGCGGTCGGATGAATGCTGGCGGCGACACGATAGTCCGACACGCGCGCGGCGTCCAGCGCCGGCCGCCCGCGCTGCAACACGCGGAAGGTGTCCACACTCTGGCAATCGTCCACCAAAACCGCTTAAAAACCACGGAAAAATCCAGACGATTCCGCGCAATGCATTGATTTTTATAGTTTTTTAAACCTTGCAGCTTGATTCTCAACCGATTCGATGTCCACCCGGCGGGCGTTTGACGTGAACAGGCGGGGAGTTTTTCACAGAGTTATCCACAGCCCGTTCCGATCCGGCCCCATCGGGTGCGTCGCCCGGCCGCGCTTGCCGCGCCCGCGTGCGGCGCGCTAGAGTGCCGCCTTCCGAAGACCTTGCGGCATGCGCCGCCCAACGGAGAATCCGTCTTGACGAATCCGTCCCACGCCGCGGCGCACGACGCGCCGCGCCCGGCCCGATGAGCGCGCCCGGCGGCCCGCTCGCGCGGCTCGAAGCGTGCCTCACGCGCGAATGGCAGCGACGCGGCGCCCTCGCCTGGGCGCTCACGCCGTTCGCGTGCGTGTTCGGCCTGTGCGCGGCGCTGCGCCGCACGGCTTACGCGCAGGGCTGGAAGCAATCGGTCGACGTCGGCGTGCCCGTCGTCGTGGTCGGCAACGTGACCGTCGGCGGCACCGGCAAGACGCCGACCGTGATCGCGCTCGTCGACGCGCTGCGCGCGGCCGGTTTCACGCCGGGCGTCGTGTCGCGCGGCTACGGCGCGAACGTGAAGGCACCGACCGCGGTCACGCCCGCGTCGCGCGCGCGCGCGGCCGGCGACGAGCCGCTGCTGATCGCGCGCCGCACCGGCGCGCCCGTGTGGGTGTGCCCCGACCGCGTCGCGGCCGCGCAGGCGCTACGCGCCGCGCACCCGGACGTCGACGTGATCGTCAGCGACGACGGCCTCCAGCACTATCGCCTCGCGCGCACGGTCGAGCTCGTCGTGTTCGACCACCGGCTCGGCGGCAATGGCTTCCTGCTGCCGGCCGGGCCGCTGCGCGAACCGCTGTCGCGCCACCGCGACGCGACGCTCGTCAACGATCCGTACAGCGGCGCGCTGCCGCCGTGGCCCGACACCTATTCGCTCGCGCTCACGCCGGGCGCCGCCTGGCACCTCGACCAGCCGGCGCTGCGCCGCCCGCTGTCGCAGTTCGCGCACGAGCGCGTGCTCGCCGCGGCCGGCATCGGCGCGCCCGAACGCTTCTTCGCGACGCTGCGCGCGGCCGGCCTCGCGCCGGCGACGCGCGCGCTGCCCGACCATTACGCGTTCGCCGACAATCCGTTCGTCGACGACGCGGTCGACGCGATCCTGATCACCGAGAAGGATGCAGTAAAATTGGGCGCTTCCTGGCGCGACGCTCGGCTGTGGGTCGTCCCCGTCGAAGCCGCGCTCGATCCTCGCCTCATTGCCCTCGTTGTGGAGAAACTCCGTGGACGCTCGCCTGCTTGAAATCCTTGTGTGCCCTATCTGCAAAGGCCCGCTCCACTATGACCGCGCCGCGCAGGAGCTGATCTGCAACGCGGACAAGCTCGCCTACCCGATCCGCGACGGCATCCCCGTGATGCTCGTCGACGAAGCACGCCAGACCGTCGAAGGCACGCCGGTCGACCCCGCCGGCCCGGCCAGCAGCTAAACGCCGCACCGGCGCACCGGAACGCGGCCGCGGTTCGCCGCAGCCGCGTGCCGAACCTGCCGGGCGGCCTGCCTTCGACGCGCCGCCCGCCCCGCTCTTCTCACCGCCCAGCCCCGATGACTCATCCGCAGCCCTTCATCGCCGTCATTCCTGCCCGGCTCGCGTCGACGCGCCTGCCGAACAAGCCGCTCGCCGATCTCGGCGGCAAGCCGATGGTCGTCCGTGTCGCCGAGCGCGCGCGCGAAGCGGGCGCGCAGCAGGTGCTCGTCGCGTCCGACGCGCAGAGCGTGCTCGACGCGGCCCGCGAGCACGGTTTCGAAGCGGTGCTGACGCGCGCCGACCATCCGTCCGGCACCGACCGGCTCGCGGAAGTCGCCGCGACGTTCGGGTGGAGCGACGACACCGTCGTCGTCAACGTGCAGGGCGACGAGCCGCTGATCGACCCGGCGCTCGTGCGCGACGTAGCGTCGCACCTCGCCGCGCATCCGGACTGCGCGATCGCGACCGCCGCACATCCGATCCACGACGCCGCCGACGTGTTCAACCCGAACATCGTGAAGGTCGCGCTCGACGCGCGCAACGTCGCGATGTACTTCTCGCGCGCGCCGATTCCGTGGAGCCGCGATGCGTACCAGCCGCACTGGCCCGACGTTGCGGCCATGCCTGGGCCGGCCTTTCCGGTCCATCGCCACATCGGCCTCTACGCGTATCGCGCGCGTTTCCTGCGCACCTATCCGTCGCTCGCGCAGGCGCCGATCGAGCAGGCCGAGCAGCTCGAACAGCTGCGCGCGATGTGGCACGGCGAGCGCATCGCCGTGCTGATCACCGAACACGCGCCCGAAGCCGGCATCGACACGCCGGCCGATCTCGCACGCGTGCAGGCCCTTTTTCGGCCGGGTTCAAAATAACCCGTGGCATAATCAGGCGATTGTGCGAGCCGTCCGCGACCCGCGCGCCATCGCTTGACCCCGCCACGGCCCGTCCCGGCAGCCGCGCGTCGCTTTTCGCCGCGCGCCGCATCAGACCGGTCCGCCGCGCGCAAGGCAAGCCCCGCGCACGCTGTCGCCGACGCTTTTGCGTCTCGCCACACGAATCTACATACCGGAGATATCACCATGCGTTTGATCCTGTTGGGCGCGCCCGGCGCGGGCAAGGGTACCCAGGCAAACTTCATCAAGGAAAAGTTCGGCATCCCGCAAATCTCGACGGGCGACATGCTGCGCGCGGCCGTCAAGGCCGGCACGCCGCTCGGCATCGAGGCGAAGCGCTTCATGGACGAAGGCAAGCTCGTGACGGACGACCTGATCATCGGCCTCGTGAAGGAGCGCCTGAAGGAATCCGACTGCGCGAACGGCTACCTGTTCGACGGCTTCCCGCGCACGATCGCGCAGGCTGACGCGATGAAGGAAGCCGGCGTCGCGATCGACTACGTGCTCGAAATCGACGTCCCGTTCTCGGAAATCGTCGAGCGCATGAGCGGCCGCCGCACGCACCCGGCATCGGGCCGCACGTACCACGTGAAGTTCAACCCGCCGAAGGTCGAGGGCAAGGACGACGTGACGGGCGAGCCGCTGATCCAGCGCGACGACGACAAGGAAGAAACCGTCCTGAAGCGTCTCGAGGTGTACGAAGCGCAGACCAAGCCGCTGATCACGTACTACGGCGACTGGGCGCAGCGCGGCGAGGAAAACGGCCTGAAGGCCCCGCAGTATCGCAAGATCTCGGGCCTCGGCAGCGTTGACGAAATCCGCGAGCGCGCGTTCGACGCACTGAAGTAAGCACCGCGCCGTGCTCCGCAAGCCGCCCTTTCCGGGCGGTTTTTTTTCGTCCGTTTCGTCCATTTAGTCCGTTTCGCCTGCGTCGTCCCTTCGGTCCGTTTCGTCCGACCTGGATTCGCATGACCGTGCCGGTCTCGCCCGCGCCCGACGGCGCCCCGTACAATCGATCGAACGCATGCGCCCCCTGAACCGGCGCACCGGCCTTCCTCCGATCGACCGGCATCGGACCCAACCAAGGAGACAGTGATGGAGATTCGCGGCAACGTCTTTCTGATCACGGGCGGCGCATCGGGCCTCGGCGCCGGCACGGCCCGCATGCTCGCGCAGGCCGGCGGCAAGGTCGTGCTCGCCGACCTGAACGAGGCGGCCGGCACGGCGCTCGCGAGCGAGCTGGGCGGCCTGTTCGTGCGCTGCGACGTGTCGGGCGAGGCCGACGCGCAGGCGGCCGTCGACGCCGCGACGCGCACGGGCACGGGCACGCTGCGCGGCCTGGTGAACTGCGCGGGCATCGCGCCCGCCGCGAAAACCGTCGGCAAGGACGGCGCGCATCCGCTCGACGTGTTCGCGAAGACGATCAACGTGAACCTGGTCGGCACCTTCAACATGATCCGGCTCGCGGCCGCCGCGATGGCCGCGACCGCGCCGAACGCCGGCGGCGAACGCGGCGTGATCGTCAGCACCGCGTCGGTCGCCGCGTACGACGGCCAGATCGGCCAGGCCGCGTATGCGGCGTCGAAGGCCGGCGTCGCGGGCATGACGCTGCCGATCGCGCGCGACCTGTCGCGCCACGGCATCCGCGTGATGACGATCGCGCCCGGGCTGTTCGAGACACCGATGCTGCTCGGCATGCCGAAGGACGTGCAGGACGCGCTCGGCGCGATGGTGCCGTTCCCGCCGCGGCTCGGCAAACCGGATGAATACGCGATGCTGGTGCGCCAGATCATCGAGAACCCGATGCTCAACGGCGAAGTGATCCGCCTCGACGGCGCGATCCGGATGCAGCCGAAGTAAATGCAAGCCACTGCAAACGAAAAACGCCCGCGATGCGGGCGTTTCGACGTTCGAGGTGCCGGTGATACTGCGACGGCTCAGTCCTCGCCGTCGCGCTGCATCCGCTGCCGCAACTCGGTCACCTGCGATTCGACGACGGTCGCGTCGTCCGCATCGGGCCGCTCGCCGAGATACTGCTCGAGATCCTCGAGCGCTGGGCGCAGATAATCGAGCCGCGCATACGCGAAGCCGCGGTCGCGCACTTCGTCGAGCTGTTCCGGCAGCAGGATCACGAGCCGCTGCTGCACCGCGAGCAGCCGCTGCCAGCGTTCCGTCTGCAGATAGATCGTCTTCAGGTTGCGCAGCATCCGCGCGATGATCTCGCGGCTCGTGGCCGGCTGCAGCAGCGCGCGCAACGCACTGTCGACCGCGCCCGCCGCACGCGCGACGTACGGCTCGAGCATCTCGACCATCTCGGCTTCGGACAACGAATGGCCGTTGGTCGGATCGATGATCAGGTCGCCGTCCGGCAGCGTGACGCGCAGCAGGAAGTGGCCTGGGAACGACACGCCGCGCGCCGGCACGCCGATCTGCTCGGCGAGCTCCAGATACAGCACCGACAGCGAGATCGGAATCCCGCGCCGCCGCTTCAGCACCGCGTTCAGGTGGCTGTTATCGGGGTCGTAGTAATCGTTGTGATTGCATGCGAAGCCGAGTTCGCGGAAGAAGAACTCGTTGAGCGCGGCGACGCGGTCCTTCAGGTTCGCATCGTCGGCGAGCCGGCGGCGCAGCCGCGCGGCCAGGATGTCGATTTCGGCCAGCGTGCCCTGCAGGTCGAGATCGGGATACGCGTCCTGTGCGAGCGACAGCACGGTTTCCGTGACGGGCAGACTGTCGTCGTCCGCCACGAGCGTGCTGAAGTAGTCGAGGACGCGAGTCATTGCGGTCGTCACTTGGCGCGCCTTCTGAAGTAAGCGTATTTGAAGCCCATCACCCACAACATACCGAAATATAGTGCAGCGAACAGCACGAGGCATGCGGCCATCAGCGCAATGCGATCGAGCGGCCGCGCGCGCATGCCGGTCCAGTCGAAGCTGATCGCGCACCAGTGCATCAGGCCCGCGAGCACGAGTGTCGCGCCGATCAACTGCACGAAGAAGCGCGGCCAGCCCGGCGACGGCTGGTAGATGCCGCGCTTGCGCAGCCCGAGGAACAGCAGCAGCGAGTTCAGGCAGGCGCCGACGCCGATGCTCAGTGTCAGGCCCGCATGGCCGATCAGCGGCACGAACACGTAGTTCGAGATCTGCGTGACGATCAGCACGCCGATCGCGATCTTCACCGGCGTCTTGATGTCCTGCTTCGCATAGAAGCCCGGTGCGAGAATCTTGATCAGGATGATGCCGACGAGGCCTATCCCGTAGGTCGCGAGCGCGCGCGCGACCATCGTGACGGTATGTGAGTCGAACTTGCCGTAGTTGAACAGCGTCGCGGTGAGCGGCGTCGCGAAGAAGAACAGCGCGAGCGCGCTCGGCGCCGCGAGCAGGAACGTGACGCGCAGCCCCCAGTCGAGCAGCGCCGAATATTCATGCGAATCGGCGTCGACGTGCGCCTTCGACAGGCTCGGCAGCAGGATCGTGCCGAGCGCGACGCCGAGCAGCGCGGTCGGGAATTCCATCAGGCGGTCGGCGTAGTTGATCCACGACACCGCGCCCTGCCCGAGCCGCGACGCGATGTTGGTGTTGATGATCAGCGACAGTTGCGCGACCGACACCGCGAACGTCGCGGGCACCATCTTGGCGAGCACCCGCTTCACGCCGGGATGACGCAGCGCGCGCACCGGGTTGAGGCCGATCAGCGGCACCATGTCGATCTTCTTCAGCCCCGGCAGCTGCACGAGGAACTGCAGCACGCCGCCCACGATCACGGCCCACGCGAGCGCGAAGACCGGCACCTTCAGGTGCGGTGCGACGAACACGGCCGCGGCGATGAACGCGACGTTGAGCAGCACCGGCGCGAACGCGGGCAGCGAGAAGCTCTTGTAGGTGTTCAGCACGCCGGACGCGAGCGTCGTCAGCGAGATGAACACGATGTACGGGAACATGATCTGCGTCATCGTGACCGCGAGCGGGAACGCCTGCCCGTCGGTATGCAGGCCGGACGCGACCGCGAACACGACCCACGACGCGCCGGCGATCCCGAGGACCGACAGCACGGCGAGCGCCCAGGCGAGCACGGTCGACATCGCGTCGACGAGCGCCTTGGTCGCATCGTGCCCCTGCTGGTTCTTGAACTCGGCCAGGATCGGCACGAACGCCTGCGAGAACGCGCCTTCGGCAGACAGGCGGCGCAGCAGGTTCGGAATTCGGAAGGCGACGTAGAACGCGTCGGTGTATTGACTGGCGCCGAACGCACGGGCGATCAGCGTCTCGCGGGCCAGTCCGGTCACGCGCGACAGCAGCGTGAAGCCGCTGACCGTCAGCAGGGCTCGGAATAGATTCATGGGGCGCTTATTATACGGACGTTGCGTGTCCCGGCACGGACGGATGCCGAAAAGGGCGCACGTCGCCGGCACCCTCGTCCGGCCGATGTCACGTTGACCTTGCCACGCGCTTGATTTTGTTGCTATAATCGCCGGTTTCTGAGCCTGTTACATGCACGGCGCCTGTCGTTTTCATGTCTCGGCCTCGGTTAAAATCACCGTTTTTTATGCGCCCCTGGGCAATCGCTCTCAGGGGACGGATCGAAAAGCAGCGCTTGGCCGTCAGGCTCCAAGCTCTGGAAACAGGACAGGATAAGGAACCGTCATGGCTAACTCCGCACAAGCACGCAAGCGCGCCCGCCAAGCCGCGAAGGCAAATTCGCACAACTCGGCGCTGCGCTCGAAATTCCGTACCGCGATCAAGTCGGTTCGCAAGGCTGTTGAAGCCGGCGACCAGGCAAAGGCTGCCGAGCTGTTCAAGGCTGCCGTGAAGACGATCGACACGATCGCCGACAAGAAGATCGTTCACAAGAACAAGGCCGCTCGCAGCAAGAGCCGCCTCGCCGCAGCCGTCAAGGGTCTGCAGGCAGCAGCGTAAATCCGGTGTGCCCGCTTCGGCGGGCGCTCCTGTTTCCTGCGATCGCAAAAAAGCCCGCCTAGGCGGGCTTTTTTGTTGCGTGTCGTCCGCGCATCGCACCGGGCGACCATCAGGCGCGGGCGCGGCATGCACCCTCGCCCGTCAAACTCACTTCTTCTCGTTGTAGTCCGGCAGCTCGCACGCCTCGGTGACGACGAGGTGGTTGTCCTTCGCGAAGTTCAGCACGAAATCGAACGCCATCGGCTCGATGTCGCGCAGCCGGGAATCGAGGATCACGCATTTCAGGTCGCCGAGCATCGTCGGGCGCACGTACAGCGAATATTTCAGGCGAGCGTTCGGCCCGCTCGCACCCGGCCCGAAGCAGGCCATCACGCCGGCCAGACGCTCCGACCAGTCGCTCGGGCGAAACTTTTTCCCGTCTTTCGTAATGCCCTGGATGAAGAATTCGGTCGGAGGGGTTTCAGCCATGTGGTTACCCAAGTGACGGCCCGGCGATGTCCAGGCGACGGCGCCTGGATACGCGAACACAAAGCTGGAGTGGACGACGACACACGCGCTCCGATATCCCGAAAACAGGCCGTCGATGCGTGCCGCCGGCGCGCCGCACCGGATTTGTGCAGCGCATGGCTTGTGTCCGGCAGAGCGCGAAAAGGCTTGCCTGCCGGGCTGGAGAAAACTTTTGAATTATACCGCAGCGCGCCATCGCGCGTCGTCTCGCGGCCCCTCTTCCGGCGTTCTCCGTCGCGCGCCACGATCCCGCCCCGGTTTTCTTCGCGGCTCGCGCCGTGGCTCGTCAAAGCACAGAAAATCCTTTATGCTGCTTTGAGTTATCCACACCCGACGGCGGCGCCGTCCGGCCCCGCTGCCGGTTCAGACCCGCCGTACTTCGTTTCATGACCGCCAAAACCATTCGTCACTACCTGCAGTTCAAGGATTTCTCGCTGGAAGACTACGAGTACGTGCTCGAACGCACGGGTATCCTGAAGCGCAAGTTCAAGAACTACGAGACCTACCACCCGCTGCACGACCGCACGCTCGCGATGATCTTCGAGAAGAGCTCGACGCGCACGCGCCTGTCGTTCGAAGCCGGCATCTTCCAGCTTGGCGGCCACGCGGTGTTCATGAGTACGCGCGACACGCAGCTCGGCCGCGGCGAGCCGGTCGAGGATTCCGCGCAGGTCATCTCGCGGATGGTCGACATCATCATGATCCGCACGTTCGAGCAGGACGTGATCACGCGCTTCGCGGAAAACTCCCGCGTGCCGGTGATCAACGGCCTGACCAACGATTACCACCCGTGCCAGGTGCTCGCCGACATCTTCACGTACTACGAGCACCGCGGCCCGATCGCCGGCAAGACGGTCGCGTGGGTCGGCGATGCGAACAACATGCTGTACACCTGGATCGAAGCCGCGCAGATCCTCGGCTTCAAGCTGCGCCTGTCGACGCCGCCGGGCTATGCGCTCGACATGAAGCTCGTGTCGCCGGGCAGCGCGCCGTTCTACGAGGTGTTCGACGATCCGAACGAAGCGTGCAAGGGCGCCGATCTCGTGACGACCGACGTGTGGACGAGCATGGGCTTCGAAGCCGAAAACGAGGCACGGATGAAGGCGTTCGCCGACTGGTGCGTCGACGAGGAAATGATGGGTCACGCGAACCAGGACGCGCTGTTCATGCACTGCCTGCCCGCGCACCGCGGCGAGGAAGTGACGGCCGGCGTGATCGACGGCCCGCAGAGCGTCGTGTGGGACGAGGCGGAAAACCGCCTGCACGTGCAGAAGGCGCTGATGGAGTTCCTGCTGCTCGGCCGGTTGAAGCACTGACGGCCAGGCGTCACCTCACGCTCGAAGCGCCGGTCACCGACCGGCGCTTTTCATTTGCCGACCTGCGGCGCATGGGCGCGCCGCAGGTAATCGCGCAAGCTTTCCATCGCGCGAACGGTCTGCATCGGCAGCGCGCGGCGCACCATCGGCGAGAACAGCCGCGCGAGCCAGGTTCTGGGCGCGATCTCGACCTCGTGAGTCAGGCGCGTGCCGCCGTCATGCGCCTCGATGCGGAAATCGACGTTCACGCGCATCATCCGGTCTTCGTACACGCAAACGAGCCGCTCACCCGGCTTGCGAATGACGATGCGCCCGTCCATCACGCCGGCCCGCCGCCCGTCGCGGTACGCGTAGCGCAGCGCCTGCCCCTCGGCGTTGGGCCCCGGCGCCGCTTTCTCGATGCCGGTGCAGCGCTCGAGCCATTGCGGCGTGACGGAAAAATCGTCGAGTGTCGCGAACACTTCCGCCGGCGATTGCTCCACGACGATCGTGTGGGCGAAACGAATGCTCATGCCGATGCGCCCCCGGTCAGCCCGGCGCCGGCTGGGTCGCGGCGAAGCTCGGCCGTTCGCGCATCACCGCATGCGCGCGCGTGACGTTCGGGACGTTCCGCAGCAGTTCCGCACCTTCCGGGAACATCCCGACATACGCCACGATCGGTGCCAGGAACAGATCCGCCATCGACACCGTTCCACCGACCAGATAGTCGCGGCCGCCATACGCTGCGTCGAACACGCGCAGATGCTTGTCGATGTCGGGGAGCGCCGCGTCGATCACCGCGCGGTCGGGCTGGCCGTTTTCGCCCTTCGGGAAGATGTACTGCAGCACGTAGCGGCGAACCATCGCGTCGTACGCGTGACAGGTGATCAGGCTGATCCACTGCTCGCCGCGCGCATGCGCGGTGGCGCCCCACTGGGGCAACAGGCTCGGGCCGTCGAACGCTTCGTCGATATAGCCGAGGATCGCCCGCGTTTCGTAAAACTCGACCGGGCCGTCGCAGAACGCCGGAATGCGCCCGAACGGGTTGTGCGCGAGCACCTCCGGCGAATGCGGCGGCACCGCCTGCAACGTATATGCGACGCCCTTTTCCGCGAGTGCCATCCGCACGGTGCGGCAGAAGGAGCTGCGCGGATCACCGATCACGCTGACCGTTCCCGCGCTGCCTTCCGGGTCCAGCAGATCGCTGAGCCGGTTGAACACCGATTGCCACCCGCCCATGTGCGAATCGCGCTCGGCCTCCCCGGGAAAGCCGCTGTGACGCATGTGCAGATGCGTGCCGCCGTCCCGGTCGGTGAACGTGACCTCGATCAGCGTCTTCAGGTCGGCCGGCATCGCCCCGGCCTCCCACGCCCAGGTGTACGCCAGGAAATCGACGCGATCGACCTTCTGGTATTCGCCGCCCGCGATGTGCCGCGAACCGTCGCGCCCGCCCATCACGATGCGGTACTTGCCGCCGACCCGCGCGTCGGCACTCGCCTCGATCACGCTCATCCCGCGTGGACAATGCCAGGACGCCAGCGCGGTTTCGTTCGTGAACGCATCGAAGACTCGCTCGCGCGGCGCGCGGATGAAGCGGTTCAATTCAAGGTGAAACGTCGCTGCCTGACTCATGACTTCTCCCGCCGAGGTGGAACGTCGTCGCCGACCGTGCCGCCGGCGCACGATTGTTCGACGAACGCCGTCAGTCGATCGAGGCTCTCTTCCCAATACTGCCGATAGGCTTCGAGCCATCCGTGTGCATCGCGCATCCCGTCCGCGCGCAACCGGCAGATTCGCCAGCGCGCATTGACTTCCCTCTCGATCAGCCCCGCCTCCGACAGCACGCGAAGATGCTTCGAAATCGCCGGCGCCGACATGTCGAACGGTCGGGCCAGTTCGCCGACCGGCGCCGCGCCCTCCGCCAGGCGAAGCAGGATCGCCCGGCGGGTCGGATCGGCCAGCGCGGCGAAGACTACGGAAAGGGGATCGGGTGTCGTCGATCGCATAGTCTCATTTAACTTCTAGGTTAAGTGTAAGTCAAGGTCGCGGCAGCGATCGATCGTCAAGCATCGTGAATTGAATGGCGCGTGCAAGGAACGCGCCGCGCACGGTCGACGCACGGCATGCCTCCTGACCGCGGGGCGGGGTCGCCGGAACAACGGGAGGCAATTGCCTTCGGGGCCGGCAAGATGCGATCCCGTGCACCGCCGAAGCGGCGCGAACCAGCGTCAGGCCCGACTCACAGGCAAACCGGCTCGGGCTCCAGCTCGACGCCGAAGCGCGTGCGCACGTCGTCCTGGATCGCGCGCGCCAGTGCGAGCACCTCGGCGCCCGTCGCGCCGCCGCGATTGACCAGTACGAGCGCCTGCCGGTCGTGCACGGCCGCCGCACCGAGCGCGCGCCCTTTCCAGCCGCACTGGTCGATCAGCCAGCCGGCCGCGAGCTTCACCTGCCCGTCCGGCTGCGGATACGACACGACTTCGGGCGCGCGTGCGCGCAGCGCAGCGAACTGCGCGGCGTCGATCACCGGATTCTTGAAGAAGCTGCCCGCGTTGCCGAGCACGAGCGGATCGGGCAGCTTCGCGCGGCGGATCGCGACGACCGCATCGAACACGTCGCGCGGCGTCGCCGCGTCCGGCGCGATGCCGCGCGCGTCGAGCTCGCGTGTGACGTCCGCGTAGCCGAGCCGCGGCGTCCAGCGCTTCGGCAGCCGGAACGTCACCGCCACGATCGCGAAGCGGCCGCGCCCTTCCCGCTTGAAGAAGCTGTCGCGATAGCCGAACGCGCAGCGCGCGGCGTCGAAACGCTCGCGGCGCCCCGTCGCGAGTTCGACGGCGACCAGCGAGTCGAAATAGGTCTTCATCTCGAGGCCGTACGCGCCGATGTTCTGGATCGGCGCGGCGCCGACGGTGCCGGGAATCAGTGCAAGGTTCTCAAGGCCCGGCATCCCGTGCTCGAGCGTCCACGCGACGAACGCGTGCCAGGTCTCGCCGCCGCCGGCCTCGACGTACCACGCGTCGTCGTCCTCGCGCACGACGCGGCGGCCGGCGATCTCGTCGAGCAGCACGACACCGTCGAAATCGCGCGTGAACACGACGTTGCTGCCGCCGCCGAGCACGAGCTGCGGCAGCGACGCGACGCGCGGGTCGCGGTGCAGCGCCTCGAACTGCGACGCATGCGTGATGCGCGCGGCAAAGCGCGCCTTCGCGGCGATGCCGAACGTGTTGTGCGCGGCGAGCGGATGGTCGGGGAGCAGCGACAGGGCGGAATCGTCAGGAGGCATCGGCATTCGCGGTCACGTCCGCCGGGCGGGCACACGGCCGGCCTTGGGCAAACGAAGGGGCATCGGTAAAATGGCAAACAGTCCGCAATTATAGCGAGTGCCCGCGCGCCAGCCGGGCGCCCGCATCTCAAGGGAGAATGCCATGCCATCGTTCGACGTCGTTTCCGAAGCGAACATGATCGAAGTGAAGAACGCCATCGAGCAGTCGAACAAGGAAATTTCGACGCGCTTCGACTTCAAGGGCTCCGACGCACGCGTCGAGCAGAAGGAGCGCGAGCTGACGCTGTTCGCCGACGACGATTTCAAGCTCGGCCAGGTCAAGGACGTGCTGATCAACAAGCTCGCGAAGCGCAACGTCGACGTGCGCTTCCTCGACTACGGCAAGGTCGAGAAGATCGGCGGCGACAAGGTCAAGCAGATCGTCACCGTGAAGAAGGGCGTGACGGGCGACCTCGCGAAGAAGATCGTCAGGCTCGTGAAAGACAGCAAGATCAAGGTGCAGGCGAGCATCCAGGGCGACGCGGTGCGCGTGGCCGGCACGAAGCGCGACGACCTGCAGAGCGTGATCGCGATGCTGCGCAAGGACGTGACCGACACCCCGCTCGACTTCAACAACTTCCGCGACTGATCGACGCCGTCGACGGCGCCATCGACCGCGCCGTCAACGAGTCATGCCGCGCCGCCGGGCCCCGCACACGGGGCGCCCCGGCGGGCGGCAGCCGCCATCCCCTGCGTCAAACCTTTCCGCCGTCCTGCGCGCCGCCGTCGGACGCTGCCTTCTTCTTGTCACCGATCCGGCTTTCCTGCCCCGCCAGCAGCTTCGAGATGTTGCCGCGGTGACGCCACACGAGCAGCACGCTCATCGCGAGCACGGCCCACGCGACCGGGTTGTGGCCGGTGCCGAACAGGAACACGTCGAACACCGGTGCAAACACGGCCGCCACCAGCGCCGCGAGCGACGAATAGCGGAAGAAGAACGCGACGATCAGCCAGGTCAGCGCGGTCGCGAGGCCGAGCACCGGGTGCACGGCGAGCAGCACGCCGGCGGCGGTCGCGACGCCCTTGCCGCCCTGGAAGCGGAAGAACACCGGATACAGGTGGCCGAGGAACACGGCGATCGCGACCCACGCGACGGCGACCTCGGTCAGCCCGAAGTGCCGCGCGAGCCAGACGGCGAACCAGCCCTTGAACGCGTCGCCGACGAGCGTCAGGATCGCGGCCTTCTTGTTGCCGCTGCGCAGCACGTTGGTCGCGCCGGGATTCTTCGACCCGTACGAACGGGGATCGGCCAGGCCCATCGCGGTGCTGACGACGACGGCGAACGACACCGAACCGATCAGGTAGGCAACAAGTGCGGCGAGCAGGATCTGCATGCGGAGAACTCTTCTTTCAACGTATCGGTAAAGGGACGGCCGGGCGCGGCATGCCGACCGGTCGGGGCAGACGCCGTCGCGGCGAACCGCCGGCAGGCCGTGGCGGCCGGCCGGGCGGGCGGGCCGACCGGCCGAAACGGCGCCCATTCTACCGAACGAGCACGGCCTGCCACGAAGGTGAAACCCTCAGTCGACGCTCGCGCACTGCACGGGCGTCGCGCCGAGCAGCGTCGTGAGCACCGCCGGCGCGAGGCTGACGAGGTAGCCGCGGCGGCCGCCGTTCAGGTAGATCGTCGGCAATTCGAGGATGGTCGACTCGACGTACACGGGCATCGTCTTGCGCGTGCCGAACGGCGACGTGCCGCCGACCAGATAGCCGGAATGACGGTTCGCGACGTCGGGCTTGCACGGCTCGACGCGCTTCGCGCCGATCTGCCGCGCAAGGTTCTTGGTCGACACCGTGCGGTCGCCGTGCATCAGCACGATCAGCGGCTTCGCGTGCTCGTCCTCCATCACGAGCGTCTTCACGACGCTGTGTTCGTCGACACCGAGCTGGCGCGCCGACTCGCCGGTTCCGCCGTGCTCGACGTAATCGTACGGATGCTCGTCGAATGCGACGCCGTGGCGGCGCAGCAGCTGGGTCGCGGGTGTCTCGGACACGTGTCTGGATTTGCTCATGGCGGCATTTTAATGGCGAACGACCAGTGGGCGGGCGTCGTCGCACGATCGCCCCGTCTCGTGTTCGCGGCGGTGGGCCGCGCACCGGCGGTATACTCGCGGCCCTTTTGCCGCGGGATCCCGGGATCCCGGGCGAGCCTGCCTGCGGTTGCGGCGCGCCCGTCCGTCATCATTGCGGACATCGCGAAGTGCTATTGCCCGATTGACCGATTGTGGCGCGCCCGCCGTCATGGCACGATCGTTCGCAAAACTCGCCGCGCCGCCGCCCGGCCCTTCTTCTGGAGACGCCATGTCCTCGCCTGTCCGCCCAGCCGCGCCGCTCGACGTCGCGGCACTGCTCGCCGCGCTGCCCGGCCGCATCGCCGACGTGCCCGCCCGCTGGGCCGCGCAAGCGCCCGCGCATCCGGCGCTGATCGAGGACGCGCGCCGCCTGTCGTACGGCGAGCTGTCGCAGGCCGTCGATGCGGCCGCCGAGCGGCTCGCGCGCCTCGGCGTGCGCGGCGGCGATCGCGTGATGATCGTCGCGGAAAACAGCGTCGCGCAGATCGTGCTGCTGTTCGCGGTCGCGCGCGTCGACGCATGGGCGCTCGTGTCGAACGCGCGGCTGTCCGCCGGCGAACTCGATGCGATCGCTGCGCACGCGCGGCCGAAGCTGATCGCGTTCGCGACGGAAGCATCGCCCGATGCGCGCACCCATGCGGCGCGCTACGACGCGACGCCCGCCGACGCGCTGCCGGTCGACATCGGCGCGTGGTCGTACCGCGTCGACGCAAGCGCGCCCGATGAACCGGTGGTGGCCGACGGGGCCGCGCAGTGCGCGGCGCTGATCTACACGACCGGCACGACGGGTACCCCGAAAGGCGTGATGCTGTCGCATCGCAACCTGCTGTTCATCGCGGCGACGTCGAGCGCGCTGCGCGGCGTGTCGCCCGACGACGTCGTCTATGCGGTGCTGCCCGTGTCGCACGTGTACGGGCTCGCGTCGGTCTGCCTCGGCAGCCTGTACGCGGGCGCGACGCTGCGGCTCGCGCCGCGCTTCTCGCCGGAGGCCGTGCGCGTCGCGCTCGCCGACGAAGGCGTGACGATCTTCCAGGGTGTGCCCGCGATGCACGCGAAGCTGCTCGAGCACCTGCACACGCACGCGCACGCATGGCGCGCGCCGCGGCTGCGCTTCGCGTATTCGGGCGGCTCGCCGCTCGACGCGGACCTGAAGGCGCGCGTCGAGCGCGTGTACGGCGTGCCGCTGCACAACGGCTACGGAATGACCGAAAGCAGCCCGACGATCACGCAGACGCCGCTCGACGCGCCGCGCACCGACTGCTCGGTCGGCGTGCCGATCCCGGGCGTCGAGATGCGGATCGTCGCACCGGACGGCGCCGACGTGCCGCAGGGTGCGGTGGGCGAAATCCGCGTGCGCGGGCCGAACGTGATGCTCGGCTACTACCGCAACGCGGACGCGACGCGCGCGGCCGTGTCGCCGGACGGCTGGCTCAGCACCGGCGATCTCGCGCGCCGGGAAGCGGACGGCTCGGTGACGATCGCGGGCCGCAGCAAGGAGCTGATCATCCGCTCGGGCTTCAACGTGTATCCGGTCGAGGTCGAACAGGTGCTGAACGCGCACCCGGAGGTCGTGCAGGCGGCCGTCGTCGGCCGCGCGGTCGAGGGCAACGAGGAAGTGCTCGCGTTCGTCGAGCTGGTGCCGGGCGCGACGGCGACCGAGGCCGCGCTGCAGGCGTGGTGCGCGGAACGGCTCGCACCCTACAAGCGCCCTGCGCGCATCCGCGTGCTCGATGCGCTGCCCGCCGCGTCGACGGGCAAGGTGCTGAAGCACAAGCTGCGCGAACTTGCGTGACGCGCGGCGCCGGCCGGCACGCGCCGCGCTAGCCGCGCGGGTGGTGCTGCGCGTGCAGCGTCTTCAGCCGCTCGCGCGCGACGTGCGTGTAGATCTGCGTGGTCGAGATGTCGCTGTGGCCGAGCAGCAGCTGCACGACGCGCAGGTCCGCGCCGTGGTTCAGCAGGTGCGTCGCGAACGCGTGCCGCAGCGTATGCGGCGACAGGTGCGCGCGCACGTCGGCCTGCTGCGCGTGACGCTTGATGATGTTCCAGAACTGCTGGCGCGTCATCCCGTCGCCGCGCGCGGTCACGAACAGCGCGTCGGCCGCGCGCGCGCCGAGCAGCGCCGGCCGCGCGTCGCGCAGGTAGCGCTCGATCCAGCCGTGCGCGACTTCGCCGAACGGCACGAGCCGCTCCTTCGAACCCTTGCCCATCACGCGCACGACGCCCTCGTTGAGCCCGACCTCGACGGTCTTCAGCGTGACGAGTTCGCTCACGCGCAGCCCGCTCGCGTACATCAGCTCCAGCATCGTGCGATCGCGCAGGCCGAGCGGCGTGCCGATGTCGGGCGCGCCGAGCAGCGCTTCGACCTGCGCCTCGGACAGCGTCGACGGAAACCGCGCGGCCTGTTTCGCCGACGTGATCCGCAGCGTCGGATCCGCGCTCGCGTGATGTTCGCGCACGGCCCAGCCGTAATAGCGACGGAACACCGACAACCGCCGGTTCGACGACGTCGCCTTGCCGTCGCTGCGCGCGGCGATGTAGCCGGTCACCATCGTTTCGTCGGCCGAGTCGAGCGGCGCATCGTGCGTCGCCGCCAGCCATTGCGAAAACAGCACCAGATCGCGCCGGTACGCATCGAGCGTGTTGCGCGCGAGCCCGTGCTCGAGCCACAGCGCGTCGCAGAACACGTCGATCGACGCGCGGCTCGCGAGCAGCGCGGGCGATGCGGCGGCCTCGCCGCCGTCGTTGGCGTCGGAATCGGAATCGGGGGAAAGCAACGGTTCACTCATCGGTACGGCACGCCTTCATGCGCCAGCAGCCAGCGCTTCACTTTCTGGTAATAGCCATTGTCGTCGTGATTCGCGAAGCCGCCGAGGCCGCCCGCCGCGACGACGCGATGACACGGAATCACGAGCGGGAAGTAGTTCGCGCCGCACGCCTGGCCGACCGCGCGCGGCGCGCTGCCGATCCGCTTCGCGACCTGCCCGTAGGTCAGCACCGTGCCCGGCGGAATGTCGCTGATCACGTTCCACACCCGATGCTGGAAGGCGCTGCCGACGTCGGCGAGCGGCAGGTCGAAGCGTGCCGACGCGCGCTCGAAATAACGTTCGATCTGCTCGACCGCGCGCTTCGCGAGCGGCGAGTCCGGATCGACCGACTTGACCGACTCGGGCAGATAGACGATCTCGCGCACCACCGCGGCATCGGTGCGGATGCCGACCTTGCCGAACGGCGCGTCGATGACTGCGTTGAACATGAGCTCCTCCTCACCGGTGAAACGCGCGGCGCCGCCGCGCGCCGACGACACTTTACGCCGCCTTCATGCGGCACGCAGCGCCCATTCGACATGCTCGCGCACGATCGGCGACGGATCGTCGGCCCGCGCGCGCAACGCGGCGACGATCGCGTCGCGCGCGTCGGGTGCGAGCCGATCGGCCGGCGCACGCAACGCATTGCCGAGCCCGACCGCGAGATTGCGCAGCCAGCTTTCGTAACCGATGCGCCGGATCGCGCTGCCCTGCATCCGCGTATCGAATGTGTCGGCGTCCCAGGCGAACAGCTCGACGAGCGTCGCGCGGTCGAGCCCGTGCCGCACGTCGAAATCGGCGACGGGCGCGGCCTGCGCGAACTTGTTCCACGGACACACGAGCTGGCAGTCGTCGCAACCGTACACGCGGTTGCCGATCATCGGCCGCAGCGGCTCCGGAATGCTGCCTTTCAGTTCGATCGTCAGGTACGAAATGCAGCGGCGCGCGTCGACGCGATACGGTTCGACGATCGCGCCGGTCGGGCACGCGCCGATGCAGCGCGTGCAGCTGCCGCAGTGCGCGCCGGGCGTCTCGGGCGCGAGCTCGGGCGCCGTTTGCGCATCGGTCGGCAGCGGCACGTCGACGTAGATCTCGCCGAGGAAGAACAGCGAACCCGCGTCGCGCTGCAGCAGCAGCGTATGCTTGCCGCGCCAGCCGACCCCGGCCTTCTGCGCGAGCTCGACCTCGAGCACCGGCGCCGAATCGGTGAACACGCGGTAGCCGAATGCGCCGATCTCGCGCTCGATGCGCTCCGCGAGCGTCTGCAGCCGGTTGCGCAGCACCTTGTGATAGTCGCGGCCGCGGGCGTAGATCGACACGACGGCCGCCTGCGGATCGTCGAGACGCGCGCGTTCGCGCTCGCGCCAGTCGTGCGGCGCGAGCGCGCCGGATGACGCATCGGGACCGTCGGCGGCGAGCGTCTGGGCTGGCAGATAAGCGAGCCGCGCGGAGATCACGCGTCGCGTACCGGCCACAAGTTCGGCCGGCCGCGCACGTTTCATCCCGTGTTTCGCCATATAATCCATTTCGCCGTGGTACCCGGCTTCCAGCCAGGCGGCGAGGCCTGCTTCGGCATCCGAGAGATCGGTATCGCTGATGCCGATCGCCCCGAAACCCAATTCGCGCCCCCACGCCCTGATGCGAGCGGCGAGCGCAGTCAACGTCGCATCATCGAGCGCGCACGGCGCCGCGCCTTCGGCACGAGTCGAAGGCCTGTCGGATGCGGCGAGTTCCGGTAATCGGTTCATCGCACTATTTTACGAGAATGCCAGCCACGTCCCATACGCCTCATGCCGACACGCTGCCTGCCCCGCTCGCGGAGCGCGTGATCGCACTCGCCGACGAAGCGGCGACCGAGGCCTTCGGCACCCGCTTCGCGCACGCGCTCGACGCGGCACGCAGCGAACTCGCCCATGCCCACGCGTTCGACGGACTCCAGATCCAGCTGATCGGCGACCTCGGCGCGGGCAAAACCACCCTCGTGCGCGCGATCCTGCGCGGCCTCGGCCACCCGGGACGCGTGCGCAGCCCGACCTACACGCTCGTCGAACCGTACGCATTCGCGCGCGAAGACGGGGAACTTGAGGTCTATCACTTCGATCTGTATCGATTCAACGATCCGGCCGAATGGTCCGACGCAGGCTTTCGCGAATATTTCAATTCCAGCGCGATCTGCCTCGTCGAATGGCCGCAACAGGCGGGCACCCTGCTCGGCGTGCCCGATCTGGTTTTCTCGCTCGACGTGGATGGCGACGGACGCGCCCTCACCGTCCGGGCGTTCAGCGCTTCAGGAAAGGCATGTCTCGAAAGATGTTGATCAAACCGTTCCGCTCGATCGAATCGGCGGCCACCGCGACGCACAACTGGCGGCGCCGTCAGATCCTGTGCGCGGGCGCGTCGACGCTGGTGCTCGGTCTCGCCGCGCCGCGGCTCGCGCATGCGTCGTCGGTGCTCGGCGTGCGCGTGTGGCCCGCGCGCGATTACACGCGCGTCACGATCGAATCCGATCAGCCGCTGCAGAATAGCCAACAGCTGCTGCAGGGTCCCGACCGGCTCGTCGTCGACCTGAACGGGCTCGATCTCGACCAGGCGTTGCGCGACCTCGTATCGAAGATCGCGCCGAACGATCCGCAGATCCAGTCGGTGCGCGTCGGCCAGTATCAGCCGCACGTCGTGCGGATGGTGTTCGACCTGAAGGGCTCGGTGAAGCCGCAGGTGTTCACGCTGCCGCCGGTCGGCACCTACAAGTACCGGCTCGTGTTCGACCTGTATCCGGCCGTCGCGCCCGATCCGCTGACCGACCTGATCGCGCAGACGGAACGCAAGGAACAGGCGCTCAACGACACCGCGCGCGCGCAGCAGATGCAGCCGCCGACCGCGCTCGCGGGCCCGGCCGCGCCGCCGCCCGGCGCGGGCGACAACAGCGACGCGTTCTTCCAGCGCTTCGCGCAGAACACGCCGGCCGCGCCGCGCACGCCGCCGGCCGCCGCGACGCCGTCTTCGCCTGCCACGCCCGCGAAGCCGGCCGTCAAGCCGCCGCCCGTCATCGCGCGCCGCGACGACAGCGACGACGACGGCGACACCTACAAGTTCACCGCGCCGAAATCCGGCAAGGGCGGCACCGTGCGCCTGCTGACGGTCGCGATCGATCCGGGCCACGGCGGCGAGGATCCGGGCGCGATCGGCGGCGGCGGCACGTACGAGAAGCACATCGCACTCGACATCGCGAAGAAGCTGCGCGCGAAGATCGACGGCGCGCCGAACATGCGCGCGATGATGACGCGCGACGCGGACTTCTTCGTGCCGCTGAACGTGCGCGTGCAGAAGGCACGCCGCGTCGGCGCGGATCTCTTCGTGTCGATCCACGCCGATGCGTTCACGACGCCGTCCGCGCGCGGCTCGTCGGTGTTCGCGCTGTCCGACCACGGCGCGACGAGCGCCGCGGCACGCTGGATGGCGAACAAGGAAAACTCGTCGGACCTGATCGGCGGCATCAACATCAAGACGGCGGACGCGGCCGTGAACCGCGCGCTGTTCGACATGTCGACGACCGCGCAGATCCGCGACTCGCTGCGCTACGGCAACTACGTGCTGAAGGAAGTCGGCGGCATCAACAAGCTGCACAAGGGCTCGGTCGAACAGGCCGGGTTCGCGGTGCTGAAGGCGCCCGACATCCCGTCGATCCTCGTCGAGACCGCGTTCATCAGCAACCCCGACGAAGAGCGCCGGCTCAACGACGACAGCTATCGCGACGAGATGGCCGATGCGATCTTCCGCGGCATCAAGCGTTACTTCGCCGCGAACCCGCCGCTCGCGAAGAACCGGATGGCCTGACGCGCCACCCGTCCCCGCCGCCGGCACGCGCTGCGTGCCGGCGCGTCACGACGCCGCGAAGCGGCGCACCAGCTTCCCGCCGAACACGTTCACCGCGAGCCCGCCCATCACGAGCGCGGCGCCGATCAACTGTGCGTCCGTCAGATGCTCGTCGAGCAGCAGCGCCGACGATGCGAGCCCGACGATCGGCACCAGCAGCGAGAATTGCGCGACCTGCGCGGCCGGGTAGCGCGACATCAGGCGGCTCCACAAGCCGTAACCGACGAGCGTCGCGACGAACGCGAGATAGACGACCGCGAAGATCGATGCGCCGTTGAGCCCGGCCAGCGCGGTCGCGATCCGCTGCGGCCCCTCGAACCACAGCGACAGCAGGAAGAACGGCACGGGCGGCACGAGGCTCGCCCACACGACGAGCGACACCAGGTTCGCCTTGCCGACCTTCTTCGTGACGATATTGCCGAACGCCCACATCGCGGCCGAGCCGATCGTCAGCAGGAAGCCCGCGAGCGTCATCGCGCGGCCGCCCTGCGCCGCGATCACGACGAGTCCGGCCGCGGCGATCGCAAGCCCGATCAGGCTCTGCACGCGCAGCCGCTCGCCGAGGAACAGCATCGCGAACACCAGCGTGAAGAACGCCTGCGACTGCAGCACGAGCGACGCGAGACCGGCCGGCATGCCGACGTACATGCCGGTGAACAGGAACACGAACTGGCCGAGCTGGATCGTCGCGCCGTAGAGGATCAGCATGCGCCACGGAATCTGCGGCCGGCGCACGAAGAACACCGCGGGCACCGCCGCAAGCGTGAAGCGCAGCGCGCCGAGCAGCATCGGCGGCATGCCGTGCAGGCCGACCTTGATCACGACGAAGTTCACGCCCCACGCCAGGATCACGACCAGCGCGAGCAGCAAGTCCTTCGGGGCCATCATCGGCGTCTCCTCAATTGTCGGATGTTTTTGAAGCCGATCAGTCTACCGGGTTTCGCCGGACGGCCCGATACCCGCGCGGCGCGCATGGAATCCGTCACGCGCGGCGACGGGGCAGCCGCAGCGGCGGCTGCGGCAGCAGGAAAACCGCATCGCGCGTATCCGCTCCCGCCGGACGGCGCTCGCGCCCCGCGCGTTGCGCGCGTCGCGGCCGTGCCGCCAGTACAATGACCGGCATTCCAGCCGCTCCCCGCGAGGCCCGCCATGACCGATCCGATCAAAGCCCTGCTGAAGCCGCACATCCGCGACATCGGCAACCTCCAGGTGCGCCGCACGCTGCCCGCGCTCGCCGCACGCCTCGTCGGCCCGTTCATCTTCTTCGATCACATGGGGCCCGCGACGCTGCCGGCCGGCACCGGGCTCGACGTGCGCCCGCACCCGCACATCGGGCTCGCCACCGTCACCTACCTGTTCGACGGCGCGATCCTGCACCGCGACAGCCTCGGCTCGCTGCAGGAGATCGTGCCGGGCGACGTGAACTGGATGACGGCCGGCCGCGGCATCGTGCACTCGGAGCGCACGCCCGACGCGCAGCGCGCGAGCGGCCATACCGTGCACGGAATCCAGACCTGGGTCGCGCTGCCGGTCGCCCACGAGACCACCGAGCCGTCGTTCGAGCACCATGCGGCCGACACGCTGCCGACGCGCAACGAGGACGGCGTGTCGCTGACGGTGATCGCCGGCGACGCGTTCGGCCTGCGCGCGCCCGTCACGACGTTCTCGCGCACGCTGTACGTCGCCGCGGAATTCGCGGCCGGCGGCCGCCTCGAACTCGACGCGTCGCACGAGGAGCGCGCGGTCTACGTGGTCGACGGCGACCTCGCGATCGACGGCACGCCGGTGCCGGCCGAGCGGATGGCCGTGCTCGCGCCGGGCGCCACCGTCACGCTCGCGAGCGGCAGCGGCGCACGCGCGATGCTGCTGGGCGGCGACAAGATCGACGGCGAGCGCTTCATCGAATGGAACTTCGTCGCCAGCAGCCGCGACGCGATCGAGCGCGCGAAACTGGCCTGGACGAACCAGGAAATGGGCAAGGTGCCCGGCGAAACGGAGTGGATTCCGCTGCCCGAATCGAAGCCGCGTTGAAAAAGAGGCGCGCCGCCCCCATCCTGACGACATTCGAACGGAAGAGAACGACATGGACACCACGCTTGCCACTTTCGAGAAAGACGTCATCGAGGCGTCGCTGGACACCCCCGTGCTGGTCGACTTCTGGGCGCCGTGGTGCGGCCCCTGCAAGACGCTCGGTCCGCTGCTCGAAAAGCTCGAAGCCGACTACGAAGGCCGCTGGAAGCTCGTGAAGGTGAACGTCGACGAGAACCAGGAGCTCGCCGCGCACTTCCAGACGCGCAGCATCCCGCACGTGATCGCGTTCGCCGACGGGCGCCCCGTCGACCAGTTCATCGGCGTGCTGCCGGAAGGCCAGTTGCGCGCGTTCCTCGACCGGCTGCTGCCCGCGCCCGACGAAGCCGAGCGCCGCGCCGCACAATACGCGATCGCCGAATCGCGCTACGACGATGCGCTCACCCACCTCGAAGCGGCGCTCGCGCTGAACCCCGGCTTCGACGACGCACGGCTCGACCTGATCGAACTGCTGCTCGCGAACAACCAGGTGGACGCCGCGCGCGCCGAGGCCGAGCGCCTGTCGCCGCAGACCGTGCAGGGCACCGATCCGCGCTACCAGGCGATCAAGACCCGTTTCGATGCGCTCGACGCGACGGCCGACCTGCCGCCGACCGACGCGCTCGAAGCCCGCATCGCGGCGAACCCCGCCGATCTCGAAGCACGCTTCGACCTCGCGCAGAGCCTGATCGCGCGACGCGCGTACGAAGGCGCGCTCGAGCAGTTGCTGGAAATCGTGTTGCGCGACCGCGCGTACGGCGACGACCTCGGCCGCCGCACGATGATCTCGGTGTTCGAGCTGGCGGGCGATCGCCCCGAACTCGTCGCCGCATGGCGGCGCAAGCTGAGCATGGCGCTCAACTGACGAACGACCGGCCGGGCCTCGATGGCCCGGCCGGATCGCCTGGTCGTGCGCGGCGCGTCTGCCGCGCCGCAACATTCCTTTGCGCGTCGACCGGTTTCCCGATCAGCCCGCGGCCCGCGCCGCGATCGCCCGCAGCGCATGCGCGGCGGCCGCGAAGCCGAAGCTCGCGGTCACGCACACGCTCGAACCGAACCCCGCGCAGTTGAGCCCCGCGACATGCGCGGCGGTGGACGGCTCCGCGCCGTCCTCGATGTCGCAAGCGGCCGCTTCCGGATAGATCAGCGGCTCGTCCGAATACACGGCGCTGACCTTGAAGCGCGCCTTCGGCCCGCGCGGAAAGCCGTGCTGCTTGCGCAACTGCGCGCGCACCTTTGACAGCAGCGGATCCTGGATCGTCAACGCGAGATCGTCGATGCGGATGCGCGTCGGGTCGAGCTGCCCGCCCGCGCCGCCGACCGTGACGAGCGGCTGCCCTTTCGCGACGCACCACGCGATCAGCGCGACCTTCGTGCGCACGCTGTCGATCGCGTCGATCACGTAGTCGAAGCCGCCGCCGAGCAGCGCGTCGAAGTTGTCGGGTTCCGCGAAATCCTCGATCCGGTTCACGCGGCACGCGGGATCGATCAGCGCGATCCGCTCGGCCATCGCGTCGACCTTCGGCTTGCCGTAATTGCCGTCGAGCGCGTGGATCTGCCGGTTCGTATTGCTTTCGGCGACGTTGTCGAGATCGATCAGCGTCAGCGTGCCGATCGCGCTGCGCGCGAGCGCCTCGGCCGTCCATGAACCGACGCCGCCGATGCCGATCACGGCGACGTGCGCGCCCTCGAACGCGGCGAGCGCAGGGGCGCCGTACAGCCGCGCGATGCCGCCGAAGCGGCGCTCGCGATCCACGTCAAGCTGGATTGTCGGGGTCGGGGTAAGATCAGAGGAACTGAGCGGGGCGGTGTCGGCAGCGGACATGGCGGCAAGGAAAACGTAAGTCGTGCAGCCCTCTATTTTGCCTGAACTCCCCGCCGGCACGCGCCACTGTGCACGCACGATTCTTGCGCGTTCGCTATACTGGCCCCAGATTGAAGCGTTTGCATAACATGACGACTCTCGCCGATCTCCGCATCAACTATTCGCGTGCTTCGCTCGACGAAGCCGATGCCGCCCCCGACCCCTTCGCCCAGTTCGATCGCTGGTTCAAGGAGGCGCTCGCCGCCAAGCTCCCCGAGCCCAACACGATGACGCTGGCCACCGTCGGCGACGACGGCCGGCCGTCGGCCCGAATCGTGCTCATCAAGGGCGTCGACGAACGCGGGTTCGTCTTCTTTACCAATTACGAAAGCCGCAAGGGCCGCGATCTCGCCGCCCATCCGCACGCGGCGCTGCTGTTCTACTGGATCGAGCTCGAGCGCCAGGTGCGCATCGAAGGCCGGATCGAGAAGACCAGCGCCGACGAAAGCGACCGCTATTTCGCGTCGCGCCCGCTCGGCTCGCGCATCGGTGCGTGGGCGTCCGAGCAAAGCGCCGTGATCGACAGCCGCGCGACGCTCGAAGCGCGCGAGAAGGACGTGGCCGAACGCTACGGCGAGAACCCGCCGCGCCCGCCGCACTGGGGCGGCTATCGCGTCGTGCCCGACGCGATCGAGTTCTGGCAGGGCCGCCCGTCGCGGCTGCACGACCGCCTGCTCTATACGCGCGACGCCGCGGCGGCGCCGGGCTGGACGATCTCGCGCCTGTCGCCGTAAGCCGAACCGCGGCCGCGGTGCCGGCGCTCGCCGGTCGTGTCTCGTGTTGCATCCGGGCGCCCGCCTCGCAAGCGGCGGGCGCCGGTCAAGATACTTGGCTGTATTCGATTCAACGAACAAACGGAGAATCCAAATGTTCTGGGAAAAGAAGCTGGCACAGTGGGCGGACGAAGTACGGGCGAAAGCGAACATACCGGCGCGCCTCGTGCTGTGGAACGGCGATCAACTCGATTTCGGCACCTTCAGCGCGCCGCAGGTCACGCTGAAGGTCAACAGCGCGTCGGCGTTGCCGCTCCTGCTCGAACCGAGCCTCGACAATCTCGGCGAGGCGTACGTGAAGGGCAAGATCGACATCGAAGGCCGGCTGTCGGACATCATCAACATCAGCTATTCGCTCGCGCGCAGCACCGTGACCAGCGCGAGCAAGCTCGCGCGCGTGAAGCGCTACTTCAATCACACGAAGAACACCGACAAGAAGGCGATCCAGTATCACTACGACGTCTCGAACGAGTTCTACCGGCTGTGGCTCGACGAGAACATGGTGTACTCGTGCGCGTACTTCGAGAACGGCGACGAGGATCTCGCGGCCGCGCAGGTCAAGAAGATCGACCACATCCTGACCAAGATCCAGCTCGAGCCGGGCCAGCGCCTGCTCGACATCGGCTGCGGCTGGGGCGCGCTCGTGCTGCGCGCCGCGCAGAAGTTCGGCGCGACGTGTCTGGGCGTCACGCTGTCGCAGAACCAGTTCGATCTCGCGACCGCGCGCGTGAAAGCCGCCGGGCTCGAGGACAAGATCGAGATCCGCCTGCAGGACTACCGCGAGATCGACGGACAGTTCGACCGCATCACGAGCGTCGGGATGTTCGAGCACGTCGGCCGCAAGAACCTGCCGCTCTATTTCTCGCGCGTGCACGACCTTCTGACCGACGACGGCATCGCGATGAACCACGGGATCACGTCGACCGACGCGGAAAGCGGCGAAACGGCGCTCGGCGGCGGCGAATTCATCGACCGCTACGTGTTCCCGGACGGCGAGCTGCCGCACATCAGCCTCGCGCTCGAAGCGGCGCAGCGCGGCGGGCTCGAGGCGATTGACGTCGAAAGCCTGCGGCGGCACTATGCGCGCACGCTCGAGATCTGGACCGAGAACTTCGAGGCGAAGGCGGACCAGGCACGCGCGCTCGTCGACGACGAGAAATTCCGCATCTGGCGCGTGTACCTCGCCGGTTGCGCGTATGCGTTCGAGCACGACGACGTGTCGATCTTCCAGATCGTGTGCCGCAAGGCCGGACGCAGCGCGAAAACGCTGCCATGGTCGCGACGCTATATGTACGAACACACGCTGCCGCGCTAGGCGGCACTTCACGCTGGGCATGCATGGGTGACGGCACGACGCGGCGCAACACGCCGCCGCAACGACAGCAGCGCGACGACACGGACGGGTCGCACGCCGACTGGCAGTTCGACCTGTTCGGCGGCGCGTCGCCCGACGACGCGCGCACGGCCGCGCCCGCGGACGACGGCCATCCTGCAGGCGCCGGCGCACACGTGACACCGGACGAGCACGACGCGGTGCAGCCGGCAAAGTCGCCTGCGCGCGCCGGCCGTGCATCGCCCCGCCCGTCCGCCGATCACGAACCTGAGCCGCCCCCCGCGTCCGGCCTGCTGTGGGACGAACCCTCCCCGCCGGCCGCGCCGCCGAAGCAAGGCCGGCGCCGGCGCGGCGTGCCGCCCGCACCGGTTTCCGCGGAAGTCGCCGACGCGGCGGCCGCGCTGCCGCCAAACGTGCGGCTCGGCACGTCGTCGTGGTATTTCCCCGGCTGGGACGGCATCGTCTACGACGGCGATTTCGCGCAAACCAAGCTGTCGCGCGAAGGGCTCGAGGCGTACGGCGCGCATCCGCTGCTGAAGAGCGTGAGCCTCGACCGGTCGTTCTACGGGCCGCTGTCGGTCGCCGACTACCTGCGCTACGCGCAACAGGTGCCGGACGACTTCCGCTTCGTCGTGAAGGCGCCGGCATCCGTCACCGACGCGGTCGTGCGCGGCCGGCGCGGCGAGCCGTCCGGGCCGAACCCGACCTTCCTCGACGCGCAGCTCGCCACCCGGGAATTCGTGCAGCCGTGCCTCGAAGGGCTCGGCCGGAAGGCCGGCGTGCTGGTGTTCCAGTTTTCACCGATGCCCGATCAACTGCTCGCCGACCCGGCCGCGCTGATCGACCGGCTGTCGGCGTTCTTCGCGGCACTGCCGCCGCTGTCGCCGGATGCCGACGGCACGCGCTATGCGATCGAGATCCGCGACGCGAGCCTGCTCACGCCGCGCTTCATCCGCGCGCTCGCGGCGCTCGGCGTGCGCTACTGCGTCGGCCTGCATGCGCGGATGCCCGACCCGCTGCGCCAGGCGGCCGCGCTCGCGCTGCTCGACGGCGATGCGCCTGGCCCGCTGATCGTGCGCTGGAGCCTGCATGGCGGGTTCAAGTACGAACAGGCGAAAGCGAAGTACGAGCCGTTCGACAAGCTCGTCGACGAGGATCCGGCCACGCGCTCGGCGCTCGCCGCGCTGGCCGCGCGCTACGCGCTGGCCGGACAGCCGGTGATCATCACGATCAACAACAAGGCGGAAGGCTCCGCGCCGCTGTCGTGCGTCGCGCTCGCGCGCGAGATCGCCGCCGCGTGCGCGCACTGGCGCAACGAGGCGGCGTAGGGGTCGCGGCGCGGGTGCCCGCGCCGCTGGCTGGCTGACGGACTGACGCGCCGCTCACGCGCCGCGCAGCGACTTCAGCCGGTGCGAGAACTTCTGGCGGAATTTCGCGAGCTTCGGCCCGATCACGACCGAGCAGTAGCCCTGCCCCGGATTGCGCGCGTAATAGTTCTGGTGATAGTCCTCGGCCGGCCAGTAGTTGTCGTCGAGCGGCACGACCTGCGTGACGATAGGCTGCCCGAACACCTGCTCGCGCTCCAGTTCGCGGATCACGTCGAGCGCGACGTCGCGCTGCGCATCCGAATGCGTGAACACGGCCGATCGGTATTGCGTGCCGACGTCGTTGCCCTGCCGGTTCAGCTGGGTCGGATCGTGCGTCGCGAAGAATATCTCGAGGATCTCCCGATAACCGATGCGCGCCGGATCGAACGTCACGTTCACGACCTCCGCGTGCCCGGTGTCGCCGTCGCAGACGTCGCGATAGCCGGGATTGCGCGTATGGCCGCCCGCATAGCCCGACTGGACGGCCGTCACGCCGTCGACGTCGAGAAACACGGCCTCCGTGCACCAGAAGCACCCGCCGCCCACAGTCGCGGTTTCAAGCATCTCGTTCACCATGAAATCATTACCTCGTTGATGACGGCGGCCGGCACGCGCTCGCGCGCCGGCGCCGCCGGTCCGTATCGCCGCTGCCCGGTTGCCCGGTGCGCAGCGGCAGCGTTCAAGTATCTCACTCGCGCGCGAATCCGGCTGAACCGCACGCGCGCCGCACACCACCGGCCGCACGTTTCTCGACTACACTTAGGCACGCTTCGCCGCGACGGCACACCGTCCGGCGCCACGCAGCGTCCGATGCATGCCCGCCCTGATGCCTACATCATCTGCCGGAACATCGCTATGCACGCCTCAGCAGAAATGGTCCGCCTGGCGGGCCCGACCGCCGGTGCCCCGCGCGCCGTCGCTGCCCCCGCACCCTCGCATCACCGTGCGCCCGTTACGCCGCATGCGCGGCGACCCGGTGCACCGCGTTTCCCCGCTTTCCCGATCTGATGCACCGCACCGCGCGCCCTGCCGACGCGCGCGGCCGCCGGCGCATGCGCGTCATGCAACCTGTTCGACCCGCACGTCCGCAGTGAACGGCCGTGCATCCTTGATCCGATACAACCGAGAGAGGCACTACGATGAGCATGCGGCCTGACCCGACATTTCACGCTTCGCCGGCACTTGCGATGCAGGCGCCGGCGGAGGAATTTGCCTATACGTTGTTGCTGAGCCCCGATTTTTCCAGGCCCGACGCGCTCGCCGTGATCGACGTGAAACCCGGCTCGGCGACCTACGGCAAGATCGTGCACACGGTGACGATGCCGAATACCGGCGACGAATTCCACCACTTCGGCTGGAATGCGTGCTCGTCGTCGCTGTCGCCGCTGACCGGTCACGCGTTCCTCGAGCGCCGCTTCCTGATCATCCCGGGCCTGCGCTCGTCGCGCATCTACGTGATCGACACGAAGCCGCATCCGACGCAGGCGCGCATCCACAAGATCATCGAGCCCGACGAGGTTTTCGCGAAGACCGGCTATTCGCGGCCGCACACGGTGCATTGCGGCCCCGAAGGCATCTACGTGAGCACGCTCGGCGGCGCGGGCAAGGACGGCACCGACGGCGCGCCCGGCATCTTCATCATGGACTGCGAGACCTTCGACGTGCTCGGCCGCTGGGAAATCGACCGCGGCCCGCAGGACAAGCATTACGACTTCTGGTGGAACCTGCCGCGCGACTACATGGTGTCGAGCGAATGGGCGCTGCCGCCGCAATTCGAGCACGGCATCGTGCCGGAAGACCTGCTCGCGAACCGCTACGGCCACCGGCTGCATTTCTGGGACCTGCGCGCGCGGCGCAACGTGCAGACGATCGATCTCGGCGCGCAGCACCAGATGGCGCTCGAGGTGCGGCCCGCGCACGATCCGGTGCGCGAATACGGGTTCGTCGGCGTGGTGGTCGACACGACCAATCTCGAAGGGTCGATCTGGACCTGGTGGCGCGAGGACGGCCAGTTCCATGTGAAGAAGACCGCGACGATTCCGCCCGAACCGGCCGCCGCCGACGAGTTGCCGCCGCTGCTCAAGGGATTCGGCGCGGTGCCGCCGCTCGTGACCGACATCGACCTGTCGCTCGACGACCGTTTTCTGTACGTGTCGTGCTGGGGCACGGGCGAGATGCGTCAGTACGACGTGTCGGACCCGCATCACCCGGTGCTCGCGGGGTCGGTACGCATCGGCGGGATCGTGCGCCGCGCGCCGCACCCGAACGGCCGCGCGTTCGCGGGCGGCCCGCAGATGGTCGAGATCAGCCGCGACGGCCGGCGCGTGTACTGGACCAACTCGCTCTACTCGACGTGGGACGACCAGTTCTATCCGGACGGCGTGCCGGCCGCGCAGGTGCTCGCGCATGCGGGCCCGGACGGCGGGCTGACGCTCGCCGACGATTACCGGGTCGACTTCCCCGACGGCTATCGCGCGCACCAGATCCGGCTCGAAGGCGGCGACTGCTCGACCGACTCGTTCTGCTATCCGTCGGTCAAGCGTTGAGCGCCAGCCTCTCCGCGCCGCTCGCGCTGTGGGCGGCCGTGCTCGCGAGCGGCGTCTATCACGGGCTCAATCCGGCGATGGGCTGGCCGCTCGCGGTGTCGAACGCGCTGATGACGCGCCGCGGCGGCGCGCTCGTCGCCGCGCTCGGCTATCTCGCGCTCGGTCATGCGCTCGCGGTATTCACGGTGATGCTGCCGTTCGGGCTGCTCGCCGCGCTGCTCGCGTGGCAGTCGGCGATCCGGATCGGCGCGAGCGCGCTCGTGATCGGCTTCGGCGCGGTGCTGCTGATCCGGCGGCGCCATCCGCGCGCGCTCGCGCGGATTCCGCCCGCGCGGCTCGGGCTGTGGTCGTTCGCGGTGGCGCTCGCGCACGGTGCGGGGCTGATGCTGGTGCCGATTTATCTCGGGCTCTGCGGGCTCGACCCGGACATCGGCCATCGCGCGGCGGCCACGCTCGTCGACGCGCATCTCGGGATGGCCCTCGTCGTCGCGGCAGTGCACGCGGCCGCGATGATCGGCGCGGGCGGCACGCTCGCGTGGCTCGTGTACTGCTATCTCGGGCTGAAGTTCGTCGCGCGGAGCTGGTTCAACCTCGATGCCGTGTGGGCGTCGAGCCTGATCCTGACCGGTGCGCTGTCGCTCGGCCTGGCGGCGGCGGGCTAGCGCGCGAGCGGCTACTGGCGCGGCGGTCGCGCGCGATTCAGGGTGTGGCGGATGGCGCGCCCCGTGGCCGGACCGCCGACCGCGCGCAACAAAACGCGACAGAAACGCCGCCGCGGGCCCAATTGCAGCGCCGCGCGCCAGTGTTCGCTACCTCACGCTGGCCCCGCAATGCACCGTCCGCATGGGCCCGGCGGTCGCGATTCCGCTAAAATCGCGCCATGCGCACCACTTCCCGACCGACCGCCCTGGCCTTGCCGCCTTTCGTCCGCCGCGCCCCCCGCACCCGCCGCGCGCCGCGCCTGTCCGTTTCGATCCGGATGGCCGCCCGATGAAGCATGCCACCCCACCCGATTTCGACTCGGCCGCCTTTCGCCAGGCGCTCGGCCAGTTCGCGACCGGCGTCACGGTCATCACGACGCGGGCGCCGTCCGGGCAGTTGATCGGCATCACCGCGAGCTCGTTCAACTCGGTGTCGCTCGATCCGCCGCTCGTGCTGTGGAGCCTCGCGCACAAGTCGGCGTCGACGCCGGTGTTCCGCAGCAACAGCCATTACGTGGTGAACGTGCTCGCGGCGTCGCAGCTTGACCTGTGCAAGCGCTTCTCGACCTACAAGGGCGACCGCTTCGAAGGGATCGCGCACGCAGCCGGCAACTCGGGGATGCCGGTGCTCGACGGTGCGCTCGCGTGGTTCGAATGCCACAACCGCAGCCGCTACGACGAAGGCGACCATGTGATCTTCGTCGGCGAAGTGGAACGCTGCGGCGTGCGTGACGTGGCGGATGCCGCACCGCCGCTCGTGTTCCACGGCGGCGGCTTCCACGGCCTCACACCGCTTTGATCGCCCCCATGCGCGCCAGCCCGACCGGCGCGCCCGCTTCGTCCTTCAGCGTCTGCAGCACGATGTTCGACCGGATGTCCATCACGCCCGGCGCTTTGTAGAGCCGGTTCAGCACGAAATCCGAATAGTGCTTGAGGTTGTGCGCGAGCACGCGCAGCAGATAGTGGCTCTCGCCCGTCACGACGAACGCGCCGACCACCTCCGGCCATTCGCGCAGCGCTTCCGCGAAGCGCTCGTGCCATTGATTCTCTTCGTTGCGCATCGACACCTGCACGAACGCCTCGAGCTCGAAGCCGAGCTTCTCGCGGCTCAGGCACGCGCGATAGTGCTCGATCACGCCCTGCTCCTCGAGCAGGCGCATGCGGCGCAGACAGGCGGACGGCGAAAGCGAGATCCGTTCCGCCAGGTCGAGATTGCTGATTCTGCCCTCCTCCTGCAGTACCGCCAGAATCCGGCAGTCGGTGGCATCGAGCGTGATCGCGTGCATTTTTGGTCCCCATTTTCCCTCTGAGTCGAATTATCTGCCAATCCGGCGGATTGTCCATGTTTATTTCGCAAGCACTTTCTGCGAGCGTCCACCTATCATTCGAAGCATCGATTCACCGACTCGTCATGCCATGGACACACTCTGGGACATCTCGCCGCCCGTCAGCCCCGCCACCCCCGTGTGGCCGGGCGATACGCCGGTTTCCGTCGAACGCGTCTGGCGGATGGAGGCCGGCTCGCCGGTCAACGTCGCGCGCCTGACGCTGTCGCCGCATACCGGCGCGCACTGCGACGCGCCGCTCCACTACGACGCCGACGGCGCGCCGATCGGCGCGGTGCCGCTCGACACCTATCTCGGCCCGTGCCGCGTGATCCACTGCATCGGCGCGTCGCCGGTCGTGCGCCCGGCCGATATCGAGGCCGCGCTCGCCGGCGTGCCGCCGCGCGTGCTGCTGCGCACCTATGCGCGCGCCAGCGTCGAGCAATGGGACGGCGGCTTCTGCGCGGTCGCGCCCGACACCGTCGACCTGCTCGCCGCGCGCGGCGTGAAGCTGATCGGCATCGACACGCCGTCGCTCGACCCGCAGGAATCGAAGACCATGGATGCGCATCACCGCGTGCGCGCGCACCGGATGGCGATCCTCGAAGGGATCGTGCTCGACGAGGTGCCGCCCGGCGACTACGAACTGATCGCGCTGCCGCTGAAGTTCACGACGCTCGACGCGAGCCCCGTGCGTGCGGTGCTGCGCGCGCTGCCTGGCCGATCCGCCTGATTAATCGAACCCTGACCCGTGAATCACTGACCCGACATCATGATCAAGACCCGTGAAGACGCGCTCGCCCTCGACCGCGACGACCCGCTCGGCGCGCTGCGCGACCAGTTCGCACTGCCCGACGGCGTGATCTACCTCGACGGCAACTCGCTCGGCGCGCAGCCGCGCGCATCGGCCGCCCGTGCGCAACAGGTGATCGGCGCCGAATGGGGCGAAGGCCTGATCCGCAGCTGGAACACCGCCGGCTGGTTCGCGCTGCCGCGCCGCCTCGGCGACAAGCTCGCGACGCTGATCGGCGGCGCGCCCGGCGAAACCGTCGTGACCGACACCATCTCGATCAACCTGTTCAAGCTGCTGTCGGCGATGCTGCGCCACCAGGCCGAGCGCGCGCCGGAGCGCCGCGTGATCGTGTCGGAGCGCTCGAACTTCCCGACCGACCTGTACATCGCGCAAGGGCTGATCGAGCAGCTCGGCGGCGGCTACGAACTGCGCCTGATCGTCGATCCGGCGGACCTGCCCGACGCGCTCGGCGCGGACACGGCCGTCGCGATGATCACGCACGTGAACTACCGCACCGGCTACATGCACGACATGCCGGCCGTCACGCAGCTCGTGCACGATTCGGGCGCGCTGATGCTGTGGGATCTCGCGCACTCGGCCGGCGCGGTGCCGGTCGACCTGAACGGCGCGCATGCGGACGGCGCGGTCGGCTGCACGTACAAGTACCTGAACGGCGGCCCCGGTTCGCCGGCGTTCGTGTGGGTGCCGCAGCGCCATCACGCGCACTTCTCGCAGCCGCTGTCGGGCTGGTGGGGCCACCGCGCGCCGTTCGCGATGCAGCCGGGCTTCGCGCCCGATCCGGGCATCGCGCGCTTCCTGTGCGGCACGCAACCGATCGTGTCGATGTCGATGGTCGAATGCGGGCTCGACGTGTTCCTGCAGACCGACATGCACGCGATCCGCCGCAAGTCGCTGGCGCTCACCGACGCGTTCATCGCGCTCGTCGAGGCGCGCTGCGCGGGCCTGTCGCTGAAGCTCGTCACGCCGCGCGCGCATCACCAGCGCGGCTCGCAGGCGAGCTTCGAGCATCCGCACGGCTACGAGGTGATGCAGGCGCTGATCGCGCGCGGCGTGATCGGCGACTACCGCGAGCCGTACGTGCTGCGCTTCGGCTTCACGCCACTCTATACGCGCTTCGTCGACGTGTGGGATGCCGTCGAGACGCTGCGCGACATTCTGGCCACCGATGCGTGGAAGGCGCCCGAGTTCGCCGAGCGCGGCGCGGTGACCTGATCGGCGTCGCCCGGCGCGCGCCGCCGCGACGTGCGGATGGCGCGCCGCGCCCCCGTCATTCAAATCTGGAGAAAGTCGTGAATTCTGGTCATATGCAGCCACCCGGCGACGATGCGCCGGCGGGCTGCCCGTTCTCGGGCGCACGCGCGGCCCAACCCGTCCACGAAGCACCGCACGTGCCGGGCGATGCCGCGGCGCCAGCCGGCTGGCACGACGCGCAGCTCGATTTCTCGAAGTCGATGAGCTACGGCGACTACCTGTCGCTGAATGCGATCCTGGACGCGCAGCATCCGCTGTCGCCGGATCACAACGAGATGCTGTTCATCATCCAGCATCAGACGAGCGAGCTGTGGATGAAGCTCGCGCTGTTCGAGCTGCGCGGCGCGCTCGACGCGGTGCGCGGCGACGCGCTGCCGCCCGCGTTCAAGATGCTCGCGCGCGTGTCGCGGATCCTCGAGCAGCTCGTGCAGGCGTGGAACGTGCTGTCGACGATGACGCCGTCCGAGTATTCGGCGATGCGGCCGTATCTCGGCCAGTCGTCGGGCTTCCAGTCGTACCAGTATCGCCAGCTCGAATTCCTGCTCGGCAACAAGAACGTGCAGATGCTGCAGCCGCATGCGCACCGGCCCGAGATTCTCGAACAGGTGCGCGCGACGCTCGAGGCGCCGTCGTTCTACGACGAGGTCGTGCGCCTGCTCGCGCGGCGCGGTTTCCCGATCGCGCCCGAGCGGCTCGAGCGCGACTGGACGCAGCCGATGCGGCACGACGAAACGGTCGAAGCCGCGTGGCTCGAGGTCTATCGTCATCCGCAGCAGCACTGGGAGCTGTACGAGATGGCTGAGGAACTCGTCGATCTCGAGGATGCGTTCCGCCAGTGGCGCTTCCGTCACGTGACGACCGTCGAACGCATCATCGGCTTCAAGCAGGGCACGGGCGGCACGAGCGGCGCGCCGTATCTGCGCAAGATGCTCGACGTCGTGCTGTTCCCGGAGCTGTGGCACGTGCGCACCACGCTGTAACGCACGTCGTGCGCCCGCGCGTCACGACGACGTGCGGGCCAGCTCCTCCCCGTCGCGCGGCACCGCCCGCTCGCGCGTGAGCCGCGGAATGTGCCGCCGCATCGCGAGCAGCGCGATGCACACCACCCCCATCGCGACGGCCAGCATCGTCAGGTACGCCGTCGCGCCGCCCGCGGTGATCACGACCGCGCCCGCGAACGCGCTGAGGATCGCGCCGAGCCGGCCGAACGCGAGCGCGCTCGCGGTGCCGGTCGCGCGCACCGCCGTCGGGTAGATGTACGCGCACAGCGCATACATCGTCGACTGCACCGCGTTGACGAACAGCCCGTGCAGGCCGAGCCCGACGATCAGCCAGCCCGTGTGGCGTCCCGCATCCACGCCCATCAGCCACACGGCGCTCACCACGCCGCCGATGCTGCACAGTGCGAGCGGCCAGCGCGAACCCGCATGCGCGATCGCCCATGCGCACAGCAGCGCACCGATCACGCCGCCGAGGTTGTACGCGGTGAGTCCCGAGCCCGCGACCGACACGCTCAGCCCGCTCGCGGCCAGCATCGTCGGCAGCCAGCTGAATGCCGCATATACGGCGAGCAGGCACATGAAGAACGCGCACCACAGCGCGATCGTGTCGCGCGCCTGGCCGGCGCCGAACAGCGCGCCGAACCCGCCGCGCGCGCCGGGCGCGCGCGCGTCGCGCAGATCGGTGAACGCGGTGCCGGGCGCAACCGGCCGCTGCATGCGCGCGAGCAGCGCACCGAGTTCCGGCCAGCGCGCGGGGCGGCGCGCCAGGTAGCGCGGCGATTCGGGCAGCGCGCGCACCAGCACGAAGCCGAGCACGAGCGGCAACGCGCCGCCCGCGAAGAACAGCCCGCGCCAGCCGTAGCGCGGCAGCACCTCGTGCGCGAACAGACCGGCCAGCATGCCGCCGAGCGGCACGCAGACGATCGTCGCCGTCACCATCATCGTGCGGCGCCGCGCGGGCGTGTATTCGGCCGTCATCGTCGTGGCCGTCGGCAACGCGCCGCCGATCCCGAGCCCCGCAATGAAGCGCAGCACCGCGATCGCCGCGACATCCGGCGCGAAGCCGATCGCGCAGGTCGCGACGCCGAACAGGAACACGCTGCCGATCACGGCCTGGCGGCGGCCGAAACGGTCCGCGACGATCCCCGCGCACGCGCTGCCGATGCCCATCCCGACCAGCCCGGCGGCCACCGCGGGCGCGAACGCGCCGCGCGTGATCCCCCATTCGCGGATCAGCACCGGAATCGCGAAGCCGATCAACTGGCCGTCGAAGCCGTCGAGCACGATCGCAAGCGCGGCGAGCAGCACCACGCAACGCTGCATCGTCGTGAACGGCCCGTCGTCGAGGGTCGCGCCGATGTCGACCGGGGGCGGCTGCAATCCGTCGCGCGTGCTCATGCGACCTCCCGTGCGGCACGCGTCAGCGGCATCGGCTGCATCGGCGGCAAGGCGCGCGAACGGCGCGCGGCAAGACAACGGCATTTGCTGATTTTCATGGCGTCTCCAGTTGTCCGGGCTGGCGCTTACGCGTGCCCGGATCTCGTGCTGCACGGTCGGTCGACGCCCCTGCATCGGCCCCGACCCCGCATCCTGTCCAATCCTTCCCGATCCGGCGACATCGCCGGCATGCGGCGCGGCCGTATCGTCGTGCGGCGCAAGCCGGCCGCCGGCCCGATGCTCAGTCGCGCCGCGCGTCGATCAGCCTGACGAGCGCGAGCAGCGTATCGGTATGCGGCACCGCGACGCCCGTCTCGCGCGCCGCCGCGACGACCTGGCCGCTGATCGCGTCGATCTCGGTGCGGCGGCCCGCGAGCACGTCCTGCAGCATCGACGGCCGATGGCCGCGATGCGCGTGGATCGCATGCTCGATGTTGCGCGCGATGCGTTCGCCGTCCACGGCGATGCCTTTCGCGCGCGCGACGGCGGCCGTCTCCGCCGCGATCGCGAGCGCGAGCCGCGGGCCGTCAGGTTCGCGGCCGAGCTGGTCGACCGTGCAGCCCGTCGCCGCGCACAGCGTGTTGAGCGCCGCGTTGAACGCGACCTTTTCCCAGATCGCGGCCCACACGTCGGCATCGAGCGCACACGCGAGCCCGGCACGCGACAGCGCGTCGGCCACGGCCGCCGCGAACGGGCGCGCCGCGCCGTCGGCCGTCATCATGCGGATCGTGCCCGCACCGTGCGAGCGCACGTGTCCGGCCCCGGCGAAATCGGCCGGCCACGTCGTGACGCCGACCAGAATGCGCTCGAGCGGCACGAACGCGTTCAGCGTCTCGACGTTGCCGAGGCCGTTCTGCAGCGTCAGCACGAACGTTTGCGGCGTCAGCAACGCGCGCACGCCGTCGAGCGCCGCCCGCGTGTGCAGCGATTTCGTGAAAACGATCAGCAGGTCGAACGGTGTGTCGGGCGATGCGCCTGCCGCCGCACTCGCCCCATTCACCGCTTCCGGCCGTACGGCCTGCAACGCGCGGATGCGGCGTTCGCCGCGATCGTCGTCGATACGCAGCCCGTCGCGACGGATCGCATCGAGATGCGCGTCGTTCACGTCGATCAGCGTGACGGCCTCGCCGTGCTCGGCCAGCAGCCCGCCGAACAGCGAACCCATCGCACCGGCACCGAGAATCGCAATCCTCATCGTCGGCGCCCCCTCAGAACGGATAGTGGCGCGGCGCGGTCTGCACGGTGATCCAGCGCAGGTCCGTGAACGCGGCGATGCCGGCCTTGCCGCCGAAATGGCCGAAGCCGCTGTCCTTCACGCCGCCGAACGGCATCTGCGCCTCGTCGTGCACGGTCGGGCCGTTCACGTGGCAGATGCCCGATTCGATGCGCGCCGCGACACGCATCGCGCGTGCGACATCGCGGCTGAACACGGCCGACGCGAGCCCGAGCGCGTTGTCGTTCGCGCAGCGGATCGCGGCCGCCTCGCCGTCGACCCGCACGATGCCCTTCACCGGCCCGAACGATTCCTCCGCATAGATCCGCATCGCGGGCGTCACGTGATCGAGCAGCGTCGCCGGGAACAGCGTGCTGTCCGACTTGCCGCCGCAGCGCAGCGTCGCGCCGTGCGCGAGCGCATCGTCGATCAGCGCGTTGCAGCGCTCGACGGCCTTCATGTCGATCAGCGAACCGAGCACGGCGGGCCCGCGACGCGGATCGCCGAGCGGCAGCGACGCGGCCCTGGCCGCGAGCTTCGCGACGAACGCGTCGGCGATCGCCACGTCGACGATGATCCGCTCGGTCGACATGCAGATCTGTCCGGAATTCGCGAACGCGCCGAATGCGGCCGCCGCGACCGCCGCGTCGAGATCGGCATCATCGAGCACGACGAACGGCGCCTTGCCGCCCAGTTCGAGCACCGACGGTTTCAGATGGCGTGCGCACGCTTCGGCGACGATCCGCCCGACACGCGTCGAGCCGGTGAAATTCACGCGGCGCACGGCCGGATGCGCGATCAGGGCATCGACGACGGCGCCCGCATCCTCGGGGGCGTTCGTCACGAAGTTGACGACGCCCGGCGGCAGCCCGGCCTCCTGCAGCGCCTCGACGATCAGCCCGTGCGTGACCGGGCACAGTTCGGAGCCCTTCAGCACGACCGTGTTCCCGCACGCGAGCGGCAGCGCGAGCGCACGCGTGGCGAGGATCACCGGCGCGTTCCACGGCGCGATGCCGAGCACGACGCCGGCCGGCTGCCGCACCCCCATCGCGAGCGAACCGGGCACGTCGGACGGGATCAGTTCGCCGCCGATCTGCGTGGTCAGCGACGCGGCCTCGACGAGCCCGCTCGCGGCAAGGTGCACGTTGAAGCCGGCCCACAGCGCCGATGCGCCGGTCTCGGCCGCCATCGCGGCGACGAACTGCTCGTGCTTCGCTTCGAGCGCGGCGGCGGCCTTCAGCAACAGCGCGCGGCGCGCGCCGGGGCCGAGCGCGGCCCATTCGGGAAACGCGCGGGCGGCCGCGTCGGCCGCCGCGCGCGCATCGTCGACCGTGCCCGCGGGCGCGGCCGACGCGACTTCGCCGTCGAGCGGGTTGCGGCGCACGAAGGTCGCGCCGCTGGACGAATGGCGGCGTTCGCCGCCGATCAGCATCGATACGGTTTGCATGGATTCTCCGGAACGACGCGCCACGCGCGTCAGGCAACCTCGACGTCGATGACGACGGGCGTATCGGCCCGCAGCGCATCCGTCAGCGTGTCGTGCAGGCGCGCGGCGTCGGCGACGCGGATGCCGCGGCACCCCATCCCCTGCGCGAGCGCGACGAAATCAAGATCGGGCAGATCGGTGCCCTGCACCGGATCGTCGGGGCCGAAGCCGAACACGGGCGCGAAGTCCTGCAGCGCCGCGTAGCGGCGATTGTTCAGGATCACGAACGTGATCGGCAACTTCAGTTGCGCGGCGCTCCACAATGCCTGGATCGAATAGAGGCTCGACCCGTCGCCGATCAGCCCGATCACGCGCCGCCCCGGCTGCGCGAGCGCGACGCCGACCGCGGCCGGCATCCCGTAGCCGAGCCCGCCGCTGTCCATCGTGTAGAACGTGCCGCTGCGCGTGAACGGCAGGTGCGCCTGCATCACCGGCCGCGCGCTCGGCGCTTCCTCGACGACGATGTCGTGCGCGTCGCGCACGTCGGCGAGCGTCTGCAGTACGAATGCCACCGACATCCGTTCGCCGGCGGCCGGCGCTTCGGCGCGCGGGAGCGGCGGCCGCGGCGCGGGCATCGGCCGCTCGGGAGGCGCCGGCCGGGCCAGCAGGTCGCGCGCCGCGAGCCGCAGGTTGCCGACGACCGCGTCGCCCGACGGCGTCCACGCGGCGATGCCGGGATCGTCGACGAGCTGCACGAGCGTGGCGCCCGGCGGCACGTGCGGGCCGAAGCCCTCGATGTGATAGGTGAACGCGGGCGCGCCGAACGCGAACACGAGGTCGTGCCCGTCGAGCCGCGCGACGATCTTCTCGCGGATCGCGGGCAGGAAGCCGGCGAACAGCGGATGGTCCTCGGGAAAGCTGCAGCGCCCCGACATCGGCGCGACGTACACGCTGGCCCGGTGCCGCTCGGCGAGCCGCACGACGTCATCCCACGCGCCGGCGCGGTCGACGGCCGCGCCCACGACCAGCGCCGGACGCCGCGCGGCATCGAGCGCGTCGCCGAGCCGCGCGAGCGCATCGGGGTCGGGCCGCACGACACTGCTCACGTCGCGGCGCGGCAGCAACTCGGCCGGCTGGTCCCAGTCGTCGACCGGGATCGACACGAACACCGGCCCGCGCGGCTCCTGCATCGCGATCCGGTACGCACGCGCGATCGCGGCCGGCACGTCCTGCGCACGCGCGGGCTCGATGCTCCATTTCACGTACGGCTTCGGCAGCTCGGCGGCCTGCGTCGCGCCGAGGAACGGATCGAACGGCAGGATCGCGCGCGCCTGCTGGCCGGCGGTGACGATCAGCGGCGTGCGGTTCCTGAACGCGGTGAACAGGTTGCCCATCGCGTTGCCGACGCCGGCCGCCGAATGCAGGTTGACAACCGCCGCATTGCCGGTGGCCTGCGCGTGACCGTCCGCCATCCCGACCACGACGGCCTCCTGCAGGCCGAGCACGTAGCGGAAATCGGCGGGGAAATCGCGGAACATCGGCAGCTCGGTCGAGCCGGGATTGCCGAACACGCGATCGATGCCGAACTGGCGAAACAGGTCGATGACGGCATCGCGGACGGTGATCGGGGCTGCCGGTGCGGCGGAATGGAACGGGGTGCCGGACATGCTCGGGCGTCTCCTGGGTGGCTTGGCGATTTCCACAGTATCGAAGCGCGAGTCATTCACGGATACTGTATTTTCTGCGAAAAGCCATTACGGTTCGGCATGACTTTCGATCTTCGACAATTGCGTGCGTTCACGACCATCGTCGCGTGCGGCAGCCTCGGCCGCGCGGCCGACGCGCTGCACGTGACCCAGCCGGCGCTGAGCCGGATCCTGAAGCGGCTCGAGGACCAGGTCGGCGCGCCGCTGTTCGAGCGCCATTCGAAAGGCGTGCAGCTGACCGCGTTCGGCGAGGCGCTGCTGCCGCACGCGACGCTGCTGCAGCACGAGGCCGAGCATGCGCGCGAGGAACTCGACGCGATGCGCGGCTTCGCGAAGGGCACGATCAAGGTCGGCACGGTGGGCAGCATCGCGAGCCTCGTCTTGCCGGTCGCGGTCGGCCGCGTGCTCGACCGCTGGCCGAACCTGCGCGTCGAGATCCTCGAAGGCGTGTGGGACCGGCTCGCGGAAGGGCTGAACAAGCACGAGATCGATCTCGCGCTGTCCGCGCACGGGCCCGACACCGACGAGATCGTCGCGATTCCGGAGTGCCGCTGGGAAGATCGCAGCCATATCGTTGCGGCACCGCACCATCCGCTGCGCGCGCTCGGCCGCGCGCCGACGCTCGCCGACACGCTGCACGCGCGCTGGGCGATTCCGCCGCGCGGCACCGCGCCGTTCGACCACATGCGCGCGACCTTCGACGCGCACGGGCTCGCGCTGCCCGACATCGCGGTCGAGACGCGCTCGGTCACGACGCTGAAGAGCCTCGTCGCGCATGCGGGCTTCCTGAGCTGGATGCCCGAACCGATGTACGGCGCCGAGCAGCGCGCCGGCACGATCGACACGCTGCCGGTGCGCGAGGTCGTCGCGGTGCGCACGCTCACCGCGTTCCGCCGCCGCCACGGAATCCTGCCGGGGCCGGCCGGCAAGCTGCTCGAGGAACTCGTCGCACTGACGCGCGACGGACGCTGACGCCCGCCCCCGCTGTCGACAAGTCGCGCAAGCGACACGCGCGACGCCGCAGCGCACCATCGAAATGCCGTGTCCCCGCCTTGACTTTCGCTCGCCCGAATACGATCATTCGCTCACACAAAGAGCAAATGATCGTATTCGACCGAAAAGACTGGCACGAACAGGAGACACCGGATGAGCGAATCGTCCTCCGCCCGCGCACCCGTGCTGCTGCACATCGGCGCAGGCTCGTTCCACCGCGCGCATCAGGCGTGGTATCTGCATCGCGCGAACGCGGCCGTGCCGGCCGGCGAACGCTGGTCGCTGATCGTCGGCAACATCCGCGACGACATGCGCGCGACGATGGACGCGCTCGCCGCCCAGCACGGCGCCTACACGCTCGAAACCGTCACGCCGCAGGGCGAGCGCGCCTACGAGACGGTCCGCGCGATCTCGCGCGTGCTGCCGTGGTCGATCGATCTCGCCGCGCTGATCGACGCCGGCGCCGACCCGGCGTGCCGGATCGTGTCGTTCACCGTCACCGAAGGCGGCTACTACCTCGACGAACACAACCGGCTCGACCTCGCGAACGCCGATCTCGCGGCCGACCTGCAGGGCGCGCGCACGACGCTGTACGGCGCGCTCGCGGCGCTGCTCGCCGAGCGCGTGAAGCGCGGCGCGGGCCCGCTCACGCTGCAGAGCTGCGACAACCTGCGCAACAACGGCGCGCGCTTTCGCGCGGGCATGCGCGAATTCCTCGAACGGCGCGGCGAAGCCGGCCTGCTCGCCTGGTTCGATGCGAACGTCGCGACGCCGAGCGCGATGGTCGACCGCATCACGCCGCGCCCGACCGCGGACGTGCGCGAACGGGTGCGCGCGGCCACCGGCGTCGACGACGCGTGTCCGGTGATGGGTGAATCGTTCATCCAGTGGGTAATCGAGGACCGCTTCGCGGCCGGCCGGCCGCGCTGGGAGCTGGCCGGCGCGGAACTGGTCGACGACGTGCACCCGTACGAGGAAGCGAAGATCCGCATCCTCAACGCGACGCACAGCTGCATCGCGTGGGCCGGCACGCTCGCGGGCCACACGTATATCCACGAAGGCACGCACGACGCGGCGATCCGCCGCTTCGCGCACGACTACGTGACGCGGGACGTGATCCCGTGCCTCAGCCCGAGCCCGCTCGACCTCGAACGCTACCGCGACGTCGTGCTCGAACGTTTCGGCAATCCGTACGTGCTCGACACGAACCAGCGCGTCGCGGCCGACGGCTTCTCGAAGATTCCCGGCTTCATCGCGCCGACGCTCGTCGAATCGTTCGCGCGCGGCGCGGCGCCGGTCGCCACCGCCGTGCTGCCGGCGCTGTTCCTGCGCTTTCTCGAACGCTGGGCGCGTGGCTTGCTCCCGTATCCGTACCAGGACGGCGTGATGGACGACGGCGCCGCGCGCGCGATCGTCGAAGCCGACGATCCGGTCGTCGCACTGTGCGCGAGCCGCGCGCTGTGGGGCTCGCTCGCCGGCAACGCGGCGCTGTTCGAGGCGCTGCGCGCCGGGCTCGCGCGCGTCGACGCGTGGCTCGCGCAGCGCTGATGCGCGGCGGCCCGCGGCCCGCGGCCCGCAGCCCGGATACGCGGCTGCCCGCGCGCGGCCGCGCATCCGGGCGAACCTGCGTTGGCTGCACGCCCGCGTGCGGCTAAAGTAGCGGCTCCTCACTGACGGAACGGATCGCTCATGTATCTCGGCATCGACCTCGGCACCTCGGAAGTGAAGGTGCTGCTGCTTGCTCCGGACGGCACCGTGGTCGGCACCGCCGGCACGCCGTTCAGCGTGTCGCGGCCGCATCCGCGCTGGGCGGAACAGCATCCGGACGACTGGTGGCAAGGCACGCTCGCCGCGCTCGCGGCGCTGCGCGAACGGCATCCGCAGGCCTTCGCGCAGGTGCGCGGCATCGGCCTGTCGGGCCAGATGCACGGCGCGGTGCTGCTCGGCCGCGACGATCGCGTGCTGCGCCCCGCGATCCTGTGGAACGACATGCGCTGCGCCGACGAGTGCGCGCTGCTCACCGAACGCGCACCCGATCTCCACGCGCTGGCCGGCAATCTCGCGATGCCCGGCTTCACCGCGCCGAAGCTGCTGTGGGTCGCGAAGCACGAACCCGACGTGTTCGCCGCGACGGCCTGCGTGCTGATGCCGAAGGACTACCTGCGCTTCCGGCTCACCGGCGCGAAAGTGTCCGATCCGTCCGACGCGGCCGGCACGCTGTGGCTCGACGTCGCGCGCCGCGACTGGTCCGACGCACTGCTCGCCGCGTGCAACATGACGCGCGACCAGATGCCCCGCATCGTCGAAGGCAACGCGCCGTCCGGCACGCTGCGCGCGGATCTCGCGCGCGAGCTCGGGCTGTCGGAGGCCGTCGTGGTGGCGGGCGGCGGCGGCGACAACGCGACGAGCGCGCTCGGCATCGGCGCGATCCACCCGGGCGACGGCTTCGTGTCGCTCGGCACGTCGGGCGTGCTGAGCGTGGTCGGCGACCGCTTCCTGCCGAACTCCGCGTCGGCCGTGCATGCGTTCTGCCACGCGATTCCCGATCGCTGGCAACTGATGAGCGTCGTGCTGTCGGCCGCGAGCTGCCTGCGCTGGGTCTGCAAGCTGACGGGCACCGACGAGCCGGCGCTGCTCGCCGAAATCGAGGCGCTCGACGCGGACGCGCTCGCGACGGCGCCGCTGTTCCTGCCCTACCTGTCCGGCGAACGCACGCCGCACAACGATCCTTATGCGCAGGGCGTGTTCTTCGGGATGACGCATGCGACCGAACGCGCGCATCTCGGCTACGCCGTGCTCGAAGGCGTGACGCTCGGCCTCGCGGACGGCCTCGACGCGTTGCACGCGGCCGGCGTCGAAACCGACCGGCTGTCGCTGATCGGCGGCGGCGCGCGCAGCGCGTTCTGGGCGCAACTGATCGCCGACGCGCTGAACGTGCGCACGCGCCAGCACGGCGGCGGCGAAACGGGTGCGGCGCTCGGCGCGGCGCGGCTGGGCTGGCTCGCCGTCGGCGGCGATCCGCATGCGGTGCTGACCAAGCCGCCGGTGCGTGCCGAATACGCGCCCGATGCCGCCCGTCACGCGCTGCTGCGCGAGCGCCTCGACGCGTTCCGCGCACTGTATCGGCACGTGCGCCCGCTTTACGAACCGTCGCGCGCGCGACTCGCGTAAGCGCCGCCGCGGCGACGCGCCGTGGCCGTCGGCCGCGCGCCCGGCATGCGTTACAGTGGATGCCGTTGCGCCGCCTGACGGCCGGCCCAGATCCGAACCGAACCGCTATCGTGTCCAAGTCCTCAGAAAAACTCGATCTCGCCACGCGTGCCGCGTGGCTCTACTACGTCGCGGGCGATACGCAGAACGAAATCGCCGAGAAGCTGCAGGTGTCGCGCCCGGTCGCGCAGCGCCTCGTCGCGTTCGCGGTCGAGAAGAACCTGATCCGCGTGCGCGTCGATCACCAGCTCGCCGACTGTCTCGACCTCGGCGCGCAGCTGTCGAAACGCTATGGGCTCGCGATGTGCGAAGTCGTGCCCGTCGATGCCGATGCGCCCGATGCGATCGACCGCAAGCTCGCGGTCGCCGGCGCGCAGGTGATGGAGCGCTACCTGAACGAAACGCGGCCGATGGTGATCGCCGTCAGCAGCGGCCGGACGCTGAAGGCGGCGGTCGCGCAGATCGCCCAGATCGAGCGGCCGCAGCACCGGCTCGTGTCGATGGTCGGCGCGATCGCGGCCGACGGCTCGTCGAACCGCTACGACGTCGCGCAGTACATCTCCGAGAAAACCGGCAGCAAGCACTTCCTGCTGCCCGCGCCGCTGTTCGCCGACAGCGACGCCGAGCGCGCGCAATGGTGCAATCACCGGCTGTACCGGATCGTCGACGCGCTGTCGGCGCAGGCCGACGTCGCGTTCGTCGGGGTCGGCAACATCGGCCCGCACTGCCCGCTCTACGAGGACGGCTTCATCACCGAACAGGAACGCGACGAGATGACCGCGCTCGGCGCGGTGGCCGAACTGCTCGGCGTGCCGATCGATGCCCAGGGCAAGCTGATCGACGTGTCGACCAGCGCGCGCGTGACGAGCGTCGCGCTCGATACGCCGCCGAAGCGTCCGACGATCGCGTTCGCCGGCGGCCCGAAGAAACGCGATGCGGTGATCGCCGCGCTGCGCGGCGGCTGGTTGTCCGGGCTCGTCACCGACGAGACGTGCGCGAGGGCGGCGCTGGAAGCGTAGCCGGCGTGCCGGCTTCCCCTCACCGCATGCGGTCACCGCACACCGGATCGCCGACGCTTCCGGACGAACCGGAGATCACTGAAGAAACCCGAGCATCGTGGCCTTCATCACGGCCTCCGCCTTGTTGGCCGCACGCAGCTTGCGCATCACGTTCATCAGGTGAAACTTCGCGGTCCGGTCGTAGATGGACAGAATCAATCCGATATCGGCATACGTCTTGCCTGCAGCCGTCCATTTCAGCACCTCCTTCTCGCGCGCCGTCAGCGTCTGGCACACCTCGGGCATCGCCGTGGCGACGACGAGACGCGTCATCGCCCGGTGAGCCAGCGTCGTCAGCCACAGCACGTATGGCTCTTTGAACAGGAGTTCGTCCCGGAGGATCGGCGCGGATTTCCTCAGCAGCGACAGCAAGCCGATCGTGCCGAACTGCCCGCGCAGCGGCATGCTCCACGCGTGACGAAACCGCTGCTGCATCGGATCGCCCCAGAAATCCGCCGCCTCCCCGCTAACGGCGGACCACAGGAACGGCATGGTTTCCCGCAACCCGCGTTGCACGGCCGGATCGGTCCTGAAGCCGTCGCGCTCGACGTAGCTCCGGATCCACGTGTCCGGGCAATCGGAAAAGATGTAGTTCCGCGGGTTCGAGATCGGCAGTGGAATGCGCATCACATAGTAGAAATGCTCGAAGCCAAGCTCGCGCGTCACGTACGTCATGCGCTCGACCAGCTCCGATTCCGAATTCAGCTCGGAAAACATGTTTCCATAGCACATGCTCGAATGGTTCGTCATTTTCTCGCCTCCCTGTTTTCCGGTTCGCATGTGCCCGGTCAGGAACTGACGGGCGTCTCTTCGCGCCGAGTTGCCGGCGGAGACATTTGCGCCGCTTCGTCGGTCGCCTTCGGAGCAATGCGGAACCAGATCGCGTACAGAGCAGGGAGAAACACGAGCGTCAAGGCCGTGCCGCCGATCGTACCGCCGATCAGCGTGAACGCGAGCGCCCCCCAGAACACCGAGAACGTCAGCGGAATGAAGGCAAGCGCAGCCGCAAGCGCCGTCAGGATCACCGGGCGCGCACGCTGCACGGTTGCTTCGATGATCGCGTCGTACGGATCGAGGCCGTCGGCTTCGTTCTGGTGGATCTGCCCGATCAGAATCAGCGTGTTGCGCATGATGATGCCGGCAAGACCGATCAACCCGAGGATTGCGTTGAAGCCGAACGGCTGACGGAACAGCAACAGGATCGGCACGACACCCACCAGCGCGAGCGGTGCCGTCAACAGCACCATCGCCATCGCCGCGATCGAGCGCACCTGGAAGATCACGACGATCATCATCAGGATCAGCATGATCGGAAACACGGCGGCGAGCGCGGCGTTCGCCTTGTTCGCTTCCTCGAGGGCCGCGCCGGTCTCGATCCGGTACCCCGGCGGCAACGCGGCGACGATCGGCCGGATCGCCTGAATGATTTCGTTCGAGATCTCGGGCGGCTGGAATTCCTCGCCGATGTCGCCACGCACGGTCATCGTCGTCAGGCGGTCGCGACGCCGCAAGATCGGATCTTCCACGCGAACTCCGACCTCGCCGAGCTGGTCGAGCGGCACCTTCTGGCCGGCGCTTCCCGTCAGCGTGAACGCACCGAGCTTCGCCGGATCGAGCCGGTCGGCGCCGGCGCTGCGCGCCACCACTTCGACCGAACGGATGTCTTCGCGCACCTGCGTGACAGGGGCGCCCGTCAACAGGAACTGAAGCTGCTGCGACGCATCGTGCGTGCTCAGGCCAATCGCGCGCAGCCGATCCTGATCGAGCGAGATGCGGATCGTCGGGACGCGCGGCCCCCAGTCGGTGTTCACCTGCCGCATCGACGGGTTCGCGCGCATCACACGCTCGACTTGCCCGGCGATCTCCCGGACCTTGCCCTCGTCCGGCCCCATCACGCGAAACGCGACGGGAAAGGGTGAATACGGCCCGAACACGATCTGCGTCGCACGCACCTGCGCGTCGGGCGCGAGACCCTGCGCAACGGCGGTGCGCAGCTTCAGCTTCAGCGCCTCGCGCGCCTTCTCGTCCTGCGTCAGCACGACGATCTTCGCGAACGACGGGTCGGGCAGCTCAGGCGACATCGCAATGAAGAAGCGCGGCGCCCCCTGGCCGATGTAGCTCGTGACCAGCCGGGCCTCGGGCTGCTTGCGCAGCCATGCCTCTACCTTGCCGACCGCCGCACTCGTGGCGGCGATGCCGGTTCCTTCACTCATCCGCACTTCTACCAGCACTTCCGGCCGGCTCGAGATCGGGAAGAACTCCTGCTTGACGAGGCCGAGGCCGAGGACAGCGGCCGCGAACGAAACCACGACCGCGAACACGACGCGTTTCTTGTGCGCGACCGTCCACGCGAGCAGCGCGCGAAACCGGCGATACGCCTGCGTATCGTAGACGGCGGCATGCCCGCCCGCGACCGGCCGGATCCGCGGCAGCAGCTTGACGCCGAGATACGGCGTGAAGGCGACCGCGACGACCCAGGACGTCAGCAGCGCAAAGGCGACGACCCAGAAGATGTTGCCCGCGTATTCGCCCGCACTCGACTTCGCGAAACCGACCGGCATCAGCCCGATCGCGGTCACGAGCGTGCCCGCGAGCATCGGCGCGGCGGTATGGCTCCATGCGTACGTGGAGGCGGCGATGCGGTCGAACCCCTCCTCCATCTTCACGACCATCGTCTCGATCACGATGATCGCGTCGTCGACGAGCAGCCCGAGCGACAGGATCAGCGCGCCGAGCGTGATGCGATCGAAATCGCGTCCAGTCGCGAGCATGATGATGAAGACGCCCGCGAGCGTGAGCGGCACGGCCGCCGCGACGACGATCCCCACCCGCCAGCCGAGGCTGATCAGGCACACGGTAATCACGACGGCCAGCGCGACGAAGAACTTCAGCATGAACTCGTCGTACGCTTCCTCGATGTTGACGGCCTGATCGGTGACTTTCGTCAGCGACAGGCCTAGCGGCATTTCGGCCGAAATCGCCGCCACCTCCTTGTCGAGATCCTTGCCGAGCTGCAGGCCGTTGTAGCGCTCCTTCATCACGACGCCGAGCAGCAGCGCCGGCTCGCCCTGGTTGCGGATCAGGAAGGTGGCGGGATCCTCATAGCCGCGCTTGACGTCCGCGATGTCGGACAGCCTGAGCGTGCGGCCGCCGGCGACGATCGGCGTGTCGCGGATCTTCTGAAGATCGTCGAGCGCGCCGTCGAGGCGAATCTGCACGCGCGGCCCGGCCGTGTCGATCGAGCCGGCAGGCGTCACGAGATTCCGGTCGTTCAGCACGGCAAAGATATCGCGGGGCGAAATGCCGAGAGTCGCGAGCCGTGCATACGAGAATTCGACGAATATGCGCTCGGGCCGCTCGCCGACGATATCGATCTTTTTCACGCCCGGCACGTGCAGCAACCGCTGGCGCAGCGCTTCCGCCTCACGCACCAGCACGCGCGGCGGCTCGCCGCGCGCCTTGAGCGCGTAGAGCGCGAACGTCACGTCCGCGTATTCGTCGTTGACGAACGGGCCGGCCACGCCCTGCGGCAGCTTCGCCGCCTCGTCGCCCAGCTTCTTGCGCGCCTGGTAGAACTCTTCCTGCACGGCCGACGGCGGCGTGTCGTCGCGCAGCGTGACGGTCGTGAAAGCGAGCCCCGGCCGCGTAAAGGTTTCCGTGCGGTCGTACCACTTCAACTCCTGCATCCGCTTCTCGAGCGGCTCGGCGACCAGGTCCTGCATCTCCTGCGCGGTCGCGCCGGGCCACGCAGACATGAAGGCCAGCTCCTTGACGGTAAATGCCGGATCCTCCGCGCGGCCGAGCTTGAGAAACGCGAGCGCGCCGGCGACGGACACCGCGATGATCAGGAACAGCGTGACCGCGCGTTCTCGCACCGCGAGCGCGGAAAGATTGAAGCCGCTCATTGCAGCGCTCCCGCAATGCGCACGCTCTCACCGTCGTGCAGCAGGTGCGCGCCGAGCGCGACGAAGCGCTCGCCTGCCTTGAGCCCTTCCGCGACGGTGGCGGTCTCGTCGCCGATCGCGACCAGCCGCACGCGCCGCCAGACCACGCGCGGCTTCGTCCCGTCGACGACCCAGACGCCCGGGCCATTCCCACGATCGAAGACAGCCGCAAGCGGCACCCGTATTGCGGCGGCGCCGGTCGCGGCGCGCGCGTCGGGCACATTGACCGTCACCGTCGCGCCGAGCGGCGCGCGCGCGATCGGCCCCTCCAGCACGTAGCGCGCCTCGAATGTCCGCGTCTGCGGATTGGCCGCATCGGAAAGTTGCCGCAAACGTGCGTCACCCGTCAGGTCGGCACCGCCATACAGCGTCGCGCGGCCCATCGAGCCGAGCGCGGGCCGGAAAGTCTCGGGCAGGTCGACAACCGCTTCACGCGGGCCGGAACGCGCAAGCCGCACGACCGTCTGCCCTGCGGCCACCACTTGTCCGGGCTCACCGAGCGTGCTCATCACGACACCGTCCGCATCGGCGACCAGCACCGCGTAACCTGCCGCGTTGCGCGCGACGTTCGCACGCGCCTGCGCGGCACGAAGCTGCGCCCGCGCGGTGTCGGCGGCGGCCCGCATCTGGTCGTATGCGGATGCCGACACCGCGCCGGCGGAAACAAGCCCGCTGTAGCGCATTTCGTCGGCCGCAGTCTGGTTGGCGCGTGCCTTCGCTGCCGCCACGGCGTCGTCCTCGGCGCGCGTCGCGAGTTGCAGATCGGTTGCGTCGATCCGCATCAGCGGCTGCCCGCGACGCACGGTCTGGCCGGCATCCACCATGCGTTCGACAATCTTGCCCGGCACGCGGAAACCGAGGTCGCTTTGCACCCGCGCGACGACGGTACCCGTGAAGGTCCGCCCGACGCCCCCGGCGTCACGTGCGATGTCCGTCCGGACGAGCGGCGTCGCGGCGCGCGGATCGTCCTGTTTCGCGGGACCGCAGGCGACGAGGCCGAACGCAATCGAAGCGGCGAGAACAGCCGGCGCGGCCGCGCGAATGAGCAACATGGGCAATCTCCAGACTGAAGAAGGCCCGAGTGTGAATCATGTGACCAATATCGTCAATGGTCACAATCAAAATGACGTCAGGGCGACAGGCTGCGCAACACAAGGTTGCAGACGGCCTTCGACGCGTCTTCGGCGTGGTCTAGGTGGTACTGCAGCATCACCGGATTCACGAACGGCTGAAGCACGAGAAAGATCGCGCGGCAGGTCTCGTCGAGCGGCGTCTTGCGCTCGAATTCGCCGCTTTCGCGCCCTTCACGGACGATCCGCACGATCGCGCCCCTGATCTTTTCGTCATGTTCGATCGTGGTCTGCCAGCCTTCCTCGATCGCATACGCGGCAATGTCGTACAGCTTGCGATCGGTGAAGAAGAATCCCACGCAGGCGGCGGTCATCGCCTGGAACATCCCGCGCAGCCGGTCGGTCGCGGACTCGGCGCCGGCGATCGCCTGATCCGCCGCCGCCATGATCGTGCCGAGGCTGGTCGCGCAAATCGCTTCGCCGATCGCGCGCTTCGAATCGAAGAACTTGTAGATGTACGCCTTCGAGAAACCGATCGCCTTCGCGAGATCGGAGACCGTCGTCTTGCCGTACCCGTAATGCCGGAAATGTTCGTTCGCCGCATTCACGATCTGGTCGCGGACGGCGTGGTCCGCCGGGCCGCGCCGGCCTGCGGGGAGAGACACGCTTTCAGTCATGGTTGGAAATCTGGAACATCAGGACGTGATTGACACCATGTGACCAATTCGTACAATGGTCACACTCGAAATTTCGCCTCTATTCTCTACCCTGAAGGGTCGTCATGCCGGTTTCCCATCGATTTTTTGCATCGTTCCTCGCCGTCGGCGCGCTGGCCGGCTGCGCGGTCGGCCCCGATTACCAACGGCCGGTCATTGCCGCACCCGATCGCTTCATTGGGCAAGCCGCCGTCGAACAGCGTCCCGTGACGACGGTCGCGAACCTCGACGCGTGGTGGACCGGCTTCGACGACCCGCTCATGACGCGCTTCGTCGATCTCGCGCTGCAACAGAACCTCGACATCGCCCAGGCATCCGCGCGCGTCGCACAGGCGCGCGCCGCGCTGGGCGCCGCCACCGCGGCGCTGCTGCCGAGCGGCGCCGTGACCGCACAGGGCCAGAAGGTCTACCAGTCGGTCGATACGCCGCTCGGACGACTGCTCGAGTCGACCCCCGGCTTCTCCCGCAACGCCGCCTATTACGAAGGTGACATCGGCGCGAGCTGGGAAATCGACCTGTTCGGCGGGTTGCGGCGCAGCCGCGAGGCCGTGCGCGCCGAATACGAGGCGTCGGCAGCCGCCGCGGTCGCCACCCGGCTGGCCGTCGCCGCGCAGACCGCGAATACCTATGTGACGATCCGCGGGCTGCAGGCGCGCCTCGCTGTCGCAACGCAGCAGGTCGACACCCGCCGGCGCCTGCTGGCAACCGTGCAAATGCAGTACCGCAATGGTGTCGCGGCCGAATTGCAGGTTCGCCAGGCAGAAGGCGCGCTGGCCCAGGTCGAAGCCACGGTGCCGATCCTCGAAACCGGGCTCGACGCAGCGCAAAACGCACTCGATGTGCTGGTCGGCGCTCAGCCCGGCACCCATCGGGCCGAACTGGGCACGGCCGCGCCGATTCCGGTCGCCCCGCGTCTCGCGGATGCCGGCACGCCGGGCGACCTGCTCCGCCGCCGACCCGACCTGATCGTCGCCGAACGGCGGCTCGCGGCCGCGAATGCGCGCATCGGCGCAGCGATCGCCGAGTACTATCCCAAGCTGTCGCTGAGCGGCCTGATCGGCACGGCCGCCACCGCATCCGGCGACCTGTTCACGCATGGCGCCACGCAGGCACAAGGCATCCTCGGCCTGCGCTGGCGCCTGTTCGACTTCGGGCGCATCGATGCGCAGATCGCGGCTGCGCGCGGACAGACTTCCGAGGCGCTCGCCGCCTATCGACAGGCCGCGTTGCGCGCTTCGGAGGACGTCGAGGACGCGTTTTCGGCGCTCGTGAAGCGTGAGGCGCAGATGCGTGCGCTTGCACGCGGCGAAACCGCGCTGGCGCGCGCGCGGGAAACATCGTTCACTGCGTACCAGAGCGGCGCCGTAAGCCTCATCGAAGTGCTCGACGCCGACAGCGATCTGCTGCAGACGCGCGATGCGAAGGCCCAGGCGCAGGCCGAGGCGGCCCGGGCGGCCATCGCATCGTTCCGCGCACTGGGTGGCGGCTGGGAAGCCGCACAGAACGCGCAAAACGACGTCCCGCTCGATGTCTCGGCACGCTGACGTCGGCGTCGTCACGTGCCGCACGCTCGAACCGCCCGCGCGCTGCCCGATGCAGGCGCACGTCCCGCGTACGGTGCACCGACAAACGAATGCCGCGGCTCGCACCGCGGCATTTTCGTTTCGATACCCACCGTGCCGGCCGGTTACGCCAGGCCAGCGACGATGCAGCCGGCCGGTCTGCCGGCAAACGCCGGACCGGCCGACACTCGACAGCGCACTCAATACACCTGCACCCGCCACAGTTCGCGCGCCGCCGATTCGCGTGACATCGCACGGCGGCCATGCAGCACACTGTAGTTGTCGACCAACACGATATCGCCATCCACCCAGTCGTGCTCGACAAGGTACTCGCGTGCGTACGCGAGCGCATTGATCTGCTGCACGCTGTCATCGGGCACGGTGCCCGGCGTCGCGAGGCTCACTTCGAAACGCTGCAGCGTCGATTCGCTGCCCTCCTGGTAGCGCAGCACCTTTTCGCCCGTATCCGGGTGCGTGGCGATCAGCGGAAACGTCCGCGGCACACCGCCGAAGTAGGTCATTTTCGTGTCGTAGGTCAGACTCGTCTGCTCCCAAGCGGCCAACGTGCCGGCGTCGAGCTGACTGACGATACGACGCGCATCGACCAGCGTCGTCATGCCCTCGCCGCGCTTCGGCGCGGTCTTGCAGTAGAGTGCGAACATCTTCGCGGAGAAGTGTTCGTCCTGCTGCACGAGCGGATGCGTGAGCGGCAGCATGCTCAGGTCCCAGTGCAGCGGCACCGCCTCGAACGAATGTACGTAGCCGTTCGCATCTTCTTCGGGTTTCACCTTGTGCACCGGCCCGAACTGCCACACGTACAGCTTGCCGAACTGCTCGGTGAACTTCACGAGCGAAGCCTCGTCATCGACACGGAAGCCACGCAGCACGACGAAACCATGACGCTGCAGCATCGTTGCGAGTGCATCCTTCGACAGCGCGCAGCAATCGATCCGGCCCGCTTCTTCGGCATTCGGCTCGACCAGCAAGCCGAAGTCGTCGCGATGCACGACGCTGATCGCACAGCGATTCAGGACCGGATCGTCGCCCTCCGCGAAATACCATGGTTCGCCGCCTTTCGTGACGAGCGCGGCGTTGACGGTTTGATTGACCTGCGATTTGCTCAGCATGGCAAATTCTCCATTCTTTTTTTGAAGTAGCACGTTGCGCCAGGGCAGCGCACCATTGCCGCCCCCGGCATGCAACCTGATCGGAATCTTTTTGCTCCCGGGCGGCGCCGTATGGACGGTCAGCCGCAGACCGGCAGGCAGCTTCGCGTCGAGAAAGCCATCCAGCGCAACCCCGCGCTCCGCCATCCGTTGCGCGGCCCGCGAGAGCCGCGCGCGCGTCGCGGTGTCCGCGTCGGCCAGCACGATCTGCCGTTCGCCGGCGAGCAATGCCGTCAGCTCGCCGACGCGTTCGCCGCGGACATCGCAACGCGTGTCGTCGTCGGCGGGCCAGTAGGGCGCAAGCACGGCGTCGACGTCGGACGCATCGCGATCGAACGACGGATCCACCGTCGAATACGAATGCCAGACGATGTTGCGCGACGCGATCAGCTCGCGCAGCGCGTGGTGATACGCATTCGCGTCGGCCCGGCTCACGTCCAGCAGATCGAAGAACGTCAGCCCGTCGCTGAACAGGTCGACCACGCATCCCGGCGCGTAGAACCGGCGCACCGTCTCGCAGAACGCGTCGAGATAGCCGAGCGCGAGTTGTTCGCCGCAGTCGGGCAGCACGCCAAGCACCTTGCCACGCCGGTCCGGCGACTTGAGCGGGAAACCCGGCAACGTCAGCCGGATCGGCTGCCCACGCGTCACGCACGCGCCCACTTGTGCATCGAGCGCGTCGCGCTGCACGGCAGACAGGCGGTCGACATCGCCGCTGCGGCACAGTTGTCCGAATGCGCGCCGAAATTCGGCCACCGCCGATGCACGGCTCATGACGTACGGCGTGCGCTCAGGTTCGCACGCAGCGTCTGGATGAAGGTTTGCCAGACGGGAAACTCCGCGGTATTCCAGATGCCGGCGATCCATTCGTCCGCTTGTCCGGCGGACCAGCCGTCATGCATCATCTTGTAGTGCGACACGAACACCGAGACCCGGTAGTTTGCCGCGCAATGCACGAGCGTCCTGCCGCCCGCCGCTTGCCGGAAGAGATCGGCGAAGGTGTCGAAGTCCTCCAGCGCAGGCTGCTTGAAATCGACCGGCAGGAAGTGATACTGCATGCCGTTGCGCCGCACGCAGCCCTCCTCGTCGTCGATCGAGTAACGCGTGTCGAACGGCGCGAGGTTGATGATCGTCGTCACGCCGTCCCGTGCCAGCTCGGCGAACTGCGCCTCGGTCGGCTGGCCGGCCGTCAGCGTATGCGCATCGATCCATTTCGCGTTGCGCATGTCGGAAAGATTCACGTTGTGCCTCCATTGCAGATGGAACGCATTCGTCGCCCGCGCCCGCGGTGCGACGCGGCTGCCGACGAACGCCAATCGGGTGGAATACGGGCCGCACCGCTCAAGAGGAAACGGCTTCAGCGGAACCGGCGAACAATTGCGGGTGATGGACGAAATGGCAGGGCACGCCATCCGAGAACACCAGTACCGAATTGCGCTCGTCCACCTCGGAGCGCTTCTTCAGCACGATCCGGTTGTTCTCGCGCACCGCTACCGAATGCCATGGCGTGAGCCACACGTCGTCGCAGTCGACGAGGCGGATGCCGATCTTCTTCGACATGCGGAACTGCGGATGAATGGACAGCCGCAGACTGTTGGGAAACGCGTCCTCGATCAGCCGGCTCCACGCATTGCTGCGCTGGATCACGCGATACGCGTTGCAGCGGCTCATCTTCTGGATTGCCGTGTTGCTCCAGGTCCGGAACCGCTCGATGCCGAGCGAATCTTCGTACAGGAAGCGCGTGATGCCGCGATACATCGCGCTCATCGCCGGATCGTCCTGGCATTGCCGCCGGATCCGCTCGACCGGATCGCTATATGCGATCAGCAACTCCTCGCGTTTCGACGTGAGGTCGTCGAGATAGCCGAAGTGGCCTTTCAGGTCGAAGAACTCGAAGCTGCCTTCGAAATGCACGGCCGCATGCGCTTCGAGGCTCTTCAGGTATTGCGCGACTTCATCGTCGCCGATGCTGACGACGTCCGAGAAACAGTAGCCGTCCGAGCAGATGACGAACCTGACGCCCGGCCGGTAGATCTTGCCGATACGGGTGCACAGCGCGGCCAGGTTCTTCAGCGCGTGCTTCTCCGCGAGATCGGGCAACGCACCGAGCGTCTTCATCCGGTTCGGCGACTTGCCCGGAAACGCAGGCAGGATCAGCCTGACCTGCCGATCACTCGCAACGATGGGCAGGATCGCCTCGACATGCCAGTCCATCTCGGCTTCGATGTCGCCGGGTCGACTGTCCTCCGTCGGATGCAGCTTGCGAAGCTTGAACACTTCGCGCACGATCGCGCGGGCGATCGATAGCGCGTCGCACTCCACCGCGCGTGCTTGGTTCTCGTATAGATCGCACGACATTTCGGCCCTCTCGTGAATGGCTGAGGATGTGCTTTGCCCGGTATCGGCAAGCGGTCGCGCAACCGCCGCACCCCTCGTAGTTTTTGACATCGCGCTGGCACTGGCGCGATCGATCGGCCTGACGCGTCGCGTCCTGGCGTACGGGACGCGATATAAGCGAATTCGCCAATCAAACGCCGGGGAAATTACAAAGCAAACGCTTCCCGCGCGATAGCTGTCCTTTCGGGCAGGATTTGTCAAAAAGAAACGCACCACCGGACACGATTGTTCCCGCTCGGCGCGACGCGCAAGCGTCGATCACGCCGGACGGTTGACGGGAGACGGTCGGGGAGATCGGGACGGGTCGTCAGCCGGCGCCGCGCCGGCAGTGCGCGCGGCGGGATTCAGGAACGGCGGGACGCACGCGCGGATGACGACGGCCCGACCCTCCGCGCGCGGTACCGACGCGCCGCGCGCCAGGGCGGCGCCGGACATTCGGGCATCCTGAATCGTGCCCGCACCTGCATATCGCAAGCTCACGCGGCGCGCGGCGCCGGAAACGCATGCCGGCGCGCGCGCCACGCGCCGAGCCACGCCGCCGTCAGCAGCGCGACGAGCACCCACGGAATCGCCCCCGCGCCCGTCGCGCCGAGCAGCATCCCGCCCGCGATGCCGCCGCCCGCGATCGCGAGGTTCCACACCGTCACGAGCATCGACTGCGCGACATCGGCCGCGTCGCCCGCCGCGTTCGCGGTGGCGGTCTGGAACAGCGTCGGCGCGCCGCCGAACGCGAGCCCCCACAGCGCGACACCCGCATAGACGATCGTCATCCCGGACCCGGCGCCGAGCATCGCCGCCGCAAGCGCGAACAGCGCGATGCTCGCGAGCGTCAGCCGCCGCTGCGCGGCGCCGATCCATGCGCCCGTCAGCGCGATGCCGACCAGCGACGCGACGCCGAACACGAACAGCACCGCATCGACCTGCCCGCCCATCCGCACGCTCGCGAGGAACGGCGCGACGTACGTGTACAGCATGTTGTGCGCAAGCACGTACGCGAACATCACGACCAGCACCGGCCGCACGCCGGGCAGCGCGATCACGCCGAGCACCGGTTCGCGCGCGCCGGCCTGCTGCCCCGGATAGTCGGGCACGCGCAGCCGGATCCAGCCGATCAGCGCGAGCGCCGCGACCGTGATGCCGGCGAACGCGATGCGCCAGCCGAACAGCGCGCCGAGCGCGGTGCCGGCCGGAATGCCGATCGACATCGCGACCGGCGCGCCGACCATCGCGACCGCGATCGCACGGCCGCGCAGCGATGCGCCGACCATCCGGCTCGCATAGCCGGCCAGCAGCGCCCACAGCAGCCCGGCCGACATGCCCGCGACGAAGCGCGCGGCGAGCGTGAGCACGTAGTACGGCGACGCGGCGGTCAGCGCATTCGACACGACGAACCCGGCGAGCGCCGCGAGCAGCAGCCGGCGCCGGCGCATCGCGCGCGTCGCGGCGACGAGCGGAATCGCCGCGACGATCGAGCCGAGCGCATAGACGGTCACGAGCTGCCCGATCAGCGCCTCGGTCACGTGCAGGTCGACGCTCATCAACGGGAGCAGGCCGGCCGGCAATGCTTCGGTCAGGATCGTGATGAAGCCGGCAGTCGCGAGCGCCAGCAGGTTCGCGACCGGCAGGCGTTCACGCACCGGCGCGGACGGACCGGACGCCCGGTCGGCGACCCGGTCGGAGGCGGAGGCGGAGGCAGAAGCGGAAGCGGAAACGCATTCGCTCATGTCGCGCTCCGGCCGTCGACGTCATAGACTGCATCGCGCACGTCGGCGACGAAACGCCCGTGCATCCCTTCGTATAACGTATTGGTCAGCGCAACGACCGTCAGCCCGGCCGCGCGGTCGACGAACCACGCGTGCCCGTACGCACCGCCCCAGCGCCACGTGCCGACCGACTCCGGCGACTGCGCGGCCGCCGGGTCATACAGCACCGAAAAGCCGAGCCCGAAGCCGAATCCCGGCGCGTCGGGCAGGTCGTGGGCGCCCGGCTGCACGCTCGACATCTCGTCGATCCAGCGGCGCGCGAGCCAGCCGTCGCGGCCGGTGCGCAACGTATCGAGCAGCATCATGCAGTCGCGTGCGGTGCCAACCATCCCGGCGCCGCCCGACGGCCACGCGGCCGCGTCGAATGCGCGCGCCGGTGCGAAGCGGATGCCGACCGTGCCGTCGTACACCGGTACGAGATCGTCGTCAGCCATCCGGCGCGGCGCGCCCGGCGTGCTGACGTACGGCGTCGCGAAACGCGCGGCGTCGTGCGAGAAGACGGCGGTGTCGGTCATCCCGAGCGGCGTCGTGACGAGCGCGGCGACGGCCTCGGCGAGCGGCCGGCCATCGACCGCCTCGATCAGCGCGCCGACCACGTCGATCGCGAGCGAGTAGTCCCACGACGTGCCGGGCGCAAACCGCAGCGGCACGCCGGCGATGCGCCGCACGTTCTCCGCGAGCGACAGGTCCGCGCGATCCATCCCGTCGGACACCCCGGCACGCGCATACGGACCGTCGGCGTCCGCTTCGAGGAAGCGGTAGCCGAGCCCGGCCGTATGCGACAGCAGATGACGCAACGTGATGTCGGCGGGCGTGCCGTCGGGAAGCGTCGGCCGGAACGCGGGCAGCCAGCGCGCGACCGGCTCGTCGAGTTCGATGCGCCCCGCCGCGACCAGCCGCATCGCGGCGGCCGTCACGACCGGCTTCGATACCGACGCGAGCCGGAACAGCGTGTCCTCCCGCATCGGCGTGCCGGCCTCGCGATCGGCCAGACCGGCCGCGCGCGCATGGCGCAGTTCGCCGTCGCGGGCGACCAGCACGACCGCGCCGACCACGCGTGCTTCGGCCAGCGCGCGATCGAGCACGGCGTCGAGGCGTTCGCGCAGCGCGGCGTCCGGTTCGGCGCGGCGGGCAGTGACAGGCAGGGATGACATGGCGTGACCTCGAACAATGAAGGAACGCCCATCGTAGGGAGCCGGCGCGAGAAGAAAAACCGGGTTAGAGTTCCGGACACTCCGGACGTCGATGTCCGCAATCGGGAACCTGCATGGAAAATCTTGGCGGCTTCGTCGTGTTCGTCCAGGTCGCGGAAACGCGCAGTTTCGTCGCGGCCGGCCGCGCGCTCGGGCTGTCGGCGTCCGCGATCGGCAAGCGCATCGCGCGGCTCGAGGCCCGGCTGAACGTGCGGCTCTTTCACCGCAGCACGCGCAGCATCACGCTGACCGCGGAAGGCACGCGCTTCCTGGAACGCTGCCGGCGCGTGATCGCCGAGATCGACGCGGCCGAGCAGGAACTGACGCACAGCGCCGACGCGCCGCGCGGGCGCCTGCGCGTGAGCCTGCCGACGATCGGCACGCTGCTGCTGCCGCTGCTGGCCGATTTCATGGCCGCGTATCCGGAGATCGAACTCGACATCGATTTCAGCGACCGCCTCGTCGACGTCGTCGAAGAAGGTTTCGATGCGGTGCTGCGCACCGGCCAGCCGACGGATTCGCGGCTGTCGTCGCGGCTGCTCCGCCATTTCCGCCAGCACCTCGTCGCGTCGCCCGACTACCTCGCGCGGCACGGCACGCCGCGCACGCCGGCCGATCTCGCGCAGCATCGCTGCCTGCACTACCGCTTTCCGAGCAGCGGCAAGCTCGAGACCTGGCCGCTGCGCGTGCCGCACGCGAGTACGCCGCCCGAGGTGCCGGTCGCGATGGTCAGCAACAGCGCGGAAGCGCGCCTGTGCTTCACGCTGCGCGGGCTCGGCATCGCGTGCCTGCCCGAGTTCTTCGTGCGCGATGCGCTCGACGACGGCACGCTGCGCGCGGTGCTCGACGAACACGTCGAGAGCTGCACGCCGATCTACGTCCTGTGGCCGTCAGGCCGCCATCCGACGCCGAAACTGCGCGCCTTCGTCGACTACATGGCCGAGCACCTGCAGCGCTGACCGGCGCGCCGTCACGTACCCTTGCGTGCCCTTATGTGCGCTCGCGTGCCCTCACGCGGCCTTCGCGTGCGCGCTCAGCCGCCGGAACGCCTGGCCCTGCTCGTCGAACAGATGGCAGTGCTCGGCCTGCGCATGCACGTGCAGTGCCTCGCCGGTGCGGTACGTGTCGAGCGGTGGAATCCGCGCGATCAGCCCGTCCGGCGCGACGGCCGACTCCGCATACAGATACGCGGCATCGCCGAGCGATTCGACGGCCATCGTCCGCGCGGCGACACCCTCGGCCGCCGCCCCCACCATCAGATGCTCGGGCCGCACGCCGACGGTCACCGCCGCGCCGCGCTGCAACCCGGCCGCCTCGACCGCGACGCGTTGCGTCTCGCCGCTGCCGAAGCGCACCAGCACGCCGGTCGCATCGACCGACTCGACCGTGCCTTTCAGGAAGTTCATCTTCGGCGAGCCGATGAAGCCCGCAACGAACTGGTTGGCCGGCGCGTGGTACAGCGCGTTCGGCGTGCCGACCTGCTGCACCGCGCCGCCCGACAGCACGACGATCTTGTCGGCGAGCGTCATCGCCTCGACCTGGTCGTGCGTCACGTAGATCATCGTGGTCTTCAGCTCGTCGTGCAGCCGCGCGAATTCCAGCCGCATCTTCACGCGCAGCGCGGCGTCGAGGTTCGACAACGGCTCGTCGAACAGGAACACCTTCGGCTTGCGCGTGATCGCGCGGCCGATCGCGACGCGCTGCCGCTGGCCGCCCGACAACTGCTTCGGCTTGCGGTCGAGCAGGTGATCGATGTGCAGGATCTTCGCGGCCTGCTTCACCGCCTGGTCGATCTCGGGCTTCTTCGCGCCGGCGAGCTTCAGGCCGAACGCCATGTTGTCGTACAGCGTCATGTGCGGGTACAGCGCATACGACTGGAACACCATCGCGATGCCGCGCTTCGCGCTCGGCACGTCGTTGACCTTCGCGCCGTCGATCAGCAGGTCGCCGCTCGAGATGTCCTCGAGCCCGGCGATCATCCGCATCAGCGTGGATTTGCCGCAGCCGCTCGGGCCGACGAACACGACGAATTCGCCGTCGGCGATGTCGAGGTTCACGTTGCGCAGCACTTCGGTGTCGTCGTAGCGCTTCGCGATGTTGCGCAGGAGCACGCTTGCCATGGTCTGTCTCCGTTCGTTCGTGATGCGCCGCGTTCGACGCGGCGCGCAATCGTTCGTGGTTGCTAGCTCGGCAGCACGGCGCCGGTCGCCTGCCAGCGCGCGACGTAGCCGGGCAGCTCGTGCATGTCGTCGAATACGTGACGCGCGCCGATCCCGCGCAACGCGTCGATCTGCGCGGCCGAGGCATGCCCGCCGCCGACGAAGCCGAGCACGGTCATCCCGGCCGCGGCGGCCGCGGTGATGCCGGTCACGCTGTCCTCGACGACGAGGCATTGCGCGGGCACCGCGCCGAGCGCGCGCGCGGCCGCGAGATACACGTCGGGCGCCGGCTTCGGCCGCGCGACGGAATCCGCGCAGAACAGCCGGTCGCCGAAGAAGCGCGCGAGGCCGGTGCGCGCGAGCGCCGCCTCGACGTACGCGCGGTAGCTGTTGCTCGCGCACGCCGTCGTCAGCTTGAGCGCCGCGAGCGCCGTATCGATGCCGTCGACCATCGGCGCGTTGACAGCCGCCGCTTCGACCGCGCGGCGGATCGCATCGACGTCGTCGGCCGACAGCGTACGGCCGACGGCCTCGCCCGCGCCGGCCAGCACGCGCTCGATGCGCAGCCCGAGCAGCGGCATCACCGCCGGCCGCGCATCGACACCCGGCCAGCGCGCATCGAGCTCGCGCACGATCACGTCGGCGGCGACCGCCTCGCTGTCGATCAGCACGCCGTCGCAATCGCAGATCAGCACGTTCATGCCAAGACCGGCCGCCCTCATTTGACCGCCCCGAAGGTGAGCCCGCGCACGAGCTGCTTCTGCGACAGCCAGCCGACGATCAGGATCGGCGCGACGGCCAGCAGCGACGCGGCGGACAGCTTCGCCCAGAACAACCCCTCGGGGCTCGAGTACGACGCGATGAACACGGTGAGCGGCGCGGCGTTCGAGCTCGACAGGTTGATGCTCCAGAACGCCTCGTTCCACGACAGGATCACCAGCAGCAGCGCGGTGGACGCGAGCCCCGGCAGCGCCATCGGCATCAGCAGGTAGACGATCTCCTGCCACGTCGACGCGCCGTCGATGCGCCCGGCTTCGAGGATGTCCTTCGGGATCTCGTTGAAGTACGTGAAGGTCATCCACACCGCGATCGGCAGGTTGATCAGCGTGTACACGATCACGAGGCCCGACACGGTGTCGAGCAGCCCCGCGTTCTTCCACAGCAGGTAGATCGGCACGAGCACGCCGACCGACGGCATCATCTTGGTCGACAGCATCCATAGCAGCACCTTCTGCGTGCGGTGGTTCGGGAAGAACGCCATCGCGTAGGCCGCCGGCACCGCGAGCAGCAGCGAGATCAGCGTGACGCCCGCCGAGATCAGCACCGAGTTCCACGCGAACGCGAAGTAGTTGCTGCGGGCGAACACCTCGCGGAAGCTGTCGAGCGTCGGCATGAAGAACAACGTCGACGCGTACGCCTGCTGCTCGGTCTTGAACGCGGTGATCGCCATCCAGAAGATCGGGAAGAACAGCAGCAACGCGAGCAGCCACGCGAGCGCGCCGGGCAGCGCGCGCCGCACGAGGTCGAATGCAGCCGGCGCGCGCCGGCCTTCGATAGTCAGGTCGCTCATTTTTCGTACTCCCCCTTCAGGTTGCGCGCGAGCATCCGCACCAGGAAGAACGACACGACGTTCGCGACCACGACGGCGATGATCCCGCCCGCGGATGCGAGGCCGACGTCGAACTGCTGCAGGCCGAGCGCGTAGATCAGGTACGACAGGTTGGTCGTCGCATTGCCCGGGCCGCCGCCCGTCGTCGTGTAGATCTCCGCGAAGATCGACAGCAGGAAGATCGTCTCCATCATCACGACCACGGCGATCGCACGCCTCAGGTGCGGCAGCGTGATGTAGAAGAACATCGCGATCGGGCCCGCGCCGTCGATGCGCGCGGCTTCCTTCTGCTCCTGGTCGAGCGACTGGATCGCGGTGAACAGGATCAGGAACGCGAACGGCAGCCACTGCCACGCGACGATGATGATCACGGCGGTGAGCGGGTAATCGGCGAACCAGTCGATCGGCGTCATCCCGAGCGCGCGCATCGCGTTCGCAACCAGCCCGTACACCGGATGCAGGATCATGTTCTTCCAGATCAGCGCGGCCACCGTCGGCATCACGAAGAACGGCGCGATCGCGAGCAGACGCGCCACGCCCTGCCCGTAGAACTTCCGGTCGAACAGCACGGCCATCAGCACGCCGCCGACCACGGTGATCGCGAGCACCGCGCCGATCAGCACGAGCGTGTGCCAGATCGCGGGCAGGAACGACGGATCGGTCGCGAGGAAGCGGTAGTTGTCGAGCCCGGCGAAGCCCTTCACGTCCGGGTTCAGCAGGTTGTAGCGCGAGAACGAATACCAGATCGTCATCGCGAGCGGGATCGACATCCACAGCAGCAGCACCGCGACGGACGGCGACACGAGCCAGCTGGCGCCGCGCGCGCGGCGCGGCGCACCCGGCGGCGGCGACGCGTCGCCGACCGACGGCGCGTGGCTCAGGGGAAGACGTAAATGACGCATGATCGGAGTCCCTCCGGTTGAGACGCGGGCGCGAACGGCCGGCCCGCCTGTCTGCTTCGGCGACGTGCACCGTGCGCGGCGGCGCGCACGGTGCGGGCCGCGTTACTTCCTGTAGCCGGCCTGGCGCACCGCGCGGTCGGCGGCGGCTTGGCCCGCGGCGAGCGCCTGGTCGACCGTCATCTGGCCGGCCACCGCACCCGCGATCGCCTGCCCGACCACCGTGCCGAACGACTGGAATTCAGGAATCCCGACGTACTGCACGCCCGTGTACGGCACCTTCTTCAGCGACGGATCGTTCGGGTCGGCCGTCTCGATCGCCTTCAGCACGAAGTCCGAGAACGGCGCGGCGGCCTTGTACTCGGGGCGCTGATAGGTCGACGTGCGGGTGCCCGGCGGCACCGACGCCCAGCCTTCGTCCTTGCCGACCATCTCGATGTACTGCTTCGACGTCGCCCAGGCGATGAACTTGCGCGCGGCGTCCTGCTGCTTCGACGTCTTCGGCACGGCCAGCGCCCACGCCCACAGCCAGTGCGAGCCCTTCGGCGTGGCGGCGACCGGCGCGGCCGCGAAGCCGATCCGGTCGGCGACCTGCGACTGCTGTTTGTTATAGAGCATCCCGGCCGCGACCGTCGCGTCGATCCACATCGCGCACTTGCCCGAGGCGGTCAGGGTCAGGTTCTCGTTGAAGCCGTTCGAGCTCGCCCCCGGCGGGCCGTCTTTCTTCAGCAGGTTCACGTAGAAACCGATCGCCTTCCTCCACTCCGGCGACGTGAGCTGCGCGTTCCAGCTCTCGTCGAACCAGCGCCCGCCGAACGTGTTCACGACCGTCGACACGTACGCCATGTTCTCGCCCCACCCGGCCTTGCCGCGCAGGCAGATCCCGTAGGTGCCCTTCGCCTTGTCGGTGAGCTTGTCCGCGAACTCGGCGATCTGGTCGTAGGTCGGCTGGTCGGGCATCTTGAGCCCCTTCGCCGCGAACAGGTCCTTGCGGTAGAACGTCATCGAGCTCTCGACGTAGAACGGCAGCGCATACAACTGGCCGTTGTACGACAGGCTGTCGCGCGCGGTCTTCACGATGTCGTTCAGGTCGTAGTCGGCGGGCAGCCCCGTCATCGGCGCGAGCCAGCCGCGCTTGCCCCACTGCGGCGTCTCGTAGGTGCCGATCGCCATCACGTCGAACTGGCCGCTGCCGGTCGTGATGTCGGTGGTCGCGCGCTGGCGCAGCACGTTCTCCTCGAGAATCACCCAGTTCAGCTTGATGTCCGGGTTCGCCTTCTCGAACGCCGGCGACAGCTTCTTCAACTCGATCATGTCCGGGTTGTTCAGCGTCGCGATCGTCAGCGTGCCGGCGGACGCCGCGCACGCGGCCGTCGCGAACGCGGCTCCGGCGAGGCAGCGTACGGCGGCGTCGAGCATCTTTCGTTGCATGGCATGTCTCCTGTGATTGTTCGAACTGTCGTCGGTGTTGCGTATTGCGTGTGTCGTATTGCGTGTGTCGTGTTGCGTTTCCTTCGCGGCCCGTCACGCCGCCCGCTGCATGCCGCACGCGCGCGCATAGTGCGCGATCACGTCGCGTATCCGGTGGCGCACCCATGCGCGCGGCTCCTTCGCGAGGCCGCCCGCGCGGCACGCCGCGTACACGTCCGGCAGCCACTGCGCGACGAGCGTTTCGGGCACCGGCTGCCGCGCGAGGTTGTCGAACAACTGCTCGACCGCTGCCGCGACGGCCGGCTGCAGCCAGTAGTAGCGGATCCGGTCGCTGTAGCTGAACTGGCGCGCGAGCCGCTGCTCGGCCTCGTCGCCGCGATAGTACGGCGCCCAGTGCTCGGGCTGCGCGCGCATCGCGGCGTCGACCACGTCGCGCAAGCGCGAACGCTGCGCGACGTCGTCGATCAGCGCGTCCTCGATGAAGGTGAGCGCGAACAGCGCCTCGCGCAGCGCGAAGGTCAGCGCGGGGCCGACCTTCAGCACCGCGAAGTGGTCGCGCACGAGCGCGGCGAGCGCGCCTTCGGTCTGGTAGTCGGTCGAATGCGCTTCGAACACGAGGCGCGGCGTGCGCAGGATGCTGGCACCGAGCGATGCGCCCTTCGCGCTGTCGTAGTCGAGCACGTGGCGATCGTCGAAATCGACGCCGGGCTGCGCGACGATCGCGACCACGCGCGTCCATGCGTCGTCGAGCCCGGCCGCCGCGAATGCGCCGCGATGCGCGTCGAGCGTCGCGGCGATGCTGTCGCCGCGCGTGACCGCGATCCGCGCGATCGCATCGCCGGCGGCGTCGCCAGCCACTTCGCCGCCCGGCGTCGGCACCTCGGTGCCGATCACGTAGACGGGCGCGACGCCGGCGCGCGCGGCTGCGTCTTCGGCCGCACGGCACAGCTCGGCCGCGCGCGCGGCGATCGTCCGGTCGTCGAGCCGCGGCGGATCGTCCGCACAGGCCATGCTCGCATCGAGGTGGATCTTCTCGAACCCGGCTTCGACATACGCGGCGACCATCGCGGCCGCTTCGCGCATCGCGTCGGCCGCGCGGCGGTGCCGCCACGGGTTCGGTCCCAGATGGTCGCCGCCGAGCACCAGCGCCGACGGCGCGAGCCCGCAGCGCTGCGCGATCGCATCGACGTCGCGCCGGAAATCGGCGGGCGTCATGCCCGTGTAACCGCCGAGATGGTTCACCTGGTTGCAGGTCGCCTCGATCAGCAGCGGCGAGCCGTCCGCGCGCGCGGCCTCGCATGCGGCCTCCAGCACGAGCCGGTGCGCGCTGCAGATCGAATAGATGCCGCGCTGCGCATCCGCGCGGTTCGCGTCGAAGATCATCCGCAGCACGGCGTCGGCGTGCGCGCTGCGCGGACGTTCGGCGGTGGGGGTCAGGCCGGACATGCGACACCTCGTTCGGTCAGGAAGCGGTCGATTTCAGTCGCGCTGCTGTTGCCCTCCATCGGGCCGCGCCGCGTGACCGCGATCGCGCCGGCCGCGTTCGCGCGGCGCAGCGCGACGTCGATCGGCGCGCCGGCGACGAGGCTCGCGACCAGCGTGCCGCCGAAGCAGTCGCCGGCACCGGTCGGATCGTGTTCGTCGACGGGATACGCCGGCGCGTCGACGCGGCTCGCACGGTCGAACGCGACGCTGCCGGCCGCGCCGCGCTTGAGCACGACGCGCTCGAGCAGCGGATGCGTCGCGAGCAGCCCCGCAATGGCGCGCTCGGCCGGCTGCGGCCCGCAGAAGAACGGCAGGTCGGCCTCGCTCGGCAGAAACAGGTGACACGCGGCGAGCATCGTGTCGAGCGCCGCGCGCATCGGACGGAAGCTCAGCATCTCCGGCCGCACGTTCGGGTCGAACGACACCTTCGCGCCGACGCGCGCCGCTTCGATCACGCCGCGCTGCACCGCCGCGATCGCCGATTCGCTCGTCAGCGACGAGCCCATCACGTGGAAGTAGCGGCAGCCGTCGAACATCGCGGTGTCGACGTCGGATGCATCGACGCACGCGGCCGCACTGGTCGACAGGCTGAACACGAAGCTGCGCGAGCCGTCGTCGCGATACGCGACGAACGCGGTGCCGGTCGGACGGGCGACGCGGCGGATGCGCGCGACGTCGACACCGTCGCGCTCGAGCCGCGCGACGATCGCGTCGCCGAACGCATCGCGGCCGACGCAACCCGCATACGCGACGCGCGCGCCGAGCCGCGCGGCCTGGTCGGCGAAGATCGCCGGCGCGCCGCTCGGGAACGGGCCCGCGAACAGGCCCGGCGTGTCGAAACCCTGGCCGCGCTCGGCGGCGACGAATTCGGCCAGCAGTTCGCCGGCAACGACGATCTCGGCCATCATGCGTGCCCTCGTTCGACGGCGGCCGCTGCGTCGCGGGCCGGCCGGCTGGTTGCGCGTGCGAGCGGCGCCATTTCAGCTCATCCAGTTGCCGCCGTCGACGTTCAGCGTCTGGGCGGTGATGTAGTCGGCGTCGGCCGATGCGAGGAACAGCGCGGCGCCCGTCAGGTCGCCCGGCACGCCGATCCGGCCGAGCGGCACGGCTTCGCCCACGAGCCGCTTCTTCTCGCCGAGCGGCCGGTTCTCGTAGCGCGCGAACAGCGCATCGACCTGCTCCCACATCGGCGTGTCGACCACGCCCGGCGCGATGCCGTTCACGTTGATCCGGTGCGGCGCGAGCGCGAGCGCGGCCGACTGCGTGTAGCTGATCACCGCGGCCTTGGTCGCACAGTAGTGCGAAACGAGGGCCTCGCCGCGACGCCCCGCCTGCGACGACATGTTGACGATCTTGCCGCCGCGACCCTGCTCGACCATCCGCTGCGCGACCGCCTGCATCAGGAAGAACAGCCCTTTCACGTTGACCGCGAACAGCCGGTCGAACACGTCCCAGGATTCGTCGAGGATCGGGCGCATGTCGAACAGCGCCGCATTGTTGAACAGGATGTCGACGCCGCCGAAGCGCTCGACGGCAGTCGCGACGATGCGCGCGATGTCGTCACGGCGCGTGACGTCCGCGGTGACGGCCACCGCACGGCCGGGATGGGCCTCGATCAGTCGCGCGAGCGAACCGCTCGCCGGCTTCACGTCGACCAGCACGCAGCGCGCGCCCTCGTCCAGATAGCGTTGCGCGACCGCTTCGCCGATGCCGCTTGCCGCGCCCGTCAGGATCGCGACCTTGTCTTCCAGTCTCACTGGTTGTCTCCGGTTCGTTCTGCTGCACGAAGGCCGCGAGGTGAGCGAACGCTCGCTGGCCGATCAATTGCTCTGTTGTTGGTCGAATGATCGGATACGCGATTCGCGCTGTCAAGGCGACACGGCGGCTTTCGATGATGCGCTGCGGCACGTCCACACCGGGCGCCGGCCGGCGAACCGCGCCCGGCAAGGCGCGGCGCGCTGGGTGCGGCGCGGCTGAAACGGCGATGAAGGGGACGGAGCGCGTGCATCGGCAGGAATTCGGGCTGCACGGCATGGAGATACGTTATATCATCGCCATACTTCGTTTCATTGCCTGCTTCACGCCATGGCCACCTCATCGCCCATCGACGCCCGGCTGTCCCGGGCCGACGCATTCGCCGCCGAGCACGGGCTCGCGTGGACGCCGCTGCGCCGCCAGGTCTACGAACGCGTGCTGGCCGCGCAGCGCCCGATCGGCGCGTACGACCTGCTCGCCGAGCTCGAGCCGCAGCGCGGCCGCGTGCCGCCCACGACCGTCTATCGCGCACTGGATTTCCTCGTCGAGCACGGCTTCATCCACCGGATCGAATCGAAGAACGCATTCTTCGCGTGCTGCGAGATCGGCGTGCCGCACGAAGGCCAGTTCCTGATCTGCGATTCGTGCGGCGAGACCGTCGAGATTCCGGGCAGCGACCTCGCGAAACAGCTGTCCGCGAGCGAGCCTGCACACGGGTTCGAAGTCCACCACCAGGTCGTCGAGCTGAACGGCCTGTGCGGGCACTGCAAGGGCAAGCCCGCGCAACGCTGACACCGCACACGCCGCCCCTTCCAACGAGGAGTTTCATGTCCATTGCCCTGAAGCGCGCGCCGCGGCGCGCCCTGCCGCTTGCCCGTCTGCTGGCCGCCGCCACCGCCGCCGCGCTGTCGATCGCGGCACCCGCCTTCGCGCAGGCCGCGACCGTCAACGTGGTCGCCGCCGAGAATTTCTACGGCGACGTCGCGTCGCAGATCGGCGGCCGCCATGTCGCGGTGACCAGCATCCTCAGCAGTCCCGACCAGGATCCGCACCTGTTCGAAGCGAGCCCGAAGACCGCGCGCGCGCTGCAGCACGCGCAGGTCGTGATCTACAACGGCGCGGACTACGATCCGTGGATGGGCAAGCTGCTCGGCGCGTCGAAGCAGGCGAAGCGCGCGACGATCGTCGTCGCCGATCTCGTCGGCAAGAAGGCCGGCGACAACCCGCACCTGTGGTACGACCCGGCGACCATGCCGGCCGCCGCACGCGCGATCGCGGCCGAGCTCGGCCGTGCCGACCCGGCGAACAAGGCCGACTACGACGCCAACCTGCAGAAGTTCGTCGCGTCGCTGAAGCCGATCGACGACAAGGTCGGCGCGCTGCGCGCGCAGTACAAGGGCGTGCCGGTGACGGCCACCGAGCCGGTATTCGGCTACATGTCGGATGCGATCGGCCTCGACATGCGCAACCAGCGCTTCCAGCTCGCGACGATGAACGACACCGAAGCCAGCGCGCAGGACGTCGCCGCGTTCGAGAACGACCTGCGCAAGAAGCAGGTGCGCGTGCTGATCTACAACAGCCAGGCCGAAGCGCCGATGACCAAGCGCCTGCTGAAGGTCGCGCGCGACGGCGGCGTGCCGAGCGTGAGCGTCACCGAGACGCAGCCGGCCGGCAAGACCTTCCAGCAATGGATGGCCGGCCAGCTCGACGCGCTCGCGGCCGCGCTTTCCGCCAGCAAGAAATAATTCACGCAACGAAATGACCGCCACTCCCCACGCACTCGCACTCGATCGCGTCACGCTCGAACTGGGCGGCCGCACGATCCTGCGCGACGTGAGCTTCTCGATCGAACCCGGCGAATTCGTCGGCGTGCTCGGGCCGAACGGCGCGGGCAAGACGACGCTGATGCGCGCGGTGCTCGGCCTCGTCCCCGTCACGGGCGGCACGCTGTCGGTCGGCGGCGTCCCGGTCGCGCGCGGCAACGCGTCGATCGGCTACATGCCGCAGATCAGGAGCGGCCTCGCGAATCGCCGGATGCGCGGCTACGACTTCGTCGCGATGGCCGCCGACGGCCACCGCTGGGGGCTGCCGCACACGAACGCCGCGACGCGGCGCGACGTCGACCGCGTGCTCGACCTCGTCGGCGGCCCGACGCTCGCGCGCCGGCCGTTGTCGGAACTGTCGGGCGGCGAGCGGCAGCGCCTGCTGCTCGCGCAGTGCCTGCTCGGCAGCCCGAAGCTGCTGCTGCTCGACGAGCCGCTGATCAGCCTCGACCCGAACCACCAGCGCGGCGTCGTCGAACTCGTGCGCAACGTGCAGCGCGAGCTCGGCATCACCGTGCTGTTTTCCGCGCACGAACTGAATCCGCTGCTGAACGCGCTCGACCGCGTGCTGTATCTCGGCAACGGCGTCGCGGCGCTCGGCACCGTCGACGAGGTGATCACGAAACCCGTGCTGTCGCGGCTCTACGGCTCGCCGATCGACGTGATGCGCGTGAACGGCAAGATCTTCGTGATGTCGGGCGACGTCGAGATCGAAAAGCACGATCACGAACACGAGGACGACGACGGCCACTCGCACGGCGGCGGCCACGATCACGGCCATCACCACCACGGACACGCTCATCCCGGGCATTCGCACGATGTTTGAATACGACTTCATGATCAACGCGTTCGCCGCGTCGGGAATCGTCGCGGTGCTCGCGGGCATCGTCGGCTACTTCCTGGTGCTGCGCGGACAAACCTTCGCCGGCCATGCGCTGTCGCACGTCGGCTTCACCGGCGCGACCGGCGCGGTGCTGCTCGGCATCTCGCCGATCTGGGGGATGGTCGGCTTCACGCTCGCGGCCGGGATCGGGATGGGCGCGCTCGGCGAACGGCTCGCGGGCCGCGACGTCGCCATCGGCGTGATCCTGTCGGGCGCGCTCGGCTTCGGGCTGCTGTTCCTGCACTTCTACACGTCGTTCGCGACGCAGGTCACCGCGCTGCTGTTCGGCAACGTGCTCGCGGTCAGCCACGACACGCTCGCGGTGCTGGCCGGCATCGGCGCGGTGAGCCTCGTCGCGCTCGCGCTGATCGCTCGGCCGCTGCTGTTCGCGTCGCTGCAGCCCGAGCTGGCGGAAGCCAAGGGCGTATCGCTGCGCACGGTGTCGATGCTGTTCCTCGCGGTGTGCGCGCTGGCAGTGGCCGCGGCGACGCAGATCGTCGGCGTGCTGCTGGTGTTCACGCTGCTGGTCGGTCCGGCCGCGGCCGCGCAGAACCTGTCGACGCGGCTGTCGACCGGCGTGCTGCTCGCCGCGCTGTTCGCGCTGTTCGAAGCGTGGGCCGGGATCGCGCTCGCGTATCACACCGACTGGCCGACGAGCTTCTGGATCACCGCGCTGTCCGCGCTCGTGTACGGCGCGAGCCTGTTGCGACGCCACTGATCGTCGAGCGGCGAAAATGAAAACGCCGGCGTGCCCGACAGGCCGCCGGCGTTTTTGCATGCGCGCGCGACGTGCGGCGCGCGCCGCGGGTCACGCGTGTCGCGCCCCGTTCACCGTGCCAGCACCCGCGCGTGATGCGCGATGTGATCGGCGATGAACGTCGAGATGAAGTAGTACCCGTGGTCGTAGCCCGCATGGCGGCGCAGCGTCAGCGGCTGGCCGGCCTTCGCGCACGCGGCTTCGAATACGTCGGGGTTCAGCTGGTTCGCGAGGAACGAGTCGGCGAGGCCCTGGTCGACGAGGATGCCGTCCGCGAACTTCGGCGCATCCGCGCGCGCGACGAGTTCGCTCGCGTCGTGCTGCGCCCATGCTTCGCGGTCGTCACCGAGATAGCCCGAGAATGCCTTCTCGCCCCACGGGCAGCGCGTCGGCGCGGCGATCGGCGCGAACGCCGACACCGACCGGTACAGGCCGGGGTGACGCAGCGCGAGCGTCAGCGCGCCGTGCCCGCCCATCGAGTGGCCGAAGATCCCGAGCCGCGCGCCGTCGATCGGCAGCTCGGCCGCGACGCATTCCCGCAGCTCGCCCGTCACGTACGACTCCATCCGGTAATGCGTGGACCACGGCGCTTGCGTCGCGTCGACATAGAAACCCGCGCCGACGCCGAAATCCCATGCGTCGGTCTCGCCCGGCACACCCGCGCCGCGCGGGCTCGTATCGGGCATCACGAGGGCGAGGCCGTGCTGCGCCGCGTACTGCTGCGCGCCGCCCTTGATCGCGAACGTCTCCTCGGTGCACGTGAGCCCCGCGAGATAGAACAGCGCCGGCACGCGGCCGTGCGCCGCCTGCGGCGGCAGGTACACCGAGAACTTCATCGGCAGGCCGATCGCCTGCGAATCATGGCGATAGAAGCGTTGCTCGCCACCGTGGCAAGCGTGCGAAGAAACGAGTTCGAGCATGGAGTTCCCTTCCGTTCAATACAGCACGATCGGGCGAATCGATTCGCCCGTCTTCATCGGGTCGACGCCGTCGTCGAACGTCGCGCGCGGCAGCGCGTGCGTGGTCGGGTCGAGCCCTGCCGCGCGACACGGGGAAACCGTATCGCGCCCGGCATGATCCCCGATCCCGCCGCCCATCGCGCGCGGGAAACGGTCGCCGGCTTGCCGCGAGACGTCACCGCTGTCGCGACAGGACAATCCAGGACAAGTGCCCGAGTTTAAACGCCGCGCGTGAACCACGCATCCGTTCGCGCATACAGATCGATGAAACGCGCATGGCGGGCGGCCAGCGCGCGCTCGTCGCGCGGTGCGGCGACCGGCGACGCAGCCGGCGCCAGCGTGCGCAGCGCGTCGTCGCGCCAGTGCCCGATCGCGACGCCCGCGAGCAGCGCGGCACCGCGCGTCGCGGCGTTCGGGCAATCGACCGCGTCCAGCGACGCGCCGAGTGCATCCGCGAGCAACTGGCGCCAGCGCGGATCGACCGAGCCGCCGCCGGCGAGGCGCAGCGTCGTCACCGGATCGGCCCCGTTCGCATCGCGGATTGCATCGCGGATCGCATCGAGCCCCGCGCGCAACGCGAACGCGACGCCTTCGAATGCGGCGCGCATCATCGCGCCGCGCGTGTCGCCGAGCCCGAGACCGAGCCAGCCGCCGCGCGCATCGGGATTCATCCACGGCGAACGCTCGCCCGTCAGGTACGGCAGAAAGCAAAGCCGCTCCGACGCCGGCTGCGCGAACGCGTCGTCGTACGCATCCGCCCAGCCCGGATAGCCGAGCCAGCCGCGCACGGCTTCGAGCGCGAGCCCGACGTTCTGCATCGCGGCCATCGTGTAATAGCCGCCGCCGGCCGCCGTGCGATAGCGATGCAGCCCGCGCCGGGCGGGCGGCAACACATCCGCGAGCACGACGATCTGGCCGCCGCTGCCGGTGGTCAGCAGCGCGTCGCCGGCCGCGACGAGCCCGCTGCCGAGCGCCGCGCACGCGGTATCGGCCGCCCCGGTCGCCAGCGGCACGCCGGCCGGCAGCCCGAGTGCCGCCGCGGCCTTCGCCGCGAGCACGCCGCAGCGCGCGCCCGACGCCCGCACCGGCGCGAACCGGTCGACCGGCAGGCCCAACGACTCGATCAGTGCCGTATCCCATGCGCCGTCCGGCGTCGCGAGCGCCGTCGCGCACGCGTCGCTCGGATCGGCCGCGACCTCGCCGCCCAGCGCGACGCGCAGCCAGTCCTTCGGCTGCACGGCCCGGCGGGCGGCCCGCAACGCGTGCGGTTCGTGTGCGGCCAGCCAGCGCAACAGCGGGCCCGCCATGCCGGGCGCGACGGGATTCGGCGCGACGGGCAAACCGGCGCCCGGCCAATCGGCCGCGTCCGCTTCGCGCACCGCGCGCGTATCGGGCCACAACAGCGCGGGCCGCACCGGCTGCCCGGCCGCGTCGATCAGCACGACGCCATGCATCTGGCCGGAGAAGCCGATCGCCGCGACCTGCGCGCGCTCGCCGGCCGGCAGCCGCGCGGCGGCGCGCACGAGCGCCTGCCACCACACGTCCGGCGCGATTTCCGCCCAGCCGGGCTGCGGCGACGACAACGCATAGGGTTCGCTCGCCACCGCGCGCTCGACGCCATCGGCATCGAGCGTGACGAGTTTGACGGAGCCGGTGCCGAGGTCGATTCCGAGCAGGCGCATAACGGGATGGCGTAGTCGAGTGAACGGATATCAATGATAGCGGGATCGCGACAGGCAGCCCGATTTTCGCGGCGCTCGTGGCAGCGCTGCGACGCGAAAGCACGGCCGTGCACGACTGGTTCCGCCGGGCTGCACCTTGCCCGCCAAAACAGCCGCTCGCGGGTTAACCCGGCACGATTTTTCGCCGGTCGTTTTTGCCACTATGCCGAGGTCGCGATACACACCATAAAGCGGCCGATATTTGACACGGGGGCCCGCGCTATTTTGGACGGCTATAAAACCGGGAAACCTCACTCCAGCGGCAGTTTCCCGATGATCGACACCCTGTTTCATGCCGCAATGGCATATCGAACCAGCAAAGAACGGAATAGAACCCAGCGCTCTTGTTGCGATGTTGCATTCCGCATAACTTCGTATCACCCCGAAAACAAGATCATGGAGTGAGACAGATGCAATCGAACACGGTCCATCCGTGCGATGAGGTGCTGCCGACCGGCAAGCTTGTAACGCTTGGTCTCCAGCACGTCCTCGTCATGTACGCCGGCGCTGTCGCCGTGCCGCTTATCGTCGGCGGCGCGCTGAAGCTGCCGAAAGACCAGATCGCGTTCCTGATCAGCGCCGATCTGTTTTCGTGCGGCATCGCCACGCTGATCCAGACGCTCGGCCTGTGGATCTTCGGGATCCGCCTGCCCGTCATCATGGGCTGCACGTTCGCGGCAGTCGGCCCGATGATCGCGATCGGCACCAACCCCGGCCTCGGCATTCTCGACATCTTCGGTTCGACGATCGCGGCCGGCATCATCGGCATCGTGCTCGCGCCAATGATCGGCAAGCTGTTGCGGTTCTTCCCGCCGGTCGTGGTCGGCACCGTGATCGCGGTGATCGGACTGTCGCTGATGGAAGTCGGGATCAACTGGGCGGCCGGCGGCGTCGGCAACCCCGAATACGGCAGCCCCGTCTACCTCGGCCTGTCGCTGCTCGTGCTCACGCTGATCCTGCTGATCAACAAGTTCGGCCGCGGCTTCCTCGCGAACATCTCGGTGCTGCTCGGCATCGTCGCCGGCTTCGTGATCGCGTTCGCGATCGGCCGCGTGAATACCGACGGCGTCGCGCTCGCACCGTGGGTCGGCTTCGTGATGCCGTTCCACTTCGGCCTGCCGCACTTCGACCCGCTGTCGATCGCGACGATGGTCACGGTGATGTTCGTCACGTTCATCGAATCGACCGGCATGTTCCTCGCGGTCGGCGACATGGTCGATCGTCCGGTCAACCAGGAGCGCCTCGTGCGCGGCCTGCGCGTCGACGGCCTCGGCACGCTGATCGGCGGCATCTTCAACTCGTTCCCGCATACGTCGTTCTCGCAGAACGTCGGCCTGATCGGCGTGACGGGCGTGAAGAGCCGGTTCGTCTGCGCGACGGGCGGCGTGATCCTGGTGATGCTCGGCCTGTTCCCGAAGATGGCGCAGGTCGTCGCGTCGGTGCCGCCGTTCGTGCTCGGCGGCGCGGGCATCGTGATGTTCGGGATGGTGGCCGCGAACGGCATCAAGGTGCTGTCGAAGGTCGACTTCGTGAACAACTCGCACAACCTGTTCATCGTCGCGGTGAGCGTCGGGATGGGCCTCGTGCCGGTCGTGTCGCCGCACTTCTTCTCGAAGCTGCCGCCCGCGCTCGCACCGATCCTGCACAGCGGCATCCTGCTCGCGTCGGCGACCGCCGTGATCCTGAACATCGTGTTCAACGGCGTGAAGGGCGAGAAGGACGCGCGTTGCGACATCCGCCGCGCAGGACACGACTTCGACGGACGCCCGGCCGACGTGCATCACTGATCGGTCCGCCCCGGACGCGCCGGAGCACGGCGCGATACGGTAACGGAAAAACGCCACGGCTTGCCGTGGCGTTTTGCTTTGACGACCCGATATCCAACCGGTGTCGCATCAAGCGCGGTCGATCCGTTCAGCCAATCGACGCATCCGAACCGATGAACCGCAGTCGGCGCGAACCAGCCGAATACCGCGGCGCCCCCAACCACGCACGCGATAACCGACCGCACAAAAGGAAACGCCACGGACTTTCGTCCGTGGCGTTCTCGCATCCCGGGGCCGGACTTCAGCGAACCGGAGCGGTTGCCCGCCCCTGCCCGCCGTCGTGCTTACCCGTTCGTCGCCGCTGCCGACGCAGGCGCCGGTGCGGCCGCCTTGTCGTAGTCGACCGTCTCGTCCGGCGCGCGCGGCGTCTCGCCCGCGCGCTGGATCCAGCCGCCGCCCAGTGCGCGGTACAGCGTGACCAGGTTCGTCCAGCGTGCCAGACGCGCGCTGATCAGCGACGTCTGCGCGGAGTACAGGTCGGTCTGCGCGGTCAGCACCGACAGGTAGCTGTCGACACCGTTCTTGTAGCGCAGGTCCGACAGATCGAAGCGGCGCTGCTGCGCGTGCTCGTTGCGCTCGAGCGCGGCGATCTGCTGGTCGTAGGTGCCGCGTGCGGCCAGCCCGTCGGACACTTCGCGGAACGCCGACTGGATCGCCTTCTCGTAGTTGGCGATCTCGATGCGCTTCTGCACGTTCGCGAGGTTCAGGTTCGCGATGTTCTGCCCGCCTTCGAAGATCGGCATCGTGATCTGCGGCGCGAACGACCACGCCGCCGTGCCGGCCTTGAACAGGCCGCCGAGCGTCGGGCTGCCGGTGCCGAACGCGCCCGTCAGCGAGATGCGCGGGAAGAACGCCGCGCGTGCCGCGCCGATGTTCGCGTTCGCCGCCAAGAGCGTCTGCTCGGCCTGCATCACGTCCGGACGACGCGTCAGCAGGTCGGACGGCAGACCGGCCGGCACATCCGTCAGCAGGTTCTGCGCGTCGAGCGGCATGCCCGCCGGCAGATCGTCCGGCAGCGGCTCGCCGATCAGCAGCACCAGCGCGTTCAATGCCTGCGCACGCGCACGCGCCTGCGCCTGCTGGTTCGCGAGCGCCGTCTCGACGACCGTCTGCGCCTGACGCAGCTCGAGCTCGGAGCCCGTGCCGTTGTCGAACTGCAGCTTCGTCAGGTCGTACGATGCCTGTGCCGTCTTCAGCGTGTTTTCCGTGACCTGCAACAGGTCGTCGGTCGACAGCAGCGTCAGGTACTGATCCGCCACCTGCGACACCAGCGAGATTTCCGACGCTTGCCGCGCATACGACGTCGACAGGTACTGCGCGAGCGCCTGGTCCTTCAGGCTCTGCACGCGACCGAACAGGTCGAGCTCCCACGATGCCGACAGCCCGACGTTGTAGGCGCGCGAGATGTACGGCGCGCCGGTCGTCGACAGGCCCCGCGGTACGCGCTGGATGGTGCCCGTGCCGGTACCGTCGAGCGTCGGGAACAGGCCCGCACGCGTGATCTGGTACTGCGCGCGCGCGGCCTCGATGTTCAGCACCGACACGCGCAGGTCGCGGTTGTTCTTCAGCGCGATCTCGATCAGCCGCTGCAGGCGCGGATCGACGAAGAATTCGCGCCAGCCGATGGCGGTCGCCGCCTGGCCGTTCGCGCTGCGCGCGCCGGCAGCGCCCGGCTGCGTCGCATAGACGCCGCCGGCCGGGTACGCCTGTGCGACGGGCGCGTCGGGCCGCGTGTAATGCGGCGCCATCGTGCAGCCCGTGGCAAAGAGCGCGACCGCGATTGCAGTCAAAGCGTGTTTTTGCATCATCACTGTCCCTTCTTCTCGTCGTCGCCGTGGCCGCCCTTCTCCGCCTCGTGCATGTGATCCTGCGCAAGACGCAGCGCCTGATCGACGTCTTCCTTCTCGCCGCTGAAGATCGCGCGGATCTTCACGAAGAACATCGGGATCATGAAGATCGCGAGGAACGTCGCCGTGATCATCCCGCCGATCACGCCGGTACCGATCGCGTGCTGGCTGGCCGAACCCGCGCCGTTGCTGATCGCGAGCGGCATCACGCCGAGAATGAACGCGAGCGACGTCATCAGGATCGGACGCAGCCGCAGGCGCGCTGCTTCCAGCGCGGCCTCGATCGGCCCCATCTTCTCCGTCATCTGCAGTTCGCGCGCGAACTCGACGATCAGGATCGCGTTCTTCGCGGACAAGCCCACCGTGGTCAACAGGCCGACCTGGAAGAACACGTCGTTCTCGAGGCCGCGCATCGTCGCCGCGAGCAGTGCGCCGACCACGCCGAGCGGCACCACCATGATCACCGAGAACGGGATCGACCAGCTTTCATACAGTGCCGCGAGACACAGGAACACGACGAGGATCGAGATCGCGTACAGGATCGGCGCCTGCGAACCGGACTGGATTTCCTGGAACGACAGGCCGGTCCACGAATAGCCGATACCGACCGGCAGCTTCTTCGCGAGCCCTTCCATCGCGGTCATTGCCTGACCGGTCGACTTGCCCGGTGCGGCCTGACCCTGGATTTCCATCGCCGACACGCCGTTGTAACGCTCGAGCTTCGGCGAACCGTACGTCCAGTGACCGTTCGAGAACGCGCTGAACGGCACCATCCCGCCCGAACCGTTGCGCACGTACCAGATGTTCATGTCTTCCGGCGTCATCCGGAACGGCGCGTCCGACTGCACGTACACCTTCTTGATCCGGCCGTCGGTGTCGAGGAAGTTGTTCACGTACTTCGACGCCCACGCGATCGAGAACGTCTGGTCGATCGCATCCGCCGTCACGCCGAGCGCATTCGCCTTCTCGCGATCGATGTCGACCTTGTACTGCGGCGTATCGTTCAGCCCGTTCGGGCGCACGCCCTGCAGCGTCGGATCCTTCGAGGCCATCCCGAGCAGCTGGTTACGCGCGGCCATCAGCGCATCGTGACCGAGACCGGCGTTGTCCGTCAGCTCGAAGTCGAAGCCGGCGGCGGTGCCGAGTTCCGGAATCGACGGCGGGTTGAACGGGATCACGATCGCGTCCTTGTAGCCCGAATAGCGCCCGAACATCCGGCCGATCAGCGCCTGGACCTTCTGGTTCGCGTGCTGGCGCTGCGAGTAGTCCTTCAGGCGCACGAACACCAGACCGGAGTTCTGGCCGCGGCCCGCGAAGCTGAAGCCGTTGACCGTGAACGCCGATTCGACGATTTCCTTCTCGTCCTTCAGCAGGTAGTCGGAAATGTTCGCGAGCGTCTTCGCGGTCGTTTCCTGCGTCGAACCCGACGGCGTCTGCACGATCACGAACATCAGGCCCTGGTCTTCATCGGGCAGGAACGACTTCGGCAGGCGCACGAACAGCAGCCCGACCGCGACGATCACGACCAGATAGATGATGAGCCAGCGGCCCGAGCGCTTGATCACGTGGTGCACGCCGACGTGGTACTTGTCGCGGCTGTTGTTGAACGTGCGGTTGAACCAGCCGAAGAAGCCCTTCTTCTCTTCGTGATGCCCTTGCGGGATCGGCTTGAGGATCGTCGCGCACAGTGCCGGCGTCAGAATCAACGCGACCAGCACCGACAGCACCATCGCCGACACGATCGTCAGCGAGAACTGACGATAGATCGCGCCGACCGACCCGCCGGAGAACGCGACCGGCACGAACACCGCCGACAGCACGAGCGCCACGCCGACGAGTGCGCCGGTGATCTGGCCCATCGCCTTGCGGGTCGCCTCCTTCGGTGACAGCCCCTCTTCCGCCATCACGCGCTCGACGTTCTCCACCACCACGATCGCATCGTCCACCAGCAGGCCGATTGCGAGCACGAGGCCGAACATCGACAGCGTGTTGATCGAGAAGCCCACCAGCGACATGATCGCGAACGTGCCGAGCAGCACCACCGGCACCGCGATCGTCGGGATGATCGTCGCCCGCAGGTTCTGCAGGAACAGATACATCACGAGGAACACCAGCACGATACCTTCGAGCAGCGTCTTGACCACTTCCTCGATCGACAGCTTCACGAACGGCGTCGTGTCGTACGGATACTTCACGACGAGGCCGTGCGGGAAGAACGGTGCGAGCTCGTCGATCTTCGCGCGCACGGCCTTCGCGGTCGCGAGCGCGTTCGCGTTGGTCGCGAGCTGGATACCGAGTGCCGCGGTCGGCTGACCGTTGTACTTCGTGTCGAAGTTGTAGTTTTCGCCGCCGAGGCCGATCTGCGCGACGTCCTTCAGGCGAACCTGCGAGCCGTCCTGGTTGACCTTCAGCAGGATGTTGCCGAACTGCTCGGGCGTCTGCAGCAGCGTCGATTCGGTGATCGTCGCCTGCAGCACGGTGCCCGGCTTGGCCGGCGTGCCGCCGATCTGGCCGCCCGCGATCTGCACGTTCTGCGCGGTGATCGCGCTCGTCACGTCGACCGGCGTGAGGCCGTAGTTCGTCAGGCGGTTCGGGTCGAGCCAGATCCGCATCGCGTACTGCGAGCCGAACAGCGTGACGGTACCGACGCCGTTCAACCGGCTGATCGGATCCTTCACGTGCGACGCCACGAAGTTCGCGAGGTCGTACTTGTTCATGCTGCCGTCTTCGGAGTTGAAGGCGAGCACCAGCAGGAAGCTGCTGCTCGACTTCGTCACCGACAGACCGAGCTGCTGCACGACCTGCGGCAGAACCGGCGTCGCGAGCGACAGCTTGTTCTGCACCTGGACCTGCGCGATGTCGGCGTTGGTGCCCGGCGCGAACGTCAGCGTGATCGTTGCGTTGCCCGAGTCGTCACTCGTCGACGACATGTACAGGAAGTTGTCGAGACCGCTCATCTGCTGCTCGATCACCTGCGTCACCGTGTCTTCCACCGTCTTCGCGGAAGCGCCCGGGTAGTTCGCGGTGATCTGGATCGATGGCGGCGCGATCGTCGGATACTGCGCGATCGGTAGCGTGAAGATCGCCGCAACCCCGGCCAGCATCAGGATGATGGCGATCACCCACGCGAAGATCGGGCGATCGATAAAAAACTTTGCCATGAAACAGGCTCCCTGTTATTGCGCGCTCGACGCAGCGGCGGCGCTCGCCGGCGCTGCACCCGATGCGGCGGCACCCGAAGCGGCTGCGGCGCCCGAACCGGCGGCGGCCGGCGCGGCGGATGCGGCTGCACCCGATGCGGCATCGGCGGCCGGCAGTTGCGCCGCGACCGACTTCACGGTCGCGCCCGGACGCACCTTGTCGACGCCCTGCACGATCACGCGGTCGCCCGCCGCCAGACCACCTTCGACGATCCAGTTCTGACCCTGCATGCCGGTCGTCTTCAGCGGACGCGGCTCGACCTTGTTGCTCGCGTTCACGACCATCGCGACCGCCTGGCCCTTCTGGTCATGCGTGACGCCGATCTGCGGCACCAGGAACGCGTTCTCGTTCACGCCTTCCTCGATCCGTGCGCGCACGAACATCCCCGGCAGCAGCACGCGGCCCGCGTTCGGGAACACCGCGCGGATCGTCACCGAGCCCGTCGTCTGGTCGACCGTCACGTCAGAGAACTGCAGCTTGCCGGCCTCGGAATAGGTCTTGCCGTCTTCCAGGATCAGCGACACCTTCGCCGCGCCCGGGCCGCTCGTCTTCAGGCGGCCGCTCTGCACGTCCTGGCGCAGCTTCAGCCCGTCGAGGCTCGACTGCGTCAGGTCGACATAGACCGGATCGAGCTGCTGCACCGTCGACATCAGCGTCGCCTGGCTCGCCTGCACGTAGGCGCCCGGCGTCACTTGCGAAATGCCGACGCGGCCGGTGATCGGCGACACGACGTCCGTATAGCCGAGGTTGATCTGCGCGGTATCGACCGCGGCCTTGCCGGCGGCGACGTCCGCCGCGGCCTGGCCTTGCGTGGCCACCGCGTTGTCGTAGTCCTGCTTGCTGACCGCGTTCGCGGCCACCAGCACCTTGTAGCGCGCGACCAGCGCGTTCTGCGTGACGAGGTTCGCCTGCGCCTTCGCGAGCGTCGCCTTCGCGCTGTTCAGGGCGGCGACGTACGGCGCCGGGTCGATCTTGTAGAGGCGCTGGCCGGCCTTGACGTCGGTGCCTTCGGTGAATTCACGGCGCAGCACGATGCCGTCGACCCGTGCGCGGACCTGCGCGACGAGGAACGCGCTGGTGCGGCCCGGCAGTTCGGTGAAGACCGTGACGGATTGCGGCTGGACGGTGACGACGCCGACTTCCGGCGTTTGCGGCGGCGGTGCCGATTCTTTTTTCCCGCACGCGGCCAGGAAAACGGCGGCCGTCGCGACAGTGAGTAAGCGGTATGGAACCCGTTCGACGCGCATGGAGCGACCTCTGTGTATAACCAATGGAATGAGTGCGGCGCCCGAACGGAGCGTCACACGGATGCGCCTCGCGGCGCCGATCGAACACCTGAATTACTGGACTACTGGATACAGCAAGTCGGCACGAGACCTCCATGCCGACGAGATGCCGCGAACTGCGGACTGGTACTTTGGCGGGAATCAGCAGAGTGGGATATTAACTGATTGCCACTTGGGTCATTCGATCGTAGGGTGGTATTGTATATACATTCACGAATGTATGTAAAAAGCCCGCTCGCCCGTCGCCAATCGCCAAGTCTTACGAATTATTACCAGTCGCAAGCATAGCTGCTCCGCATGGCGGCGACGAGGGTTACAGACCCTATATTCACCTACGATCGATCCATTCAGGCCTGCACATGGTCAGACGCACCAAGGAGGAGGCGCTCGAGACGCGCAACCGCATTCTCGACGCCGCCGAACACGTGTTCTTCGAGAAGGGCGTGTCGCACACGTCGCTCGCGGACATCGCCCAGCACGCCGGCGTGACGCGCGGCGCGATCTATTGGCATTTCGCGAACAAGAGCGAGCTGTTCGACGCGATGTTCGACCGCGTGTTCCTGCCGATCGACGAACTCAAGCGGATGCCGCTCGACGCGCCCGGCGGCAATCCGCTCGAGAAGATCCGCAAGATCCTGATCTGGTGCCTGCTCGGCGTGCAGCGCGACTCGCAGTTGCGGCGCGTGTTCAGCATCCTGTTCATGAAGTGCGAGTACGTCGCGGACATGGAGCCGCTGCTGCAGCGCAACCGCGCCGGAATGAGCGAGGCGCTGCACGCGATCGATGCCGATCTCGCGGGCGCCGTGCGCCTCAAGCTGCTGCCCGAGCGGCTCGACACGTGGCGCGCGACGCTGATGCTGCACACGCTCGTCAGCGGCTTCGTGCGCGACATGCTGATGCTGCCCGACGAGATCGACGCCGAGCAGCACGCGGAACAGCTCGTCGACGGCTGCTTCGACATGATGCGCTACAGCCCGGCGATGCTGAAGACGGGCGACTGACCGGCAGCGCCTCCGACGGCGCGCCGCCGTGCGCCGTGTCATCGCGACCGTCTGGCCGATCCGGCCACGCGCGGGCGGCAGCCCGCCCGCCTCCTGCTCTCCCCCGGCTCTCCCCGATCCGCTCAGGCCGCCTTCGCGCGCTGCGCGCGGGCCCGCCGGTTCGATGCGGCCACCGAATCGCGCGTCGGCATCGCCGCGCCGCCGAGTCCCGCGATCCATGCGTCGGTCGACATCACCGCCGCGAAATTCGACTGGAACACCACCGTGTACGCGCGGTGAATCTCTTCGGCACTCGCCGCGCCCGCTTCGTTCTCGTACGCCAACGCGCCGGTCGCGTCCGCCAGGTACTCGACGGCAAGCCCCGCGTGCGCCGCGTGATAAACCGTCGACGCATTGCAGTTGTGCGTCATGTAGCCGGCGACCGCGAGCGTGTCGATGCCGTGCGCGTCGAGCCATGCGGCGAGATCGGTACCGGCGAACGCACTGGCCTGCGCCTTCACGATCAGGTGCGCGTACGGCCGGTCGGCGACGACCGGATGCAGCGCGACGCCGTCCGTGCCCGGCGCGAAGATCGGCGCGCCCGCCGGCGCGACGTGCTGGACGACGATCACGGGCACGCCGGCCGCGTGCGCGGCGTCGATCGCGCGGCCGATGTTCGCCAGCGATGCGTCGACGGGCGGATATTCGATCGGCAGGTTGCCCGTCACGTATTCGTTCTGGACATCGATCACGATCAGGGCACGGCGGGAAGCGGAAGACGATGCGGCGTTCGACATGGCAGGCTCCGGGTTCAGTCGCGCCGCCCCGCTCCGGAACGGGGCGGTCGGCAGCGCGATGCGATGCATTGTCGGATCGCATCGGGCAGGCGGACAGTGGCCCGATAGCCATTCTTCGATAGAATCGGGCCATCACCATTCCGGAGCCCGTCATGCGCGCCGCTGCGTCGTCCGTTACCCCTGCCCCGACCGTCGTCGCCGTGATCGCGTACGACGGCATCAGCCCGTTCCACCTGTCGGTGCCGTCGGTCGTGTTCGGCAAGGAGCGCGACGCGGCCGCGATGCCCGCGTTCGAGTTCCGCGTGTGCTCGGCCGAGCGCGGCCCGCTGTCGACGACGGGCGGCTTCACGATCACCGCGCCGCACGGGCTCGACGCGCTCGACGACGCGGACATCGTCATCGTGCCGGCCTGGCGCGATCCCGACGAAGCGCCGCCGGACGTTATGGTCGATGCGGTACGCGCGGCCGCCGCGCGCGGCGCGCAGGTGGTCGGCCTGTGCCTCGGCGCGTACGTGCTCGCCGCGGCCGGGCTGCTCGACGGACGCCCGGCCACGACGCACTGGGCGTGGGCCGACGACTTCGCGCAGCGCTTTCCGCGCGTGAAGCTCGACCCCGACGTGCTGTACGTCGACGACGGCAACCTGATGACGTCGGCCGGCACGGCCGCGGGGCTCGACTGCTGCCTGCACGTCGTGCGGCGGCGCTTCGGCTCGGACGCCGCGAACCGGATCGCGCGCCGTCTCGTGATCCCGCCGCATCGCCAGGGCGGGCAGGCGCAATACGTGCCGCAGCCGGTCGCCGCGCATCCGCGCGACGCGCGGCTCGCGGGCCTGCTCGACTGGGTGCGCGCGCATCTCGACATCGCGCACAGCGTGGATTCGCTCGCCGAACGCGTGCTGATGAGCCGGCGCACGTTCACGCGCCACTTCCGCCAGGCGACGGGCACGACCGTCACCGCATGGCTGCAGGCCGAACGGCTCACGCGCGCGCAGCATCTGCTGGAAACCACCGGACAATCGATCGACGCGATCGCGCAGGCGGCCGGCTACGGCTCGAGTGTGTCGCTGCGCCAGCATTTCGCGGGCGCGCTCGGCACGTCGCCGTCGGCCTATCGGAGGGAATTTCGCGGCGCCGGGCCCGACGCGCGGCGCTAGGGGCCGCCGCGCCGCCGGCGGTCGGCCGGGCAACGCGGTGGCGCGCCCGGTCGCTCAGGCGCCGTTGATCCAGCGCGCCGCGTACAGCAGCAGCGCGACGAACACGACGATCGCCGCCCACACCCAGACGGGCAGCGGACCGGATTCGCGATGATGCACGGCGCTCGCGGCGCGGCCGCTCAGCGCGCCGCCGAGGTGCGGCGGCAGCGGACGCTTCGCGGCGGCCATCAGCGACGCGGGCCGCAGGAACACATGCTGGCGACGCTGCGGGATCGAGCGCGCGCGGTTCGGCACGAGACCGTGCTTCGCCTGCACGACCGCGCAGAATTCGCGGAAGAAATCGTCGGTCCACTCGTGCAGCGCATTCTCGATCTGCCGCGCCGGCAGCTCGGCGAGCGGCCCGCTCGCCGTCGTCCACACCACGTATTCGATGCACGTCGCAGCCGCGTCATCGTCGTCCGGCCGCAGCACGAGCTCGACCTGCCCGCGCAGCGCGCCGAGGCCGTCGGCCCGCGCCTTGAAGTTGAGCACGCGGCGCGGCTGTCCTTCCGCGTCGCCCTGCTCGCTCGCCGAATGCGCACGCACGTCGTAGCGCGCACGCAGCGGGCCGAGCGGCACCGTGATGGTCAGCGCGAACTCGCCGTGCGCGAGCTTCACGAAGGATTCGCAATGGTCGAAGCTCGCCCGCAGCAACGCGAGATCCTCGAGCGCCGCCCGCACGACAGCCGGCGCGAGCGGTACGCGTAACGTGTCGTTCAGTTCCATGATGTCTCCCCGATGAACACGCGCCGCATCAGGACGTCTCGACGAGACTGTCGACCCGTGCGACGTCGAAGGCGACATAGTGCGCAAGCGCGGACGCGGTCGCCCCCGGTTCCTCGTAACTCCATGCGGCGTTCTCGATCACGCCGTCTTCGGTCTGCAGGTCGAAATACACGGCCTGGCCCCTCAGCGGACAGGCCGTCGTGACGCTCGACTTCACGAGCCGGTGCATGTTGACGTCGCCGCGCGGCAGGTAATGGATATCCGGCAGGCCCATTTCACGCACGGTCAGCGCGCCGTGCGAATCGGCATACGTGATGCCGCGATGAATCACGCGCACACGATGGCGGTTCGGCACGATTTCGAGGCGAGGGTCGGGGGCATCGGACATCGTTTCTCCTCCGGGCGGCGGCCCCGGCGGGCAAGCCGGGGGCAGGAAACGAAAAAGCCACGGCACAGGCGCCGTGGCTCTCATTATGGGCGAAACTGGGTCCGATTGCGCGGCCCGGCCGGGCCCGCGCGCGATGCGCTACTGCGCACTCCACTGGAACGCGGCCTTCGTGCCGCCCTTCGCACCGACCGTGACCGCGCGCGATTCGTCGCTGCCCTGGTACGACGCATGGACCGTGTAGCGCCCCGGCGGCAGCTTCACGAGCATGTAGGGCCCGCGCGCGTCCGTCTTCAGCAGCTCGGTGCCCTTGCCGTCGACGATCCGCACATGGACGTCGGCCAGGTATTCGCCGCCCTTGCCGGTGAAGCGCAGCGCCAGCGGCCACGCCGCCTCGTTGCTCTCGAATGCCGTCGATTGATCCTTGCCGATGCCGCCTGACACGTAGCTGACATCGCCCTGCTGGCTCGCCGCGGGCAAGCCGTCCGATTGCGCGTACGCGCCGGGCGCGGCGGCGGCGAGGCCGGCGGCCAGCGCCGCGGCGACGGCAAATCGGGACACGTTGCGTAGATATTGCATGGCTCTCTCCTTTCGGGTCGGAACACTGCACCACGAGGCCGAACGCCGGCGGCGCCCGCCGGGGCCGGCCGGGCCGGCCCGCAACGGCCGCCGGTCAGCTCAGGTCGACCGGCACGAAGATCTGTGCGTTGTCGCGCTGGATCAGGAGAGCAAGACTGTTGCCCGCTCCCTTGACCGCATCGCGCAACTGCTCGGGACTCGTGACCGGGCGGCCGTTGACCGCAAGGATCACGTCGCCGGGCTGGATGCCCGCACTGGCTGCCGGGCCGCCGGCCTGCTGCACGATCAGCCCGTGCGACAGGCTGGCGGCGCTGCGCTCCTGCGGCGTGAGCGGACGCACCGCGACGCCGAGGCGCCCCTGCTCGACGGGGCCGCCGTCGTTCGAGGCCAGCTTCGCGTCGGTCATCGCGCCGAGCGTCACGCTGATCGACTTCTTCGACTTGTCGCGCCACACCTGCAGGTCGGCCTTGGAGCCCGGCTTCAGGTTCGCGATCTGCGCGGGCAGCGACGTGGAGTCGGCCACCGGCGAACCGTTGACCGCGAGGATCACGTCGCCCGGCTGCAGGCCGGCCTGCGCGGCCGGGCCGTTCGGGTCGACCGAGCTGACGAGCGCGCCGTCCGGCTTCTGCAGCCCGAACGAGCTCGCGAGCGTCTGGTTCAGCCCCTGCACGGCGACGCCGAGGCGGCCGCGGCTCACGTGGCCCGTCTTCACGAGCTCGTCCTTGACCTTGATCGCCTCGTTGATCGGAATCGCGAACGACAGGCCCTGGAAGCCGCCCGTCTGCGAGTAGATCATCGAGTTGATGCCGATCACCTCGCCCTGCAGGTTGAACAGCGGGCCGCCCGAGTTGCCGGGGTTCACCGGCACGTCGGTCTGGATGAACGGCGTGTAGTTCTCGTCGGGCAGCGCGCGCGATTTCGCGCTGATGATGCCGGACGTGACCGTGTTGTCGAAGCCGTACGGCGAACCGATCGCGACGACCCACTGGCCGACCTTGCTCTGGCCCGGGTCGCCGATCTTCACGGTCGGCAGGCCGCTCGCGTCGATCTTCAGCACCGCGACGTCGGACTGCTTGTCGGCGCCGACGACCTTCGCCTTGTACTCGCGCTTGTCGGTCAGCTTCACCGTGACGACGTTCGCGCCGTCGATCACGTGCGCGTTGGTGAGGATGTACCCGTCCGCGCTGACGATGAATCCCGAACCGAGGCTCGCGCTCGGCTGGTCGTCCGGCTGCGTGTCGCCGCCCATGCCCGGCACCTGGCCGTAGAAGTGCTTGAAGAACTGGTAGAACGGATCGCTCGGATCCATCGGCAGCTGCGGCTGCGGCACGCGCCGCGACACCTGCTTCACGACGTGCTTCGCGCTGATGTTCACGACCGCCGGGCCGTAGGTTTCGACCAGCCCGGAGAAATCGGGAATGCCGGTCTTTGCCGCGGCTTCGGCCGGCATCAGCGCGGCGGCCTGCGCGGGCGTGATGATCTGCGGATCGGCGCGGCGGGTGCCTGCGACATAGCCGGCGGACAGGGCGGCCGCAACGGCGACCGCGACGGCGCCGCGCGCAAGGAATCGGGTGTTCATCGTAGGACCTCCTCGTTGTTAGGACGCAGCGTAACGACCCTGACTTAAAGGAGGCTTAATCGACCTCAAACGGGGCTTAGGCCGCCACCGGCGCCCGCGCGGCGCCGGTTCGTCATACGGATTCGGACGCCTGCGGGGCCCGCGCCGGCATCTCGGCGTCGCGGAACACGACGCTCACGAGCAGGCCGCCCGCGGCCGCGTCGCCGAGCGTCACCGTCGCGCCCTGCTGCGTCGCCACGCGCTTGACGATCGCGAGCCCGAGCCCGCTGCCCGACACGTCGGCGCGCGCCCGCGCGGAGCTGTCGCGATAGAAGCGGTCGAACACGCGTTCGCGCTCGTCGGCCGGGATGCCCGGCCCGCTGTCGCCGATCTGCACGCACGTGCGGCCGGCCGCGTCGCGCGTCAGCGACACGTCGATGCGGCCGCCGTCCGGCGTGTACTTCACCGCGTTGTCGAGCAGGTTGCCGAACATCACCCGCAGCGCGCCGACGTCCGCGACGACGGTCGCCGCGCGGGTCTCCTCGAAGCCGAGATCGATGCTGTGCCGTTGCGCGAGCGGTGCATGCGCGGCCACGCATTCGACGAGCAGCGCGTGCAGGTCGACCGGCTCGCGCATCGTCGCGCCGTCCGGTTCGGCACGCGCGAGCGCGAGCAACTGCTCGGCGAGGCGCGTCGCGCGCGTGACGCCGTCCTGCAGATCGGCGACCGCCTCGCGGCGCGACGTGTCGTCCTTCGCGCGCGCGACGAGCTGCGCCTGGATCTGCACGGCCGCGAGCGGCGTGCGCAGCTCGTGCGCGGCATCGGCGACGAAGGCCTTCTGCGTGTCGAGCGCCGCCGACAGCCGCGCGAGCAGCCCGTTCAGCGCGCGCACGAGCGGCTGCACCTCGAGCGGCAGGCGCCCATCGGGCAACGGATCGAGCGCTTCGGGCCGGCGCGCCTCGACCGCGCGCGTGAGGCGGCCGAGCGGCGCGAGCCCTTGCCCGACGATCATCCAGACCGCTGCACCGAGGAACGGCAGCAGCACGATCAGCGGCCACAGCGTGCGCAGCGCGACGTTCGCCGCGAGCCGGTTGCGCACCGACAGCGGCTGCGCGAGCTGCACGACGTTGTCGCCGACGATCGCGCCGTACACGCGCCATTCGCCGCGATCGGTGCGCTCGGTCGAGAAGCCGAGTTCCGCGCGCGGCGCGATCGGCGCGCGCGGATGCGAGAAGTACATCAGCACGCCGTTGCGGTTCCAGATCTGGATCACGATGCCTTCGTCGCCGTTGGTGCGCGAACCGAACACCTGCGAGAACGGCTCGGACGGCAGCGCCGCGGCGATCTCCTGCAGCTGGTAGTCGAACAGCTCGTTCGCTTCGGCGAGCGCCTGCCGGTAGATCAGCCAGCCCGCGATGCCCACGCCCGCGACGACGATCGCGAGCAGCCAGATCAGTAGTTGATGACGAATCGACCTCACGCGTCAGCTTTCCTTGACGACCATGTAGCCGAGCCCGCGCACGTTGCGGATCAGGTCCGAACCGAGCTTCTTGCGCAGCGCGTGGATGTAGACCTCGACCGTGTTGCTGCCGATCTCCTCGCCCCAGCCGTACATCTTCTCCTCGAGCTGGCTCTTCGACAGCACCGCGCCGGGCCGCGCGAGCAGCGCCTCGAGCAGCGCGAACTCGCGCGCGGACAGCGCGACCGGCGCGCCGTCGAGCGTCACCTGATGCGACGCGGGATCGAGCGTCAGCGCGCCGTGGCGGATCAGCGACTCGCTGCGCCCCGCCTGGCGGCGGATCAGCGCGCGCATCCGCGCACCCAGTTCGTCGAGGTCGAACGGCTTGACGAGGTAGTCGTCGGCGCCCGCGTCGAGCCCCTTCACGCGATCGGCCACCGCATCGCGCGCGGTGACGATCAGCACCGGCAGCGACAGCCCGCGCGCGCGCAGCGTGCGCAGCACGTCGATGCCGTCGCGCTTCGGCAGGCCGAGGTCGAGCAGCAGCAGGTCGTACGTCTCGCCGCCGAGCGCCGTGAGCGCGGCGTCGCCGTCCTGCACCCAGTCGACCGCGAAGCCGTCGGCGCGCAACGCCTTGCGTACGCCCTCGGCAATCATTCGATCGTCTTCAACAAGCAGAATCCGCATTGGAACTGGAACCCATCGGACGAGTAAAACATGGCGACCATTGTAGCGCCGCGAATCGCGTGCGCCCCCTGCAATGCAACAGAAAGGCGGATTGCAAGGGGCGCGTCCGCACTTCTCTCTACAATGTGCGCTCCGGCGCCGCGCGCGCCCTGCCCGAGCCCCGTGCCTTTCCCGTATTCGCCCATGCCGATTTCCGAACTTTCCGCCCGGTTCGCCCCCCGCGCCCGCCCCTTCCTGCGTGCGGCCGCCGTCGTCGCCACCTGCACGGCCCTGGCGTTCGCACCGTCCGCGCAGGCCCGCAAGAAGTCCCACAAGGAAGCGCGCAAGACCGCCGTGGTGTCGCCCGCCGCGCGTGCGGCCGGCCTGCCGGCGTCCGTGCTCGTCGCGCTGCAGCGCGCGAAGGTGCCGGCATCGGCGATGAGCGTGGTCGTCGAGCGCGTCGGCGATCCCGAGCCGCTGATTGCGTGGAACGCGAGCCGGCCGATGATGCCGGCGTCGACGATGAAGCTCGTCACGACGTTCTCGGGCCTGTCGATCCTCGGCCCCGACTTCCGCTGGCGCACCACCGCGTATGGGGACGGCCCGGTCGATCCGGACGGCACGCTGCAGGGCAACCTCTACATCAAGGGCACCGGCGATCCGAAGCTCGTACCGGAGGAACTGATCGACCTCGTCGACAAGATCCGCAAGGCGGGCGTGAAGCGCGTGGCCGGCGGCCTCGTGCTCGACAAGAGCTATTTCGCCGCGTCGACGCGCGACCTGCCGTCGTTCGACGACGACGTGAGCGCGCCGTACAACGTCGGCCCCGATCCGCTGCTGTACGCATTCAAGGCCGTGTCGTTCACGGTGACGCCGGGCGATGACGGCAAGGTCGCCGTCGACGTGCTGCCGCCGCTCGCGAACCTGTCGATCGACAACCAGCTGTTCGAAGGCACCGGGTCGTGCGGCGCGGCTGCCGCGGCCGCGCGTCCGACGCTGTCGGCCGGCGGCGGCGGGATCATGACCGCGTCGTTCGCCGGCGACTACCCGCTGCGCTGCGGCGCGCACACCACAAACCTCGCGATCCTCGATCACACGACGTTCTTCGCACGCGGTTTCCTCGCGCTGTGGCAGCAGGACGGCGGCACGATCGCGGGACCGGTCAGCGAAGGCAAGGTGCCGACCACCGCGCGGCCGCTCGCGGTCCATCACAGCCCCGTGCTCGGCAGCATCGTCTACGACATCAACAAGTTCAGCAACAACGTGATGGCGCGCAACCTGTTCCTGACGATCGGCGCGGTCGCCGGCAAGCCGCCCGCGACACCCGAGCAGTCGAGCCGCGCGATTCACGCGTTCCTGCAGAAGAGCGGCATCGCGATGCCCGACCTCGACCTCGAGAACGGCTCGGGCCTGTCGCGCGACGAGCACGTGAGCGCGCAGTCGCTCGCCGCGCTGCTGCAGGCCGCGAACGCGAGCCCGGTCGCGCAGGCATTCATCGATTCGCTGCCGATCGCCGGTATCGACGGCACGATGAAGAACCGCCTGACCAACGCCGGCGTGCTCGGCAACGCGCACATCAAGACCGGCACGCTGCGCGACGTGCGCGCGATCGCGGGCTACGTCGCGGGCGCCGACGGCCAGAGCTACATCGTCGTCAGTTTCATCAACGACGACCACGCGGAAGGCGCGCGCGCCGCGCACGACACGCTGCTCGAGTGGATCTACGCGGGCGCGCACTGACGCCCCCGCGACGCGGCGCCTGCTTGAGTCGATCGTGGAGCGGCGCCACCCACCAGGGCGCCCCGCCCCCGGGATTTCGCCCCGCGCGGTTTGAAACGGCCTCGGCCGCCGGCGCGCCGCGCACCGCCCGCCAGTTCTGCCCATAAAACGGGGCCGCACCGTGCGGCCCCGTTCCGCATGGCTTCCGTAGAATCCGTGTCATCAGGAAAACGCCCGGCCGCCGCACGTTTTCTTGCCCCCTCGGGCGGCCTGGCGCGACGCGACAGGTTTGGAGCGCTCAGAGGGAACCCTCTACGCTGCCCCCTCGCCTAGCGCGTGGCGATTGCGTAGGCTGTTGGCCTGACCGATATCTACAACGGGCCATACGCCCGGCCTCACGGCTTGCAGGGGAAAGGAGGAGACACGTCCATGCGATTCGACGTCGAATTGCTTCTGCTCGCGCTGGCGCCCGTCTTCCTGCTCTGCATCGCGTGGGAGGCCTGGCGCCTCGCCCGCACGCGCGCGCAGGACCACGTCTATGCGTGGCGCGACACGCTGTGCAATGCGGCGCTCGCGCTGATGCACCAGGGTGCCGACAAGCTCGCGTGGCTGTTCGTGATCCCCGTTTATGCGTACTGCTACGCACATTTCCGGCTGTTCACGTGGCACGACGGCTGGCTGTCGTTCGCCGTGCTGTTCGTCGGCCAGGACTTCCTCTACTACGTGTTCCACCGCGCGAGCCATCGCGTGCGCTGGCTGTGGGCCGCGCACGTCGTGCATCACTCGTCCGAGCGGATGAATTTCTCGACCGCGTTCCGGCAGAGCCTGATGTATCCCGTCGCGGGCATGTGGGCGTTCTGGCTGCCGCTCGCGTTCCTCGGCTTTGCGCCGCAGCAGATCGTCGGCGTCGTGCTGATCAACCTCGCGTTCCAGTTCTTCGTGCACACGCAGGCGATCGGCAAGCTCGGCTGGCTCGAATACGTGCTCAACACGCCGTCGATCCATCGCGCGCACCACGCACGCAACCCGCGCTACATCGACCGCAATTACGCAGGCGTGCTCGTGATCTGGGACCGCCTGTTCGGCAGCTACGTCGAGGAGTCGCCCGACGATCCGCCGCAATACGGAATCGTCGAGCCGCTGGGCTCGAACAACCCGCTCGTCGCGACGTTTCACGAGTGGGTGTCGATGGCGGCCGACGCGTTGCGCGTCCACGGATGGCGCAACAAGCTGCGCGCGATTTTCGGCCCGCCCGAATGGGCGAGCGCTTATCATGCACAGACCGCCGAGGCCGCAAATCATGATCCGCGCACCACGCCGCTTGCGGCCGTGCGCGACCAATAAACCGCTTCAGCCAACGGCCGCCGCGCAGCCAGTACCGGAGGAGACGCGCGGCAGATGCACAACACATCGGGCCATATCTACGAGGAGATCCATCGATGCAATCACGACAACACACCCCGTCGCGCAACCGTCAACGCCTGCTGCGCACCGCGCAGGTCGCGATCGCGGGCGCCGCGCTCGCCTTGCTCGCCGCGTGCGGCGGCGGTGACGACAACAACAACAGCGCGTCGAGCACGCCGCCGTCCGGCGTGAAGATGCAGATCGTGTCGTTCGGCGACAGCCTGTCGGATGCCGGTACCTACTCGCAGATCAAGCTCGGCTTCGGCGGCGGCCGCTTCACGACCAACCCCGGCCAGGTGTGGACGCAGGACGTCGCGCAGTACTACGGCGACACGCTGCAGCCCGCGAACCAGGGCGGCTTCGGCATTCCGCTGCAGGCCACGGGCGGCCTCGGCTACGCACAGGGCGGCTCGCGCGTGACGCTGCAGCCGGGCATCGGCCACGCGGACGCGAGCGTGCCGAACGCCGACTACGCGCAGGCGACCACGACGCCGATCGCCGATCAGGTCAAGCAGTACCTGACGCAGCACGGCAGCTTCAACGCCGGCCAGATCGTGCTGGTCAACGGCGGCGCGAACGACATCTTCTACCAGGCGCAGGTCGCGCAGGCGCAAGGCAACACGCCGGCCGCGCAACTCGCGGCGGCGCAGGCGATCGGCCTGGCAGCGCAGCAGCTCGGCGGGATCGTCCAGCAGATCGTCGCGGCGGGCGCGGCGCACGTGTACGTGTCGAACGTGCCGGACATCGGCGGCACGCCGCTCGCGCTGCAGGGCGGCGCGCAGACGCAGGCCGCGTTCACGCAACTGTCGGGGCTGTTCAACAAGACGCTCGCCGGCACGCTGGCCGCGCTGAAGGTCGACACGACGAAGGTCGCGCTGCTCGACACGTTCACGTGGCAGGACGGCATCGCGGCCAACTACCAGGCGAACGGCTTCAGCGTGTCGAACACCGACACCGGGTGCAACCTGAAGGCGATGGTCGCTGCCGCGACCCAGTACGGCGTCGCGAATGCGACCGCCTTCGGCTCGTCGCTGTTCTGCTCGCCGCAGACCTACACGGCCCCGAACGCGGACCAGACCTACATGTTCGCCGACACGGTCCACCCGACGACGCACCTGCACGCGCTGTTCGCACAGTTCGTGGAGAAGCAGATCGCGGCTTCGGGCGTCGGCAAGTAAGCGGCCGAGCGCCGCGCGCGCAAACGGAAACGCCCGACCGGTTCATTTCGCCGGTCGGGCGTTTTTCATTTCACGAGCGGATTCGGACGGCCGAATCAGTCGCGCGCCTCGAACGCCGCGGCCGCACGACCGAGACGATCGTTGACCGCGATCCATTCGACGGTCTCGGGCAGCTTCTCGACGAGGATGCGTGCGACCTGCGCACGGTCGAGCGCGCGCAGCATGCCGTACAGGTCGCGCGCATACGCCTGCGGATCTTCCGGCGCCGCGACGAAATGCACGCCGTCAGCCTGCGCCCAGCGTCCCGCGCGCGACGCGCGTGCGACGAGCGCGACGCGTTCGCCGTCGGTCTGCGCGGCCGCGAGCAGCGGCTCGAGCGCATCGAACGGCAGCAGCGCGAGCGGCGTGCGCGGCGCGTAATGCGCCTTCAGCGTGCCGGACGCGCGCGGCGCGGTCGCGTCGCTGCCGTCGGGCAGGCGCGGTGCGCGGCCGAGCACGTCGGCGATCTGTTGCGGCGTCACGTGGCCCGGGCGCAGCAGCGCCGGGAAACCGCGCGACAGGTCGAGAATCGTCGATTCGATGCCGACTTCGGACGCGCCGCCATCGAGCACGTGCACGGTGTCGCCGAATTCGTCGCGCACGTGCTGGGCGGTCGTCGGACTCACGTGGCCGAAGCGGTTCGCGGACGGCGCGGCGACGCCGCCATGGCCGCCGCGCCGCGCGCTGAACGCGGCCAGCAGCGCCTGCGCGACCGGATGCGACGGACAGCGCAGGCCGACCGAATCCTGGCCGCCGCTCACGGCGTCCGGAATGCGCGCATGGCGCTTCAGGATCAGCGTCAGCGGACCCGGCCAGAATGCATCGATCAGTGCCTGCGCATCGGCCGGAAGATTGTCGGCCCAATAGCCCGGATCGCCGCCGGGCGGCAGATGCACGATCACCGGATGGTTCGCCGGGCGCCCTTTCGCCGCATAGATGCGCGCGACGGCCTCGGGATTCGCCGCGTCGCCGCCGAGCCCGTACACGGTTTCGGTCGGGAAGGCGACGAGTTGCCCCGCGTCGAGCAGCGCGGCAGCCGCGTCGATCTGCGCGGGCGTCACGGAGTTCGGGAGATCGATGGCCATCGGCGGGTGCCTCAGTCGAGCGGCACGCGCAGCAGCTGCGCGCACGCGGTCGCGGCCGCAACGGCGTCGTCGCGCGTCTCGGCCGTGAAGTTCACGTGGCCCATCTTGCGGCCGACGCGCGCGTCTTCCTTGCCGTACAGGTGCAGGTGCGCGGCCGGCATCGCGGCGACCGTGTCCCACGGCGGCGTGACGGCATCGGCCGCCGCGCCGTTCGGGAACCACACGTCGCCGAGGATGTTCAGCATCGCGGCCGGCGAATGCTGGCGCGGGTTGCCGAGCGGCATGCGCGTCATCGCGCGCACCTGCTGCTCGAACTGGCTCGTGGCGCACGCATCGACCGTGTAGTGGCCGGAGTTGTGCGGGCGCGGCGCCATTTCGTTCGCGACGAACGAGCCGTCTTCCAGCACGAAGAATTCGACGCACAGCACGCCGACGTAGCCCAGCGTATCGGCGATCCGCACGGCCGCCTGCTGCGCTTCTTCGACGCGCGCGGCATCGGCGGCCGGCGCCGGCACGACGGTCAGCGCAAGGATGCCGTTGTGATGCACGTTCTGCGCAAGCGGGAACGCGGCCGAGCGGCCGTCCGCGCCGCGCGCGATCAGCGCGGACACTTCGTACTTCAGCGGCAGGCGCTTCTCCAGCACGCACGGCACGCCGCCGAGCGCCGCGTGCGCGTCGCGCGCTTCCCGCGCGGTGCTCACGCGCACCTGGCCCTTGCCGTCGTAGCCGAGGCGCGCCGTCTTCAGGATGCCCGGCAGCACCGCGTCGAGCGCGGCATCGTCGAGCGCGGCGAGTGCCGCCGCCGATTCGATCACGACGTGCGGTGCGACCGGCACGCCGGAGGCCTCGATGAAACGCTTCTCCGCGATCCGGTCCTGCGCGACCGCGACGCAGCGGCCGGCCGGTGCGACGAACGTCGTGCGCGCAAGAAAATCGAGGCTCGCGGCCGGCACGTTCTCGAATTCCGTCGATACGGCGTCGCACAGTCCGGCCAGTTCGGCGAGCGCGGCTTCGTCGTCGTAGGCCGCGCGCAGGTGGCGATCGGCAACCGTGCCGGCGGGGCTCGTCGGATCGGGATCGAGCACGGCGACGCGATAGCCCATCGACTGGGCGGCAAAGCAGAACATGCGGCCGAGCTGGCCGCCGCCGACCATGCCCAGCCACGCGCCGGGCAGGATCGGGGAAACGGAATCAGGAGTTGCGGTCATGTCAGTGGTCGGTCGCGGCGGGCGCTGCCCGCCGCAGTGGGGAGGGTCAGGCGGCCGCCGGAATGGCAGTGCGGCCGCCGGTGCGCCGTCATGCGAGCGGCGGCAGCACCATCGCGTGCGCGGCTTCGTTCTGGCGCACGCGGAACGCGGCGAGCTGGTTCGCGTAGTCGACCGACGTGACGGACAGGATCGACACCGCGAACAGCGCGGCATTCGCGGCGCCGGCCTCGCCGATCGCGAACGTCGCGACCGGCACGCCCTTCGGCATCTGCACGATCGAGTGCAGCGAATCGACACCCTTCAGGTACTTGCTCGCGACCGGCACGCCGAGCACCGGCACCGTGGTCTTCGCGGCCAGCATGCCGGGCAGGTGCGCGGCACCGCCGGCGCCCGCGATGATCGCGCGCAGCCCGCGCTCGCGCGCCTTCTCCGCATAGTCGAACATCTCGTCGGGCATCCGGTGCGCGGACACGACCTTCGCTTCGTACGGCACGCCGAATTCCTGCAGGATCGCTACCGCGTTCTTCATCACGTCCCAGTCGGAACTCGAACCCATCAACACGCCGACGAGCGGCGCGCTGTGCGTGTGGGCAGTCTGGACTTCACTCATTTCGGGCGTTCCTTGCGTCAGGCGAGCGGCTGGCCGGTGATGCGCTCGAGCGCTTCCTGGTACTTCGTGGCCGTCTTCTCGACGACGTCGGCCGGCAGCGCCGGTGCCGGCGCGGTCTTGCCCCACGGCTGCGCCTCGAGCCAGTCGCGCACGAACTGCTTGTCGAACGACGGCGGGTTGGTGCCGACCTGGTACTGGTCGGCCGGCCAGAAGCGCGACGAATCGGCCGTCAGCACTTCGTCCATCAGGTACAGCTTGCCGTGGTTGTCGAGGCCGAATTCGAACTTCGTGTCGGCGATGATGATGCCGCGCGTCGCCGCGTAGTCGGCCGCTTCCTTGTACAGGCGGATCGAGATGTCGCGGATCGTCGCGGCCAGCTCGGTGCCGATGCGGCGCTCGGTTTCCTCGAACGTGATGTTCTCGTCGTGCTCGCCGAGCTCGGCCTTCGCGGCCGGCGTGAAGATCGGCTCGGGCAGCTTCTGCGCGTTCTGCAGGCCTTCCGGCAGCTGCACGCCGCACACGGCGCCCGACGCCTGGTATTCCTTCCAGCCGCTGCCGGCGAGGTAGCCGCGCACGACCGCCTCGATCATGATCGGCTCGAGGCGCTTGACGACCACGCCGCGGCCCTTGACCTGCTCGACCTCGTCGGCCGCGACGACCGCTTCCGGCGCGTCGCCCGTCAGGTGGTTCGGCACGATGTGCGCGAGCTTGTCGAACCAGAAGTTCGCCATCTGGTTCAGCACGCGGCCCTTGTTCGGAATCGGCTCGCCCATGATCACGTCGAATGCCGACAGGCGATCGGTCGTGACGATCAGGAGCTTGTCGTTGCCGACCGCGTAGTTGTCGCGGACCTTGCCGCGACCGAGGAGCGGCAGCGAGCGGAGCGTGGATTCGTAAAGGGTAGACATCGTCTTTTCGCAGATAAGGAGCCAAACAAAAAGGGAAACGCCGTTCCCCGCGGCAGGCGGGAACGGCGGTCTTGCAATGCGTCGGCGAACCGGCGGGCGATCACGCCCGTCGGTTGCCGGCCGGCCCTCGTTCGGCCGGACGGAACGGCTGCCGGGGCCGGATCGGATCGGGCCCCGGGGCAGTCGGCTCCGGCCCGGCGGCAGAACCGGGCGGGGCAATCGTACTACAGTCTCAGCGCACGACCTGCGCAAGCGCGCCGGACTTGTACTGTTCGGCGATCTTGTCGAGCGACACCGGCTTGATCTTCGCGGCCTGGCCTTCGCAGCCGAACGCGAGGTAGCGGTCGACGCACACCTGCTTCGCCGCTTCGCGCGCGGGCTTCAGGTAGTCGCGCGGATCGAACTTGCCCGGGTTCTCGAACAGGTAGCGGCGGATCGCGCCGGTGATCGCGAGACGCAGGTCGGTGTCGATGTTGATCTTGCGCACGCCGTGCTTGATGCCTTCCTGGATTTCCTCGACCGGCACGCCGTAGGTTTCCTTCATGTCGCCGCCGAATTCGCGGATCTCGGCCAGCAGTTCCTGCGGCACCGACGACGAACCGTGCATCACCAGGTGCGTGTTCGGGATGCGTGCGTGGATTTCCTTGATGCGCTCGATCGACAGGATGTCGCCCGTCGGCTTCTTCGAGAACTTGTACGCGCCGTGCGACGTGCCGATCGCGATCGCGAGCGCGTCACACTGCGTGAGCTTGACGAAGTCGGCGGCCTGCTCCGGATCGGTCAGCAGCTGCTCGCGGGTCATCGTGCCTTCCGCGCCGTGGCCGTCTTCCTTGTCGCCCTTCATCGTCTCGAGCGAGCCGAGCACGCCGAGTTCGGCTTCGACCGTCACGCCGATCGAGTGCGCCATCTCGACGACCTTGCGCGACACGTCGACGTTGTATTCGTACGAGGCGACCGTCTTGCCGTCGGCTTCGAGCGAACCGTCCATCATCACGCTGGTGAAGCCGCTGCGGATCGCGCCCATGCAAACCGCCGGCGACTGGCCGTGGTCCTGGTGCATCACGACCGGGATGTGCGGATAGGATTCGACCGCTGCTTCGATCAGGTGGCGCAGGAACGGCTCGCCCGCGTACTTACGCGCGCCGGCCGATGCCTGCATGATCACGGGCGCGCCGACCTGGTCCGCCGCCGCCATGATCGCCTGGACCTGCTCCAGGTTGTTCACGTTGAAGGCCGGCAGGCCGTAACCGTGCTCTGCCGCGTGGTCCAGCAATTGACGCATTGATACGAGAGGCATTGTGGAACTCCTTGGAATGAAAACCGGTGCGCCCTGACGCCGGCGCGGCGCTCGCCCCCCGTCGAAACCGGGGCGGCACGGCGCGGCTGAGCGTCGAATAGCCGCATTTTATCGCGAAGCGCCTCCGATTCCGACCGCCCGGTGGCGCGTACTCGCATTTTGTTACCTTCGCACGGCACAATCCGGGCAAAAAACAGAAAAAAAGCCGCACCGGGGCATCGGACCCCGCGCGGCTTTCGTCAAAAAACGGTGCCCGATCAATTCGGGCGGCCGGGGGCCGGTCAGCGGACCGGCCCGGTGCACACCGGCGCTCAATAATGCTCGCCGACCCGCACGATCTTCAGCGTGTTGGTGCCGCCCGCCTGCCCCATCGGCTCGCCGACGGTCAGCACGACCATGTCGCCGTGCTGCACGTAGCCCTGCTTGACGACGATCTCGAGCGCCGCCTGCAGCGCCGAGTCACGGTCGCTGTTGAAGTCGACGTGCAGCGGCGTCACGTTGCGGTACAGCGCCATCGTGCGCTCGCTGCCGACGCGCGGCGTCAGCGCGAAGATCGGCACGTGCGTGTAGTGACGCGACATCCACAGCGCGGTCGCACCCGATTCGGTCAGCGCGACGATCGCCTTCGCACCCAGGTGATAGGCGGTAAACAGCGCGCCCATCGCGATCGACTGGTCGATCCGCGTGAACGTGCGGTCGAGGAAATCCTTGTCCAGTTCGACGTGCTCGGACTTCTCCGCCTCGACGCACACGGCCGCCATCGTCTCGATCGTGACGACCGGGTACTTGCCGGCGGCCGTCTCGGCCGACAGCATCACCGCGTCGGTGCCGTCGAGCACCGCGTTCGCGACGTCCGACACTTCCGCGCGGGTCGGCACGGGCGCGTGGATCATCGACTCCATCATCTGCGTCGCGGTGATCACGAGCTTGTTCGACTCGCGCGCCATCCGGATCATGCGCTTCTGCAGCGCCGGCACGGCCGCGTTGCCGACTTCCACCGCGAGGTCGCCGCGCGCGACCATGATGCCGTCGGACGCGTCGAGAATGCTCTGCAGCGCCGGAATCGCCTCCGCGCGTTCGATCTTCGCGATCATCTTCGGCTTGATGCCGTACGGCGCGCCCGCGATGTTCGCGAGCTGGCGCGCCATTTCCATGTCGGTCGCGTTCTTCGGGAACGACACCGCGACGAGATCCGCGCCGAGCGACATCGCCGTGCGGATGTCCTCCATGTCCTTCGCGGTCAGCGCGGGCGCCGACAGGCCGCCGCCCTGGCGGTTGATCCCCTTGTTGTTCGACAGCTCGCCGCCCACCTTGACGATCGTGTGGATCTCGTCGCCGAGCACGCGCTCGACGGTCAGCACGATCAGGCCGTCGTTCAGCAGCAGCAGGTCGCCCGGCTTCAGGTCGCGCGGCAGTTCCTTGTAGTCGAGGCCGACCCGCTCGTCGTTGCCGAGCTCGCAGCCTGCGTCGAGGATGAAGGCCTGGCCCGGCACGAGCGTCGTCTTGCCGTTCTCGAACTTGCCGACGCGGATCTTCGGGCCCTGGAGGTCGGCCATGATCGCGATCTCGCGGCCGACCTTGCGGGCGGCCTCGCGCACCATCTCGGCGCGCTGGCGGTGATCGTCGGCCGTACCGTGCGAAAAATTGAGCCGCACGACGTCGAGGCCCGCCTGCATCATCTGCAGCAGAATCTCCGGCGAACTGGAAGCCGGGCCGATCGTGGCGACTATCTTGGTGGCGCGCTGCATGAAACTCCTCATCTGGATCAAGGTGGATGCGCTGGGTGAAACGCTGCGAGAGCCGGAATCGGCGGGCCCAGCGGCGGCCGTTCCGGGGAGCGTGCCGGTGCTTGCGCCCGGCATCGCTTTGTTCTGAATCTCGTGGTGCTGCACGGCCGCGTCGCCGGCGGCCGCCGGTGCGCGCGGGGTCGAGTTCGCCCGCGCGGGCGCGCGTTTGCGCTTGCCCGCGCCGGCCGGCTGCTCCGCTTTCGCGGAGCGCGCGGCCCTCGTCACCCCTGCGCGCGCCGCCACGCTCAGGCCGCCCGCGTTTCGAGCACTTCCACTGCCGGCAGCTTCTTCCCCTCGAGGAACTCGAGGAAGGCGCCGCCGCCCGTCGAGATGTAGCTGACCTGGTCGTGGATGCCGTACTTCGCGATGGCCGCGAGCGTGTCGCCGCCGCCCGCGATCGAGAACGCGGACGATTTGGCGATGGCTTCGGCGAGCGTCTTGGTGCCGTTGCCGAACTGGTCGAACTCGAACACGCCGACCGGGCCGTTCCACACGATCGTGCCGGCCTTCTCGAGCTGGCTGGCGAGCGCGCGGGCCGTATCCGGGCCGATGTCGAGGATCATGTCGTCCGCTTCGATGTCGGCGACCTGCTTCACCGTGGCCGCGGCCGTCGGCGAGAATTCCTTGGCCGTCACGACGTCGGTCGGGATCGGCACCGACGCGCCGCGCTCGCGCGCTTCGTCGATGATCGCCTTCGCCTCGGCGACGAGATCGGCTTCCGCGAGCGACTTGCCGATCGACAGGCCGGCCGCGAGCATGAACGTGTTCGCGATGCCGCCGCCGACGATCAGCTGGTCGACCTTGCCGGCCAGCGACTTGAGAATGGTCAGCTTGGTGGACACCTTCGAACCGGCGACGATCGCGACCAGCGGACGCGCCGGGTTGCCGAGCGCCTTGCCGAGCGCGTCGAGTTCGGCGGCCAGCAGCGGGCCCGCGCACGCGACCGGCGCGTACTTCGCGATCCCGTGGGTGGTCGCTTCCGCGCGGTGCGCGGTGCCGAACGCGTCGTTCACGTACACGTCGCAGAGCTTCGCCATCTTCTGGGCGAGCTCGTCCGAATTCTTCTTCTCGCCCTTGTTCACGCGGCAGTTCTCGAGCAGCACGACCTGGCCCGGCGCGACGTTCACGCCGTTCTCGACCCAGTTCGAGACGAGCGGCACGTCGCGGCCGAGCAGTTCGGCGAGGCGCTTCGCGACCGGCGCGAGCGAGTCTTCCGGCTTGAATTCGCCTTCGGTCGGACGACCGAGGTGCGACGTGACCATCACGGCCGCGCCGGCGTCGAGCGCGGCCTGGATGGCCGGCACGGACGCGCGCACGCGCGTGTCTTCGGTGATGTTGCCGTGATCGTCCTGCGGGACGTTCAGGTCGGCGCGGATGAACACCCGCTTGCCGGCGAGCTGGCCGGCGGCGATCAGGTCGGTAAGACGCTTGACTTGGCTCATGTTGAACAGATTGAAGTAGTGGATGGGGAAAGGGGGTTCACGCTGGACGTGCGCGGGCTGCCGCGAAAGGGCGCCGGATGCGGCCGTGGCTGGCGGTTCGCATGACGCGCACGGGTAAAAAATCTCGAACGGGCATTCTAGCCGATCCATCCGGCAGACTGACCCGTGCGGCGGCGAATTCCGCCTATTTGGGATCGCGCGCGGCAAGCGACACATTGATGCAACGCAGCAATGCGTGTACGCCAGCGGCCGGTGCCCGGCCGGCCGGCGCGGCGATTCGTCAGAAGATCAGGCGCAGTACGGTGAAGACGAGCATCCCGACGATGATCGTACCGAGCATGCTGCGCCGCCACAAAAACCAGCCGAGGCCGGCGAGCGCCGCGTAGAACGGGTGATTGGACAGCGCGAACGACAGCCCGGCCGGCGTTTCGAGCACGTCGGGCAGCACGACCGCGACGAGCGCGGCGGCCGGCGCGTAGCGCAGCGCGCGCTGCGCGCGCTCGGGGAGCACGGTGCGTTCGCCGCCGAGCAGGAACAGCGCGCGCGTGACGGCCGTGACGACCGTCATCCCGACGATCACGATCCAGATTTCCGTCGCGCTCATTCGATTTCCTTTTCGTGCACGGTTTCGGTGCGGATGCGGCGCCAGTCGGCCCGTTCGACGAAGAAATCGGCCGTGCAGCCGGCCGCGAGCGCGGCCAGCACCGCGATCGGCAGCGCGAGCCGGTACGGCAGGTCGAACGCGATCAGCGACACGATACCCGCGACCGCGACGGCCGCGAGCGTCGAGCGGTTCGCAACCGCCGACACCATGATCGGGATCAGCGCGAGCGTACCGGCCAGCTCCAGCCCCCAACTCGCGGGAAAGACGCTCGCGAGCAGGATGCCGGCGAGCGACGACACCTGCCACGACGCCCAGCTCGCGAGCGCCATCCCCCAGAAATACGCCTCCTTGCCCGGCACGCGGCCGTATGCGAAACCCTGTTTCTGGAACAGCAGGTAGATCACGTCGCCGTTGAAATAGCCGATCGCGAGGCGCCGCCACAGCGGCAGGTAGGAAAAATGGGGCGCAAGCCCGGCGCTGAAGATCACGAAGCGCAGGTTGACCATCGCGGCCGTGAGCAGGACCGTCCAGATCGGCAGCTTCGCGGCGAGGAGCGGCAGCACCGCGAGCTGCGACGAGCCCGCGTAGACGAAGATCGACATCGCGCTCGCCTGCCCGAGCGTCATTACCGACTTGCTCATCGCGATGCCGGTGACGAGCCCCCAGGACAGGATCGCCATCAATGTCGGGGAATAGTCGCGCGCGCCCTGGATCAGCGCGAAGCGGTCGGTGGCGGACAATCGAGCGAGCATGGGAAAGCGGGCCGCGGCGGGCGGTTCGTCCGGGCTCCGGCTTCTCCTGCCGGCACGGCCCGTCGTTATTGGAATCGGTGCCGGACGATTATAGCCCCGGCCCTCGGCAGACCGACCGGATCGACACCAAATGACGCTAAAATAAGCGTCTTTCCGGCTCAACGCTGCACACACCCCGCAGCACCCCACCGCTTCCAGGAGAATCCTATGTCAATGGCCGACCGCGACGGCAAGATCTGGATGGACGGCAAGCTGATCGACTGGCGCGACGCCAAGATCCACGTCCTGACCCATACGCTGCACTACGGCATGGGCGTCTTCGAGGGCGTGCGCGCGTACAAGACGGCCGACGGCAGCACCGCGATCTTCCGTCTGCGCGAGCACACCAAACGTCTGCTGAATTCGGCGAAGATCTTCCAGATGGACGTGCCGTTCGACCGGGAAACGCTCGAAGCCGCGCAGCTCGAAGTCGTGCGCGAGAACAAGCTCGAGTCGTGCTACCTGCGCCCGATCATCTGGGTCGGCTCGGAAAAGCTCGGCGTGTCGGCGAAGGGCAACACGATCCACGTCGCGATCGCCGCCTGGCCGTGGGGCGCGTACCTCGGCGAGGAAGGCCTCGCGAAGGGCATCCGCGTGAAGACGTCGTCGTTCACGCGCCACCACGTGAACGTGTCGATGGTGCGCGCGAAGGCGTCGGGCTGGTACGTGAACTCGATCCTCGCGAACCAGGAAGCGACCGCCGACGGCTACGACGAAGCGCTGCTGCTCGACGTCGACGGCTACGTGTCGGAAGGCTCCGGCGAGAACTTCTTCCTCGTGAACAACGGCAAGCTGTACACGCCCGACCTGGCGTCGTGCCTCGACGGCATCACGCGCGACACGGTCATCACGCTCGCGAAGGACGCCGGCATCGAGGTGATCGAGAAGCGCATCACGCGCGACGAGGTCTACACGGCCGACGAAGCGTTCTTCACGGGCACGGCCGCCGAAGTCACGCCGATCCGCGAACTCGACAACCGCACGATCGGCAGCGGCGCGCGCGGCCCGGTCACGGAAAAGCTCCAGTCGGCGTTTTTCGATATCGTGTCGGGCAAGAACGCGAAGTACGCGCACTGGCTGACGAAGGTCTGAGTGCGCTGCGCCACCGACCGCCCCACAAAAGAGTGATAAAGAGAAAGTCTCATGAGTGAAATCAAGGAAATGCCGCTGGTCGAGCTGACGGCCAAGGATCTCCCCGCCTACTGCCCGAACCCGGCCATGGCGCGCTGGAGCGCGCACCCGCGCGTCTTCATCGACGTCTCGCACAGCGAGGCACGCTGCCCTTACTGCGGCACGCGCTACAAGCTGCGCGACGGCGAGGTGGTCAAGGGCCACTGAGCCCCCGGCCGGCCGGGCCCGCGGGCCCGCCGCTCGCGAGGCGGCGTAGCCGGGACCCCGGTGCGCCGCCCTTTTCCTGTTCTGACAACCCGAACGCGGTGCCTGTGCGCCGTGCTTCATTACGACATCGGAAGTCGACCTGATGCGTCGAGCGCTGGTTATCGCACCGAACTGGATCGGTGACGCATTGATGGCGCAGCCGCTTTTTGCGCTGCTGAAGAAACTCCATCCCCGCATCGCGATCGATGCCGTCGCGCCCGCCTGGGTCGCGCCCGTGCTCGAGCGGATGCCCGAGATCCACGATGTCTACGCGACCGACCTCGCGCACGGCAAGCTGCAACTGCTGCGCCGCTGGCAGCTCGCGAGCGACCTGCGCGACGTCGGCTACGACGCGGCGTACGTGCTGCCGAATTCGCTGAAGTCCGCGGTGATCCCGTGGCTCGCGAACATCCCGCTGCGGATCGGCTACACGGGCGAGCACCGCTACGGCCTGCTGAACGTGCGGCACGCGAACCCCGACAAGTCGGCCGAGCGTCCGCCGATGACGACCCACTACGCGGCGCTCGCGTATGCGCCGGGCGCGAAGCTGCCCGAGTCGATGAAGACGCTGCCCGCGCCGCGCCTCGACGCCGACCTGAACGAGACGGCGCGCGTGTCCGCACGTTTCAATCTCGATACGCGCAAGCCGCTCGTCGTGTTCTGCCCCGGCGCGGAATACGGCCCGGCCAAGCGCTGGCCGCCCGAGCACTTCGCGACGCTCGCGACGATCGTCCACCAGTCGTTCCCGTACACCCAGATCGTCGCGCTCGGCTCGCAGAAGGACGCCGCCGCCGCGCAGGCGATCGCCGACCACGCGCCGAACGTGCGCAACCTGTGCGGGCAGACGTCGCTGTCCGAGGCGTGCGCGCTGATCGCGCGCGCGAACGCGGTCGTGACCAACGATTCGGGGCTGATGCACGTCGCGGCCGCCCTGCGCCGGCCGCTCGTCGCGCTGTACGGTTCGACCGATCCGCGCCACACCCCTCCGCTGTCGGACCTGGCGAAGGTACAATGGCTGCATCTCGAATGCAGTCCCTGCTTCGAACGCGAGTGCCCGCTCGGCCACCTGAAGTGCCTGCGCGAACTCGGTCCCGAGCAGGTATTCGGCGATTTGCGCGGCATGCTCGTCGGGCAGCGCTGACCCTGACCGGCAGCGTCGCACGACGCGCCGGGCAATCCGATTCACCGGTGTACGGCGGCTCCATCCGGGCCGCCGTGCTGAATACGGCGCGCGACGCGCGCGAGAGATAAACCCGATGCCACGTTTTGCCCGCCTTTTCGAAGCCGCTGCCGATACGCTGAACGCCTACTACCAGGCCGTCGCCGATGCCAATCTCGACGCACTGCTGGGGTTGTGGATCGACGAGGACTTCGCCAGCTGCGTCTGGGCCGACGGCGAGCATCTGCACGGCCTCGACCAGATCCGCAGCGGGCTGGCGAACCGGCTCGCGACGCGTCCCGTGACGATCGAACCGCTCGACATCCGCGTCTACGACAGTCTCGGCACCGTCGTCTACACGATCGCCGAAGCGCATCAGCAGGCCGACCTGACGGCCGAACCGGACATGGTTTTCGCGACGTACGTGATGATTCACGAACGCGGCGAGTGGCGCATCGCGCATATTCACGCGAGCCCGATTCCCGAACAAGCGGCCGGACAATTCGCCGCGAAGATCCGTCATGGGCAGGGTCCGCTGCACTGACGAAGAACGAAGCAACGCATTCGCGGAGCGATCATGAGTACGGCTTCTCCGCCCACCTCGCCGCTGACCGGGGCCCTGGCCCCCGACGACGATTCACTGCGCTATCGCGCACCGCGCTGGCTACCGAACAGCCATGCCCAAACCATCGTGCCCGCGCTGTTCGCACGGCGTCCGGCCGTCGCCTACCGACGAGAGCGATGGGAAACCCCCGACCACGACTTCATCGATCTCGACTGGGTCGCGCATCTCGACAGTGCCGCGCCGCCGCCCGACGCGCCGCTGTTCGTGCTGTTCCACGGCCTCGAAGGCAGTTCCGGCTCGCACTACGCGCTGGCGATGATGGCCGCCGCGCGCGCGAAGGGCTGGCACGCGGTCGTCCCGCACTTTCGCAGCTGCAGCGGCGAGCTCAACCGGCAGCCGCGCTTCTACCATCTCGCCGACAGCGCCGAGGTCGACTGGATCCTGCGCCGGCTCGCCGCGCAGCATCGCGGGCCGATCGTCGCCGCCGGCGTGTCGCTCGGCGGCAACGTGCTGCTGCGCTGGCTCGGCGAGCACCGCAGCGACACGTCGATCGTGCACGCGGCCGCCGCGATCTCGACGCCGATCGACGTGCATGCGGGCGGCCGCGCGCTGTCGCAGGGCTTCGCGATGATCTATACGCGCAGCTTCCTGAAGACGCTGAAGCGCAAGGCGCTCGCGAAGCTCGACCAGTATCCCGGGCTGTTCGACCGCGACGCGATGCTGCGGGCCGTGACGATGCGTGACTTCGACGAAGTCGTGACCGCGCCGCTGCACGGCTTCGCGGACGCCGACGACTACTGGACCCAGGCCACGACGCGTCCGCTGCTGCCCGCGATCGACGTGCCCACGCTGATCCTCAACGCCCGCAACGATCCGTTCCTGCCCGAATCCGCGCTGCCGAGCGCCGCCGACGTGTCGCCGGCCGTCGAGCTCGACCAGCCCGCGGCCGGCGGCCATGCGGGATTCATGACCGGGCCGTTCCCCGGCCGCCTCGACTGGCTGTCGGCGCGGGTGTTCGGCTATTGCTCGAAATTCGTCGACCATGGATGACATCGTCAGGCAGGCCCTCGCCAAGTGGCCGAACGTGCCGCACTGCACCGGCTGGCTGCTGCTCGACCGGCGCGGCGAGTGGCGGCTGCGCGACGACGCCGCGCAGGCCGCCGGCGAGCTCGGCTCGCCGGTCCGGCATGCGGCGCTGAACGCGTTCATCGGACGCAACTACGACTGCGATGCACACGGCCAGTGGTTCTTCCAGAACGGGCCGCAACGCGTGTACGTCGAACTCGCCTATACGCCGTGGATCGTGCGCCTGGCCGAACGCGACGGGCAGCTGACGCTGGCCGACCAGACCGGCGCGCCGTTCGAACCGGACGCCGCGTGGCTCGACGATGCGGGCGGCGTGCTGTTGCGCGCGGCCGGCACGCCGCCGCGCATCGCGGCGCTGCACGACCACGACCTCGGCCTGTTCGCCGATCACGCCGACCTCGACGCGACGCCGCCCGTGCTGCGCTGGCGCGACGGGCACACGCTGCCGCTCGGCAATCTCGCGTGCGCCGACGTGCCGGCGACGTTCGGCTTCGTCGCGAGTCCCGCGCAGCGGGCGCATCGCGATGCATCGGATGGCGGCAACGGTCGCGTCGCAAGCTGAAGCGCCGCCGCCCTGCCCGCCTGACGGCCGTTATCCGCGGCCGTTCTTCTCGTCCTCGCGCTCCTCCTTGTAGCGCGCCTCGAATTCCAGCAGCCGCGCACCGATGATCGACTGGTCGTAGAACGACACGTCCTTCGCGTCGCGCGCCTCCTTCAGCTGGCGTATCGCCGACGGCCACGCGCCGTCGAGCGCGAGCTTCTCCGCGAGCGCGCGGCGCCGCGCGAGCACGTCGCCCCGGCCGTCGCTCGCCTTTGCGAGATAGTCCCACCAGTCCGGCTGCTCGGGGTCCGCTTGCGCCTGCGTGCGCGCGAGCGCCTGCGCCTCGGCGAAGCGGCGCGCGGCGATCAGCGCCTGCAGGTGCGCGACGATCGCCGCGTGCGACGCCGGCCAGCGCCGCTGCGCGAGCGCCGCGAGCCGCACCGCGTCGTCGGTCCGGCCCGCGCGGCGGGCGATGTCCGCGGCGAGCACGTCGAGGCTCGGCGAACTCGCCGCCGGATCGTCCGCGTGCCGCTCGCGCGCGTTGAACGCGGCGCGGGCCGACGCGAGCGCCTGGTCGGCCGCGTCGTACTGGCCGAGCAGCGTGTTCGCGAGCGCGATCCCGTACGCGTTCGCCGCGACGTTCGGCGCCGTGCGATCGTCGAGCTCGAGTTGCATCCGGCGCGCCTCGGCCGTGATGTCGTTCGGCGCGCGGTTCTGCAGAATGCGCAGCCGGGCGCGCACGAAGCCGTATTCGGCCGACTGGCGCGGCTGCCGGTACGGCGCGCGGCGTGCGCGATCCTCCATGTCGGCGATCCGTTCGCCCGTCAGCGGGTGCGTACGCGCATACGCCGGCACGCCCGCGTCGCCCATCGACGTGCGCTCGAGCCGTTCGAAGAAGCCCGGCATCCCGTACGGGTCGTAGCCGGCGCCGGCGAGCAGCTGGAACCCGACGCGATCGGCCTCGCGCTCCGCCGACCGCGAGAAGCGCAGCTGGTTGTCGACCGCATACGCCTGACCGCCCATCGCGATCGCGCTGCCGAGATCGCCGCTGCGCGCCAGCACGCCCGCCAGCACGCCGAGCAGCATCGTCGCGAGCGCCGTGTAGCCGGTCTTCTCGTTCGCGCCGATCATCCGCGCGATGTGCCGCTGCAGCACGTGGCCCATTTCGTGGCCGACCACCGAGGCAAGTTCGGATTCCGTCTGCGTCGTGACGACCAGCCCGCTGTTGATGCCGATGAAGCCGCCCGGCATCGAGAACGCGTTGATCTGCGGATCGCGCACCGGGAACAGTTCGAAGTCCGGCGTATAGCCGCCGATGTAGCGCGCCGCCGCCGCGGCCGCGAGCCGCTTCGCCATCGCGTTCAGGTAATCGCGTGCGAGCCAGTCGTCGAGATAGTCCGGGTCGCGCCGCACCTCGCGCATCACGCGCTCGCCGAGACGGCGTTCGGCCTGCGGCGTGAGCGAACCGCCGGAGCCGTCGCCGAGATCGGGCAGCTCCAGCGCGCGCAGCGGTGCACGCAGGCTCGCGACGGGCGCGGACGCGCCGTCGGCGCCGGAAAACCGGCTTTCCGCGCCGCCGTAGGTGCCGAATACGCCGGTCGCGATGCCGGACGGCACCGTGGAAATCGACGGCGAGGCGCCGGCCGCCGGCTCGAGCGGCGGCGCGGACGCGCGCTGTGCATGACCGCTCGGCGGCACCGCGAGCGCCGCCGACAGCAACACGGCAAGCAACTGTTTGACACGCATGGCAGGATGAAAGCGACACCGTCCCGCGCGCCGGGCGCGCATCGCGGCGTTTGGTCTGAATATTCGGGTCATTGTACCGGCGACATCGCGACTGTCCCGTGCGGCAGGTGCGCCATCTGCACGCTCGGCGCCGCGAAGGCCACTGCTATGATAGGCGCCCGTTGAAACGTTGGATCGGCTCGGGGCACAAATACCGGATTCGGCGCCCCGGCCGATCGCGAAGCAGGATCGAGGGACGCGCTCGCGCGCGCACTCCGTGCCACTGGAGCAAGACATGTCAGGACTGACCCATTTCGACGCCGCCGGCCACGCCCACATGGTCGACGTCGGCGGCAAGCAGGAAACGCAACGCATCGCGATCGCGCGCGGCACGATCCGGATGCTCCCGGCGACGTTCGCGCTGATCCGCGACGGCAAGGCGAAGAAAGGCGACGTACTCGGCGTCGCGCGCATCGCCGCGATCCAGGGCGCGAAGCGCACCGCCGACCTGATTCCGCTGTGTCACCCGCTCGCGCTGACGCGCGTGGCCGTCGACTTCGAACTCGACGACGCGCTGCCGGGCGTGCACTGCGTCGCGCAGGTCGAGACCTTCGGGCGCACCGGCGTCGAGATGGAAGCGCTCACCGCCGTGCAGGTCGGACTGCTGACCGTGTACGACATGTGCAAGGCGGTGGATCGCGGGATGGTGATCACCGAGGTGAGCGTGCGGGAGAAGCGCGGCGGGAAGTCGGGGGACTGGAAGGCGGAGGATGCGGCGGGCTGAGCAGCCCGGGCCCGGTCGATCCGGCCTGAACCACCCAGGCCCGACCGGATGACGTGCGCACCCTGCCCCGTCAGGCCGACGATCCGACCGCATTTGAAATATCGTTGAAAGGCAAAATCGAGATAGCTGTCGTTTATCTCATACAATTAGCGGATTCCGCACGGGAGAGCGTGCGACCCAGCACAACAATAGCGAGCACGGGTGATGAATTCGCAAGCATTGAGAAACGCACTGCTGGCCGGGCCGATCCAGGACGAACGACTCGTCAAGCTGGAGACGCCGCTCGGCCCTGACGTCCTGCTGCCCCATCGCGTCAAGGGACGATCCCGGCTCGGGCGTCATTTCGAGTTCACCGTCGACGCCGTGTCGGTGTCCGACGACATCGAGCTCAAGAAGCTGATCGCGCAGCCCGTCACGCTGCGGATCCAGCAGGCCGACAAGTCGTACGCGCCGCACCACGGGTACGTACACGCTGCCCGCCGGCTCGGGTCGGACAGCGGCCTCACGCACTACCAGGTCGTCTTCGCGTCGTTCCTGCACTTCCTGAAGTTCCGCCGCGACCAGCGCATCTGGCAGGACAAACCCGCCGACGAGATCATCGCCGACGTCCTGAACCAGCACCCGCAAGCCAAGGGCTGCTTCGACTTCAGGCTCTCCCAGCCGCTGCCGTCCCGCTCGTTTTGCATGCAATACGAGGACGACTGGAATTTCATCCACCGCCTGATGGAATCCGAGGGCCTTTACGGGTTCTGGGAACAGGACAAGGACGGCCAGTCGCACCGGCTCGTCGTCGTCGACCGCGTCGGCGCATTGCCCGCGCTGTCGCCGCGAACGGTACGCTTTCATCATGCGGGCACGGGCGACGAGGCCGACACGTTCGTCCAGTTCTCCGGTACGCGCACGCTGCGAAGCGTCGCGCACACCATACGCACGTTCGACTACAAGCAGCCGCCGACCGCGTCGAATCCGAAGGCAACCCATACGCCGACGATCGCGAATCAGGGCGACCTGCCGCAACAACTCGAAGTCTACGAATACACCGGTGCGTATACGTACCTCGAGCAGTCCCGCGGCGACCATCTGTCGAAGCTCTGGATGGAGGAACAGGAGTCGCACGCGAAGCGCTTTCATGGCGTCGGCGGCGTGCGGCGCATGGATGCGGGACGCACGTTCGAGCTGACGGATCACCCCGAACACGACAAGGACGATGCCGGGCAGCGCGAATTCGCCGTGATCGAGATGGCGTGGGTCATCGTCAACAACCTGCCCGTGGCCGACGACCAGGCCGCTTTCCCGCACAGCTTGCAGGCTGAAATCGGCAGCATCGTACAGGCAACCGATACGGTCCTGTCGCGCGTCCGTCATCCCGACGGCAGCGAGGGCTTCTTGCAGATCCGCGTCGAAGCACAGCGCACGACGGTACCGTTCCGCAGCCCGTTCGAGCATGCGAAACCGCCGATGCACCTGCAATCGGCGATCGTCGTCGCGCCGCAAGGTGAAGAAGTGCATACCGACGAGCTCAACCGGGTCAAGGTCCGATTCCATTGGGACCGCCTGAACGACGGCGACGAGAAGGCGTCGTGCTGGCTGCGTGCCACGACGTCGGATTCGGGCAATGGCTATGGTGCCGTGCATCCGCACCGCAGCGGCGAGGAGGTGCTGGTCGACTTCCTCGGCGGCGACTGCGATCGCCCGATCATCGTCGGCAAGGTCTACAACGGCGCAACGACTCCACAATGGCATAGCAACGGGATCCTGTCCGGATACCGGTCCAGGGAATATGCGGGAACCGGCTACAACCAGCTGGTGCTCGACGACGCGACCGCGCAGAACCGTGTGCACCTGCACAGCAGCCAGGCCAACACGCACCTGCACCTCGGTTACCTGATCGACCACACGGGCAACGATCGCGGCAGCTACCTCGGCAGCGGGTTCGACCTGCGCTCCGACGCATACGGCGCGGTGCGCGCGAACCGCGGGCTATACGTCACGACGCACCCGAAGCAGCCGGCGAGCCAGCCGCTCGACGCGAAGGAAACGCAACAGCAACTCGTCCAGGCGGAAGGCCTGATGGAGGCGATGTCGGATGTCAGCGCGCAACATCAGGCCGAGTCGCTCGATACCGGCCATGCAGCACTGAAGCAGTTCAGCGATGCGACGCAGAACAGCGTGAGCGGCAACACCTCGGGCGGCAGGACCGCCGGCGGCGGCACCGGCACTGCCAACGCGTTCAAGGAGCCCGTGATGCTGTTCGGCAGTCCGGCCGGCATCGGGATGTCTACACAACAGTCCGCGCATCTTGTCGCGGACCGGCACATCAACGTCGTCAGCGGGCAAAGCACGCATGTCGCCGCCGGAAAATCGCTGGTCGCCAGCGTGATCGACCGGATCAGCCTGTTCGCGCAGAACGCGGGGATCAAACTGTTCGCCGGCAAGGGCAAGGTCGAAATCCAGGCGCATGCGGACAACATCGAGCTGACCGCGCAAAAGGCGCTGAAGGTGGTGGCGGCCACGCAGTCGATCGAAGGTGCGGCAGCGAAGGAAATCCTGCTGACATCCGGCGGCGCGTACATCCGCATCGCGGACGGCAACATCGAAGTGCACGCGCCCGGCAAGATCGACATCAAGGGTGCGCAGCATGCGTTCAGCGGCCCCACGCACCTGTCGCAAACGATGCCGACGCTGCCGAACTCGACCGGCAACTACGATCAGGCGTTCATCGCGCACTGGGCCGGCACCGACATCCCGGTCGCGAACACGCGGTACCAGATGTTCTCGAACGGCAAGCTGCTCTCGGAAGGCGTCACCAATGCGGCAGGTGAGACGGGGCTCACGCAGAGCCACGTGCCGCACGACGTCGTCGTCAAGTTTCTAGGGAAATCGAATGGCTGATGGACAACAGAAGAACGACGTCCTGGGTACCGGCTCCGGGATGCTGACGCCGACCGGGTACAAGGATCGGCCGAAGGTGAATATCCACATCTGCGACAAGTACGCGCCGCCGGCCGCCGATTCCATCGTCGGCACCTGCCCGTTCTACTACCAGCCGCTGCATGGCGAGTACTGGGAGACGGTCGAGAAAGTCAGCAAGTCGAGCGCATGGGAGACCGTCAAGAAATTCGCGACGTCATGGGATCCGTGGAAAGACAAGGAAGTCGCTCGCCGCCTGCTGCATCGGCGAGAGCAGCTGATCAAGCTGGGGAGCACGGATTCCGACTGGTCGCGCCATGGCAATTTCATGATGCGCCATATCGGGTGCGGACATAAACCGCCCGATTACTACGTGAGTTACGGCTATTACTATTGTTCGGACTACGGCGCCAATCTGTATCCCACCCTCACGGCAAAAGGCAAGAAATGGCTCGAAACCGCCCGGTGGTGGCTTCAGCGATACATCGAGATCGGGTTGCAGCAGAACATGCAGGGGGACCAGATTGCGTTCCAGAGCGCGAAACCGGGAAATGGCGCACTGTCGATGCAGGTGGAACGATACGAGCTGGAGGTGGACCAGAACGGGGAAACGTTCAAGACCTTCGCCTTCGTCACGCACCCACTCGCTTATCTGGATGGTGGGCTGGCCGGTCTGCCGGTCAACGATCTGGTGAAGATTGGCATGCGGCCCAATATGCAGGAATGGGGCGATGGGCGGACGTTCAAACAGGCATGGGACGCGGGTATCCCCGTCGCCAAGCAAAAGGCGCACGACTGGAGTTCGGAAGCGGCCGACCAGGTCCGCGAGTGGGGCTCGGACGCGGCCCAAAAAGCACGCGAATGGAGTTCGGACACGGCCGACGAAGTCAGCCGGGCGCTGGATCGTTTGCTGAATAAGTAACATGCAAAAACACAAGCGCTGGAAATGGATCGCCGGGGGTCTCGTTGCCCTGGCCATTGCAACATACGGGTACGTAAACATGGCGACGGGCTGGGAAACGATTTCGACAAGCTTCATGCGGAACGACACGCCGTATGGCGGCGGCAACTTCCGCATCAAGGGCAACAACGTGATGAGCGTCAAACTCGCCAATCCCGAGGTGACGTTCAAGCCCACGGCCGATTCGAAGGAACCGCAGCGGCCCGAGCCGACCGAAGCATGGATGAACGACACCGGCGAGCTGCTGAACCGCATGACGATCAGCTTCTTCCGCGGCACCATCGACGGCGGGATGAAACGCCAGTTCCAGCAGGTCGGCCAGAATGCCGCCTGGTGGTATTCGCCGGACTGGTCCGTACAGTTCATCAGCACGTCATGGATGAACTACAAGGCGCCCGAGGCACGCGGCGGCGATGCGCCGCAAACCACGAAGCTTTGGAAGTCGCTCAATGGCGGCCAAACGTGGTCGCAGCTCCAATGGCCCGAAAGCCAGAATATCGGCCAACTGCTCTTCCTCGATCCGCAGCGCGGCTACGCAATCGGCTGGGGGCCTCGCATATGGCGGACGGCTGACGGCGGAAACACGTGGCAGGCGATCGACGTGCCGGCCGATGCGCGTGTCGCCGGCAAGACGCGCAAGAATTTCAATGCCGTCAGTCTCGGCCCTGACGGTGTATTGCGCATCGCCTACTCCGTCGCTCCGCCTGCCGAAACGCCGGCGCACAGCGTGATCGACCGGCTCGACTGGGAGCAGCATGCATTCGTGACCGAGACCGAGCTGCCGGGCCAGGTCGTCACCGCGCTCGATACCACGCCGGGACCGGCAGCACGCTATTCGCTGTACGCGCTGTCGCGTCTCGACAAGCCGCGAAGCGGCGAGGTTCGCGACAACGGCCGCCGGACGGGCGCCATTTCCACGTGGACGAACGACCATCCCGGGTCCGTGCATCAACTGCGCACGTTCGACGAGACGCTCCGGCTCGACAGCCTGAGTGTCGGTCGTGACGGTCTCCTGCTCGTCTACGCAACCGACCCGAACTCGGGAAGCCGCGGCGGTGCGCCGATCGACCTGACGTTCAGCAGCACCGACGCCGGCAAGTCGTGGGATCAAACGACCGACAAGGTCGCACAAGGCGGCTACTTCGACGCACAGACCAACACGCTGTACTGGCTGCACGCATTCACGCTGAAGAAGCGGACCTTCTGATCGCACACCGGACGTGCCGGCAACCGGCCTTTGCCGCGGCCCGCGATCGTGGCTGCCGATCCCGGGCCGCAGCGCCATGCCGCACCGGCTGACAGGCGACCTCGGTCGAATCTTCCTTCATCCGCCGGGCTTCGTTCCACTTCGGTGTCCGGCCGCACGCTCGCCGCGATGCACGAAGCGAATAACGAAAAAAAACCTTCCGTGAAAAACATGCTGAACCGCGCGACACTCGCGCTCTCCATCGCCTGCACCACACCTGCTACCGCGTTCGCCGCCGGCAGCTGCCCCGCCGCCGACACCGCCGCGCGCGCCGCCGTCGACGCGCAACATCGCCTACAACAAGTCCGCAATCCGCAAGGCGATGGCGGCGGCACCGTCGACGTGTCGCCCCCTTTGCGCGATGCGCTTCGCGCGTACAAGCAGGCGCTCATCGGTGCGATCGATGCGCGGCTCGCATGCAGCGACGAACACGTCGAACCGGCTGCGCTGAAACGCACACTTGCCGCGACGCTCGGCGTACCCGGCCAACCCGCCCAGCCGAAAAACGGCGAATCGGCGTTCGGCCGCAACGCGGACGTCGACGTCGAACGCGACGGCACGTCCCGCCCGTTGCTCTTCGTGCGCGCCGGCTTCGACATCGCGTGCGGCCACGACAACCTGCTCACGGCCTACGCGTGGGAAAACGGCGGCTGGCGGCGCGTGCTGCGCTGGCAGGCCGACGACTACAAGGACATCGGCGGGGCGTACGGCGGCGGCTTCTGGTTCGGCGTGTTGCCGGGCGGCCAGGTGGCCGTCGTCCACGGCACGCCGTGGTGCTCGTCGCGCTGGAGCCGGTTCGGCGCGGACGTGGTCGCGCCGGCCAACGGCACAGCCGCGCAACGCACGCTGTTCCATACGGATCACGGCTACGTGCTCGACGACGACGCGCTCCGCTTCAAGGTGCGTCCCGACGGCTTCGAGATGCGCACGACGGTCGGCTCGCGCGACAGCGACGTGATGACGCGGCCGGGCATCTTCCGCTACCGCGTCGACGGCGACACCGTGCAGCGCGTGCAGCCCGTCGCGGTCAACGGCCGCGATTTCGTCGACGAATGGCTGAACGTGGACGATGCGCTCGCGCGCGAGTGGAGCGAACCGGCGGCCGCTGCGGCGGCGCTGAAAGCCCGGCAGGCGTTCAAAGCGGAAGGCAAGGCGCCCGATACCGGGTTCGCGTACGGTCCGGTACGCGGCTGCTCGGACGGCAAGGATCGCTTCCAGGTCGAACTGGATCTGACCGGCAAGGATGGAAACACGGTGGCGCGACGCTACGCGCTGATCCGCCAGGAGCGCAACGGGTTCACGATGCTCGGGCTGCGCAAGGCGGCCGAGCCGGCTTGCCACGGCGCAAACCTGATGCCGCGGCACTGAACCCCGGCCGCGCGCCGCAGCGGCCTGGCGGCGCCGGAGAGGAAACGACGGCAAGCGACGGGCTCGACACGGCATGACCGGCCGCATCGCCCGCCCATCACTCGCCGCGACGCGGCTCGAACACGAACGGTTGCGTGAGCAGGAACGGATTCGCGGTGGCGCCGGTTTGCGCACAGGTCGCATGCGTCATCGCGTCGACGGCCGCGCGGTCTGCCGCCGCATTGCGGCTGCTCGTCGTCACGGTGACGTTCTGCGCTTCGCCCGAGGTCGTCATCAGCGCGCGCACGAGCACGGTGACGGGACGCGTGAGCGGCTTCGCGCCATCCGGATAGACGGCGCGCGGAATGTGGCAGGTCAGCTTGCTTTCCTGCGACGACGACAGCATCGCGCAGCCGGAAAACAGCACGGCGACGGCAGGCAGGATCAGGATGGTCGAGCGAAGGGCCATGGTCGAATATCGTTCTTCAGTACTGTTCCAGGCGAACGCCGCGCCGGCGGACATCATCCGGCCGCATCGCGTGCATCGCCCCGCGCCGCGGCCATCGGACCGGCGCCCCGTTGCGGCCGCACGACCGATGGTGGGTCGGTCGCGATCCTGCTTGGCGGGTTCCCGGAGATCCGGGGGCGGCGTTCGCGCCGGCGGCCCGCACCGGGCAGCCACGCACGCGAACGCTTTCGCGCATTGTGCACGCGCCGCCTCGAGCGTGGCGGCGATTTGACAATGGTTGACGCGACTCGCGCCGGATCCGGCGGGCATCCATTCTCCGCGGGAAGCAATCGCCGCAGCGTCCCTGGCTGCCGCAGCTCCCGTGCTTCACCGCAATCCGACCGGCACCGGGATTCCCCGCCCGGCGCCGTGCGGCGTCACTCCGAATCGTCGTCCGAGTCGTCGTCGTCCGCGTCGGGCGGCACTTCCCCGTACTTCGCAACGACCGCCGCCTTGAACGCCTTCAGCGCCGGCTGCTGGTCGCACAGCTTGTAAAGCGACGCGAGCTGCTGCGGCCAGTCCTTCAACTCCTTCGAGAACACATGCAGGCGCGCGACCGTATCGAGCGCGTCTGCGTCGCGGCCGGCCAGCGCCTGCAGCACCGCATAGCGGCGCAGCACCGTCTCGCCCGGCAGCAGCGCGATCGCGCGCTCGTGCGCGACGAGCTTGAGCGGCAGGTTGTCCGGCGAGATCGTCAGCAGCGTGGCCGCGCCGTAATCGCCCCACGCGCCGAACAGCAGCGACGGCGCATCGCGGTACTGCGCGGCCGGATCGCTGCCGTAGTACAGCACTTCCGCGCGCTGGTAGTCGCGCAGCACGGGCACCGCCGCCAGCACGCCGCCGACCGACAGCACCGCGAACAGCCCGAATGCCGCGCGGCCCGGCAGGATGCGCAGCGGCTTCACGTCGAGCAGGCCGATCACGAACATCGACGGCAGCAGGAAGAACATGTACTGCTGCGGATATTCGACGAGCGCATGCATCAGCACGATGCCGATCAGCGCGAGGCCGAACACGCGCGTGCTCGACTGCGGCGCGCGCACCGCGCGCACGAACCACGTCACGAGCGCGACGACGAGCACGCCGAGGCCGACGAGGCCGGACTTCGCGAGCAGGTCGATGAAGATGTCGTGCGAGTTGTTCGCGATCTCGACACCGCCGAGCGTGCGCACGAGCGCGAACTGATGCGACGGGAATTCGCCCCAGCCGACGCCGAGCAACGGATGCTCGCGGAACATCGCGAGTCCGTACTTCCACAGCGCGAGGCGCGGCGCGATCTGCCCCGCATCGCGCATCCGGTCGGCCGCCGACTCGGCGAGCCCCAGGTGGAAGTGCACGTTGGCCCAGCGCACCGCGACGTTCACCGCGACGAAGGCCACCGCGAGCGCGACCGGCATCAGCCATGCGCGGCGGTTGCCCGGCGCGCGGCGCGACTCGAGCCATGCCATCCAGAAGCCCGCGACGACCAGCACCGCGACCTGCAGCCACGGCCCGCGCGACACCGTCAGCGCGAGCCCGACCGACAGCACGATCGACAGCACGAGCCACGCCCATGCCGCGAGCCGGCGGGTCTGCGCCAGATACAGCGCGCCCGCGAGCGCGAACGCGATGTAGGTCGCCAGGTGGTTCGCCTGCGCCATGTTGCCGTACGGACGGCGATCGACCGCGATGTTGTACATCACGACGAACGGCGACACCGTGGATTCGAGATGAAACAACTGTACGACCTGGCTCGCGACCGCGAGCAACCCGCCGAGGATCAACGCGCCGGACATCATGCGCGCGGCGGCTTCGGCGAGCCCCTCGCGCGCGAGCGTGTAGCCGGCCTGCATCGCGACCAGCGCGGCGGCCAGATAGCCGACCGCCAGCCAGTTCATCGACGGCACCTTCAGCGGCATCAGCGCGACCTGCGCGATCAGCACCGCCGCGAACCCGAGCGGCGCGACGAACGCTGCCGGCGCGGCGAACGGCTCGGCCGGGCGGCCCGTGCGCGCGAGCAGGACGACGGAGAGCCCCACCAGCAGATACAGCACCAGCGCGGCAAACTCGGAGTAGAAGGTCGGGATCGGATACGTGTGATTCGTGATCGAGTACGGCACGATCAGGGCGACAGCCAGCGCAACGAGCGGCAACGAACGGGAAAAAGTAGAAGGCATGAGCGAACCGGATGTCAGCAACCGGCGCACTATACAAAACTTTCCCCCCTCTGTGCGGTCCCGTCGCACCGTCACCCGATGCCGCGGGACCGGTGGGCCCCGCCGGCACGGCCGGCGCCGTGCCGTGCCGTGCACGCAGCCCCGCACTCGCCGGCACGCCCCCGACACTACGCGCGGCATTCCGCCGGCGCATATTTCGCGGGCAACGTCGCGGCCTCCGCCGGCAGCGGCCCCGCGCCCGGCGCCGGCAGCGACGACGCAGCCTTGCCGGCGGCAAAGCACTCCCATGCGATCGCACCGGCCTGCATCGCGCCCTTTTTCAGCGGCACGCGCGCGGTCGGCGTGTCGGCCTTGTCCGGCGCGGACGGCACCAGGACGAGCGTATTCGCGCCGGCCGCGGCCACGCGGGCGCTGAACGCCACCGTGATCTGGCCCGAATCGCCGTCGATGACGACGGATTCGACGTTGCGGGTGGCGGCCGGCGGGCTGTAGCCGCCGTCGAGGCCCGCGCCGCTCGCGGCATTGTCGGCGACCGCGAGCCGCGCGGACGACGCAAGCGCGAGCCCCTCGCCGACCCGCGAGCGCGCGAGGTAATCCTGATAGGCGGGAATCGCATAGGCCGCGATCACGCCGACGATCGCAAGCACGATCATCAACTCGATCAACGTGAAGCCGGCCGGCCGCCAGCGCGGCACCGGCCGGCGCGCGCGCCGCAGATCGGCGGCGATGCGACGGAACAGGGAAACGGAAAAGGCTTCGAACATGACTGGCTCCGGAAACGAAAAACGCCTGCCGAATCAGGCAGGCGTTTCGATCGTAGCCAGCAGGCCGCGGCCCCGGCAGTCGGCCGGACGGCCAACGTCAATGCGCGTGCGGGACGCCGCGGCGGCGCCGGAGCGCGTAACCGGCGGTGACGACGAACAGCGCGCCGGCAATGCTCGCGCCGTAGATCGCGGCCGGCGTATCGAGCACCGGCCAGCGGTCGCCGACCGGGTCGTGCACCATCAGCCCGCCCGCGATCCAGCCCAGCAGCCCGGCGCCCAGCGCGACGACCACCGGAAAGCGGTCGAGCAGCTTCAGCACCAGCGTGCTGCCCCACACGATGATCGGCACGCTGACGACGAGCCCGAAGATCACCAGCGCCAGCCGGTGCGACGGATCGGCCTGCTCGGCCGCGCCGGCGATCGCGATCACGTTGTCGAGGCTCATCACGGCGTCGGCGATCACGATCGTCTTCACCGCGTCCCACAGCCGGTCCGCCGGCTTCACGTTGTCGTGCGCGTCGGCGTCCGGCGCCATCAGCTTGACGCCGATCCACAGCAGCAGCAGGCCGCCGCCGAACTTCAGGAACGGCACGTCGAGCAGCGCTACCGCGAACGCGATCAGCGCGACCCGCAGCAGAATCGCGCCGGCCGTGCCCCACACGACGCCGCGCAGCCGCTGGTTGGCCGGCAGGTTGCGGCACGCGAGCGCGATCACGACCGCGTTGTCGCCGCCGAGGAGGATGTCGATGATGACGATCTGAAACACCGCGCCCCAGTGGAGCGACGTCAGGAATTCAAGCATGAGCAGTATCGGGTACGGGGCAACGGCTGTCGGACAGGCGGCCCGGGTCAACGCAGGGACATGCGGCGCATGCCCGGGGCTTACAAATTCATTGCGCGAGCATAACAAAAAACGCCGGCAAAGCCGGCGTTTTCTGCAGGACGAACCACACGGAAATTACAGTGCCTTCTTCAGCAGGCGACCCATTTCCGACGGGTTGCGCGTGACGGTGATGCCGCACGCTTCCATGATTTCCAGCTTCGCTTCGGCCGTATCCGCACCGCCCGAGATCAGCGCGCCGGCGTGGCCCATGCGCTTGCCCGGGGGCGCCGTGACGCCCGCGATGAAGCCGACGACCGGCTTCTTCATGTTGTCCTTGATCCACTGAGCGGCGTTGGCTTCGTCCGGACCGCCGATTTCGCCGATCATCACGACCGCATCCGTATCCGGATCGTCGTTGAACATCTTCATCACGTCGATGTGCTTCAGACCGTTGATCGGGTCGCCGCCGATACCGACTGCCGACGACTGGCCGAGGCCCAGCGCCGTCAGCTGAGCAACCGCTTCATACGTCAGCGTGCCCGAACGCGACACGACGCCGATGCGGCCCTTGCGGTGGATGTGACCCGGCATGATGCCGATCTTCAGCTCGTCCGGCGTGATCGTGCCCGGGCAGTTCGGCCCGAGCAGCAGCGTCTTGCGGCCTTCGCGACGCATGCGGTCCTTCACTTCGATCATGTCGCGCACGGGGATGCCTTCCGTGATGCAGATCGCGAGATCCAGGTCGGCTTCGACCGCTTCCCAGATCGCAGCGGCTGCGCCTGCCGGCGGAACGTAGATGACCGACACGGTCGCGCCGGTTTCCGCCTTCGCTTCCTTGACGCTCGCGTAGATCGGAATGCCTTCGAAATCTTCGCCGGCCTTCTTCGGGTTCACGCCCGCGACGAATGCTTCGCGGCCGTTTGCGTATTCACGGCAGGCGCGCGTGTGGAACTGACCGGTTTTGCCGGTAATGCCCTGCGTGATGACCTTCGTGTCCTTGTTGATCAGAATCGACATGTATTTTGACCTCTGTTCGATTGGCGTCGCGTATCAGCCGCGCCGCCATGCGTATTCGATAGCCTTCAAGAAAACGCCGGGCAGCCCCAAGTTTTCTTGACCCCCACGGGGGGCCTGACGCGCAGCGCCAGGTCCGGGGGCGCCTTTACTTGCCTTCGGCAGCCGCGACGACCTTCTGCGCAGCCTCTTCCATGCTGTCCGCCGAAATGATCGGCAGGCCCGAATCGGCCAGCATCTTCTTGCCGAGGTCCTCGTTCGTGCCCTTCATGCGCACGACGAGCGGCACGTTCAGGTTCACGGCCTTCGAACCGGCGATCACGCCTTCCGCGATCACGTCGCAGCGCATGATGCCGCCGAAGATGTTCACGAGGATCGCCTTCAGGTCCGGGTTCTTCAGCATCAGCTTGAACGCTTCCGTGACCTTCTCGGTCGTCGCGCCACCGCCGACGTCCAGGAAGTTCGCCGGCTCGCCGCCGAACAGCTTGATGGTGTCCATCGTCGCCATCGCGAGGCCTGCGCCGTTCACGAGACAGCCGATGTTGCCGTCGAGCGAGATGTACGCGAGGTCGAACTTCGACGCTTCGATTTCAGCCGGATCTTCTTCGTCCAGGTCGCGGTACGCGACGATTTCCGGGTGGCGGAACAGCGCGTTCGAGTCGAAGTTGAACTTCGCGTCGAGTGCGATGACCTTGCCGTCGCCGGAGACGTTCAGCGGGTTGATTTCAGCCAGCGACGCATCGGTTTCCCAGAATGCCTTGTACAGGCCTTGCAGGATGGCGCGCGCTTGGGGAATCGAAGCAGCCGGCACGCCGATCTTCGCGGCGAGGTCGTCTGCCTGCGCATCGAGCAGGCCGGTCGACGGCTCGACGATGACCTTGTGGATCAGTTCCGGGTGCTTTTCGGCGACTTCTTCGATGTCCATGCCGCCTTCGCTCGAACCCATCAGAACGATCTTTTGCGACACGCGATCGACGACGAGGCTGACATACAGTTCCTGCTTGATGTCGGCGCCTTCTTCGATCATCAGACGGTTGACCTTCTGGCCTTCCGGACCGGTCTGGTGCGTGACGAGCTGCATGCCGAGGATCTGGTTCGCGTATTCGCGAACCTGCTCGATCGACTTCGCCACCTTCACGCCGCCGCCCTTGCCACGGCCACCCGCGTGAATCTGAGCCTTCACGACCCACACCGGGCCGCCGAGCTCTTCTGCCACCTTGACGGCCTCGTCAACCGAGAACGCCGGCTTGCCGCGCGGTACCGCGACTCCGAATTTCCGCAGGATTTCCTTACCCTGGTACTCGTGAATCTTCATGCGTGATTCCCTTCAGTCTGAGAGTTGGATGAAATGTCGCTTAAGACGCTTCTTCGAATGATTTCCGTTCATTCCTTCGTGCTGCCCTCACCGGGCACGTCCGGCCGGCTCGCGCCATACCAGCGCGGGTAGTACTGCCGCACGACCTCGCCGTCGAACCGCAAGGCCCGGCAGCGGCCGAGCTGGAAAGGCGGTTCGACGTGCTCGCCGTCATGATCCGGGCCTTCGCCCCCCTCTTCGCGCACGTTCCACACATCACCGGCGAACGCCTGGATCGCGGCCGTCGGCAGCACGGCGCACAGTTCGGTGAGATGGGAACAGCCCGCGACGCCGGCGAGCAGCCGGTTCGCGTTGCGGCGGAAATTGCGGAAGAGATTGAGCCCGATGAGGGCCCGATAGGCGGGAGGGGCGGATTGACAGTGACCGGGATAGGGAACCCATTCCGAAGACGCTTCGGCGTCGACGACATTGAGGTCACGATCGATGGTCACGCGCAGCCAGAGTTCGTGGATCGGCAGGCCCTGGGGCCGGATGCCCGACGCAAGCGCGACATCGCGCGGCTTGTGGTCGGTCAGGCAGGCTTCGATGTCCCACAGGCCGTCGCCGCGCTCGTAAGCTTCCGCTCGGATTGCGCGTCGATGTCGCAACTGTCGGGGCACGGGCTCGGATAGCGGCATGCTGGAGGTTGAGGCCGAAGAGGAAAACCCGTGGATTTTAGCATATTGGGTATTTGAGGCAGCCGGCCGCGACGGCGGGTATTCCCGCCTGTCCGGAAACGGTTGCATTGCAGCAAAATCGCGCGCGGCGCGCGCGATCGAACCGGTCAGTCGTCGATCAGGAAATCGTCGCCGACCTTCAGCAACTTCACGATGGTCGCGCTCGAGAAGCCGCGCGCGGCAAGGAAGCGCGCCTGTTTCGCGCGCTCGGCGGGCGTTTGCGGCAGTGCACCGAATTTCTTGCGCCAGACGGCCTGCGCGCGTGTCCACTCGGTCTCGCGCAATTGCGCATTCACTTCCTCGACGAGACTGTCGCCGACCGCATGGCGCTTCAGTTCGCTGACGATGCGCGCGACACCGACGCGCGATGCGCGGCGATGCACGAGGCTCTCGGCGAAGCGTGCGTCGGACAGCCAGCCTTCCTGCTCCAGTGCATCGAGCACCGGCTCGACCGATTCGTCCTCGCCGACATACGGTGCGAGCTTGCGCGCGAGTTCGGTGCGGCTGTATTCGCGCCGTGACAGATAGCCGAGTGCGCGGCCCTTCAGCGAACGCGGCGGTTTCGACGACTTGCGCTCGGCGATGCCGGACGCGTCGCCGGAAGCGGCGCTGCCTGAGCCGCCGGACGCACGGCGCGTGCGACGCGGATGCTGGCTGCTGCGTGTATACACATCTTCCTTGACCGACGCCGCCGCATCGGCTGCGCGCTCGCCCGGGAAGCTGACACCGGACACGCGACGGCGCGACCGGTCGTGCGCGTCGAACGATTCGTCGTCGTCGAACGGATCGACCGGCGCGGTCATCTCAAACGAAACGAGGGCATCGTCGGATGCCCTCGTCGCGGTGCGGTTCGCGGCATGGCTGCCCGCGCCCCGCCGGTCGGCACCCGAGGATGCGGCTCGCCGGCCGGAGCGACCCGCCGATTCGGGCGTGTCGCTCGGTTCCGGTTCGCCAGCCTGACCTCGGCGCCCGACCATCACTCTTCTTCGTCCATCGCCTCGGCTTCGTTGCCTGCGCCATCGGGCATCGCAGCGACGCCGAGCGACTCACGAATGCGGTTCTCGATCTCGCGGGCGATTTCCGGATTCTCACGCAGGAATTCACGCGCGTTGTCCTTGCCCTGACCGATCTTCTCGCCGTTGTAGCTGTACCAGGCGCCTGCCTTGTCGACGATCTTCGCCTGCACGCCGAGATCGATGATCTCGCCCTGACGCGAAATGCCTTCGCCGTACAGGATGTCGAAGATCGCTTCGCGGAACGGCGGCGACACCTTGTTCTTGACGACCTTCACGCGGGTTTCGTTACCGATCACCTCGTCGTTCTTCTTGATCGAGCCGATCCGGCGGATATCGAGACGCACCGATGCATAGAATTTCAGCGCGTTACCACCCGTCGTGGTTTCCGGGTTGCCGAACATCACGCCGATCTTCATCCGGATCTGGTTGATGAAGATCACGAGGCAGTTCGTGCGCTTGATCGTGCCCGTCAGCTTGCGCAGCGCCTGCGACATCAGGCGAGCCTGCAGGCCCGGCAGCGAATCGCCCATCTCGCCCTCGATTTCGGCCTTCGGCACAAGCGCCGCGACCGAGTCGATGACGATCATGTCGATCGAGCCCGAGCGCACCAGCGCATCGGTGATTTCGAGCGCCTGCTCGCCGGTGTCCGGCTGCGAGATCAGCAGCTCCGGCACGTTCACGCCGAGCTTCGACGCGTACTGGACGTCGAGCGCGTGCTCGGCGTCGATGAAGGCAGCCGTGCCGCCGATCTTCTGCAGTTCGGCGATGACCTGCAGCGTGAGCGTGGTTTTACCCGACGATTCCGGACCGTAGATCTCGACCACCCGGCCGCGCGGCAGGCCGCCGACGCCGAGCGCGATGTCGAGACCCAGCGAGCCCGTGGAGACGACCTGGATGTCTTCGGTCGCTTCGCCGTCGCCCATCCGCATGATCGACCCTTTGCCGAACTGCTTCTCGATCTGTGCGAGTGCGGCCGCCAGCGCCTTGCTCTTCTCGGCGGTCATCCCGGAGCCCTTCTTGCTATCTTCCATGAATCGTCCTTTGCTATGATGAGCAGCGTCTGTCAGAGGCGCGCCCGCTTTCAAGCGCCGCCCACGAATGCAGACACTGTATAAAAAAACAGTGTTTTGTGCAAGCCCGCAATGCAGGCTGCGTTGTACACGGATAACTTCGGAGACAGCCGCGCCGGCGCGAACGCCCCGCCGGCCACCAGTCAGCAACATGCGAATTCTCATCGCCGAAGACGACAGCATACTCGCGGACGGCCTCACCCGGTCACTCCGCCAATCGGGCTATGCGGTCGACCACGTGAAGAGCGGCGTCGAGGCCGATACCGCGCTGTCGATGCAGGCCTTCGACCTGCTGATCCTCGATCTCGGGCTGCCCAAGATGTCCGGGCTCGACGTGCTGAAGCGCCTGCGCGCGCGCAATTCCAATCTCCCCGTGCTGATCCTGACCGCCGCCGACAGCGTCGACGAGCGCGTGAAGGGGCTCGACCTCGGCGCGGACGACTACATGGCCAAGCCGTTCGCGCTCAACGAGCTCGAGGCGCGCGTGCGCGCGCTGACCCGGCGCGGCGCGGGCGGCGGCCCGACCGTCGTGCGCCACGGCTCACTCGCGTTCGACCAGGTCGGCCGCATCGCGTATGCGAACGAGCGCGTGCTCGATCTGTCCGCGCGCGAGCTCGGGCTGCTCGAAGTGCTGCTGCAGCGCATCGGCCGGCTCGTGTCGAAGGAGCAGCTCGTCGACCATCTGTGCGAGTGGGGCGAGGAAGTCAGCAATAACGCGATCGAAGTGTACGTGCACCGGCTGCGCAAGAAGATCGAGCCGAGCGGCGTGCGGATTTCCACCGTGCGCGGCCTCGGCTACTGCCTCGAGAAAGTCGCGCCCGCGGCGCCGGCCGACTCGGCCGCGCCCCAGCCCGCGGCGGCCGGCACGCCGCTGCGCTGAAACCGGCGGTCGCCGCGATGGCCACGCCGGCCCATTCCCGCCATCCGACCGGCGAGCAATCGTCCGCCGCCGACGCCGCGCGCGACGCACGCTACGAGAACCCGTTCGCGCCCCCCGACGAAACCGACACGCCCGAGGCCGCGCGCCCGCGCTCGCTGTTCGGCGAAATCCTCGACTGGATGCTCGCGCCGCTCCTGCTGCTGTGGCCGATGAGCATCGCCGTCACCTATCTCGTCGCGAAGACGATCGCGAACGGCCCGTTCGACCGCGCGCTCGAGACCAACGCGTACGTGCTCGCGCGGCAGATCCATCCGGTCAACGGCGTCGCCGAGCTGACGCTGCCGCAGCAGACGCGCGACTTCCTGCGCGCGGACAACGTCGACAGCGTTTACTTCCAGGTGCTCGGCACGCGCGGCGAGCTGGTCGCGGGCGAGGCCGACATGCCGCTGCCGCGCGACGAGGACCGTCCGCCGCCGGGCGTCGTCGTGTTCCGCGACGACCTGCTGCGCGGCAACGACGTGCGCGTTGCGTATACGACTGTCGCGCTGCCGGAGCCGAGCGGCACGCAGCCCGTGCTGGTGCAGGTCGGCGAGACGCTCGACAAGCGCAACGCGCTCGCGAACGACATCATCAAGGGCGTGATCCTGCCGCAGTTCGTGATCCTGCCGCTCGCGATCCTGCTCGTGTGGTTCGGGCTGTCGCGCGGGCTCGCGCCGCTCAACGCGCTGCAGGCGCACATCCGCGCGCGGCGGCCCGACGACCTGTCGCCCGTCGAGGCGCAGCGCGCGCCGCCCGAGATCGAGCCGCTCGTCACGTCGTTCAACGACCTGCTCGCGCGCCTCGAACAGAACATGGCGCTGCAGAAACGCTTCATCGCCGACGCCGCGCACCAGATGAAGACGCCGCTCGCGGGGCTGCGCACGCAGGCCGAGTTCGCGCTGCGCCACCCCGTGCCGCCCGACGTGCAGCGCTCGCTCGAGCAGATCGCGACGAGCTCCGAGCAGGCCGCGCGGCTCGTCACGCAGCTGCTCGCGCTCGCGCGCGCCGAGAACCGCGCGAGCGGGCTGACGTTCGAGCCGGTCGAGATCGCCGCACTGGCGCGCCGTACGGTGCGCGACTGGGTGCAGGCCGCGCTCGCGAAGCGCATGGACCTCGGCTACGAAGGCCCGGAGGACGACGCGCCGCTCGACGTCGACGGCAATCCCGTGATGCTGCGCGAGATGCTCGGCAACCTGGTCGACAACGCGATCCGCTACACGCCCGCGGGCGGCCGCATCACCGTGCGCGTGCGGACCGAGCCTGCGGCGCGGCGCGTGCATCTCGAGGTCGAGGACACCGGGCCCGGCATCCCGGCCGCCGAACGCGACCGCGTGGTCGAGCGCTTCTACCGGATCCTCGGCCGCGAAGGCGACGGCAGCGGCCTCGGGCTCGCGATCGTGCGCGAGATTGCCGCGCAGCACGGCGGCACGTTGACGCTGGACGATCACGTCTACCAGAGCACACCGCGCCTCGCGGGCACGCTCGTGCGCATCAGCCTGCCGTTGTCGGACGCCGCCCCCGACCCATCCTGACACGCGCGGGCCCACCCCGCGTACCGCGCCGCGATCGCATCGAAACCGGCGCTTTACCAACCGTTTGCGACACGATCGGGGCGCGAAACAACCGATTCGGCGCGGGTTAACGCGCAGTCGTTTTGTGCCCGCGAGTCAGTGCGCCGTAAGTTTCCGTGCCAATAATCGTCGACAGGCCCGCCCACCCAAGGCGGCCGCACATCTATATCAAGGGACTTGGAGACGATTCATGGCAACGTTAGGCGAGCAAATTTCGCACTCGCCGATGACGGGCGAAGAGAAGAAGGTGATCTTCGCGTCGTCGCTCGGCACCGTGTTCGAGTGGTACGACTTTTACCTGGCCGGATCACTCGCGGCCTACATCAGCAAGAGCTTCTTCTCCGGAGTCAATCCGACCGCCGCCTTCATCTTCACGCTGCTCGGCTTCGCGGCCGGCTTCGCCGTGCGTCCGTTCGGCGCGATCGTGTTCGGCCGGCTCGGCGACCTCGTCGGCCGCAAGCACACGTTCCTCGTGACGATCGTGATCATGGGCATCTCGACCTTCGTGGTCGGCTTCCTGCCCGGCTATGCATCGATCGGCATCGCGGCGCCCGTGATCTTCATCGCGATGCGGCTGCTGCAGGGCCTCGCGCTCGGCGGCGAGTACGGCGGCGCGGCCACCTACGTCGCCGAACATGCGCCGGCGAACCGCCGCGGCTTCTACACCGCGTGGATCCAGACGACCGCGACGCTCGGCCTGTTCCTGTCGCTGCTGGTGATCCTCGGCGTGCGCACGTTCATCGGCGAGGAAGCGTTCGGCAACTGGGGCTGGCGCGTGCCGTTCGTCGCGTCGATCCTGCTGCTCGCGGTGTCGGTGTGGATCCGGATGCAGCTGAACGAATCGCCGGTGTTCCTGCGCATCAAGGCGGAAGGCAAGACGTCGAAGGCGCCGCTGACCGAAGCGTTCGGCCAGTGGAAGAACCTGAAGATCGTGATCCTCGCGCTCGTCGGCCTGACCGCCGGCCAGGCCGTCGTGTGGTACACGGGCCAGTTCTACGCACTGTTCTTCCTCACGCAGACGCTGAAGGTCGACGGTGCCAGCGCGAACATCCTGATCGCGATCGCCCTGCTGATCGGCACGCCGTTCTTCCTGTTCTTCGGCTCGCTGTCGGACCGGATCGGCCGCAAGCCGATCATCCTCGCCGGCTGCCTGGTCGCGGCGCTCACCTACTTCCCGCTGTTCAAGGCGCTCACGCACTACGCGAACCCGCAGCTCGAACTGGCAACGCAGAAGGCGCCGATCACGGTCGTCGCGGACCCGGCCGGCTGCTCGTTCCAGTTCAACCCGGTGGGCACGTCGAAGTTCACGAACTCGTGCGACATCGCGAAGAGCGCGCTCTCGAAGGCCGGCCTGAACTACGAGAACGTCGCGGCGCCGGCCGGCGCGACCGCCGAGATCAAGGTGGGCGACACGGTGATCGCGGCCTATGACGGCAAGGCGGCCGACGCGAAGGCGCAGGGTGCGGCGTTCGACAAGACGCTCGCGTCGACGCTGAAGGCGGCCGGCTATCCGGCGAAGGCCGACCCGGCGCAGCTCAACTGGCCGATGACGATCGTGATCCTGACGATCCTCGTGATCTACGTGACGATGGTCTACGGCCCGATCGCGGCCATGCTCGTCGAGATGTTCCCGACGCGGATCCGCTACACGTCGATGTCGCTGCCGTATCACATCGGCAACGGCTGGTTCGGCGGCTTCCTGCCGGCAACCGCGTTCGCGATCGTCGCCGCGCAGGGCAACATCTATTCGGGGCTGTGGTATCCGATCGTGATCGCGCTGGCCACGTTCGTGATCGGCCTGCTGTTCGTCAAGGAGACGAAGGACTCGAACATCTACGCGCAGGATTGAGATCGGATTGCGGGCGGAAACCCGCCCGCAATCCGGGCCGGCACGGGCCGCCGGCAACTTTTTTCAGGGAAGATGAAAAAAGGTGTTGACAGCCCGGGGGCATATCAGCATAATTCAACTCTTCGGCGAATTAGCTCAGTCGGTTAGAGCGACGGAATCATAATCCGCAGGTCCGGGGTTCGAGTCCCTGATTCGCCACCAAATGCGAAAAGCCGCTGTTCCGCAAGGAACAGCGGCTTTTTTCATTGCGTGGCCCGTCATCCGGCGCGTGCGCGGATTCGCGCGCCGCCTGCCCTGCAGGCACGCGCGTCCCACCCGTTACGCCACCACCGATCCCCGCTCCTCCACCGCCTCCGCCCGCACCTTCCCCCGCCAGTTCTCGCCACCCTCCATTGCCGGGGTCGACTCGAACAGCTCCGCGATCCAGTCAGCGAACACACGTACCTTCTGCGACAGATGCCGGTTGTGCGGATACACGATCGAGATCGGCTTGGGCTTCGGATTGCAGTCGGGCAGCACCTCGACCAGCGAGCCGTCGCGCAGGTTCGGCAGCACCATGAACAGCGTCGGCTGGATCATCCCGAACCCTTCGAGCCCGCACGTCACGTACGCATCCGAATCGTTGACGGTGACACTGCCGTTCATCCGCACCTCGACCGGCTTGCCCTCGATCATGAACACCCACGGAATCGCCCGCGCGCCGTGGCTCGCGCGGAAATTCACCGCATGATGGTCGGCCAGGTCGGCGATTTCCTGCGGCTCGCCGTGACGCGCGAGATAGTCGGGCGACGCGCAGGTCACGCGCTTGAGCATCCCGATCCGCCGCGCGACCATCGACGAATCCTCGAGTGGCCCGACCCGGATCATGCAGTCGATCCCCTCCTCGACCGGATCCACGTAGCGGTCCGACAGGCCGAGGTCGAGCGTGATGTCCGGATAGCGCTGCCGGAAGATCGACAGCGCCGGCAACACGACGCGCCGCCCGAGCGAACTCGGCATGTGGACGCGCAGCACGCCGCTCGGCTTGCGGTTGCCGGTCTGGAAACTCGCGTCGGCTTCCGCGATCTCCGAGATGATCTTCATGCAATGCTCGTAGTACGCGGCGCCCTCCGGCGTCAGCGACAGCCGGCGCGTCGTCCGGTGCATCAGGCGCACGCCGAGCAGCGCCTCGAGATTCTGGATGATGGTCGTGACCGACGCGCGCGGCATCGCGAGCGTGTCGGCCGCGCGCGTGAAGCTGTTCGCGTCGACCACGCGGGTGAAAACTTCCATTGCCTGGATGCGGTCCATGCTGCGCCCCCCTTCGAATCGCCAACGGAACAGAATAGAGCGCGCAACCCGCGCGGCACAAGCCCCCGCCTATTGTTCTCCATGCCTGAATAGTCGCGGCGTTTCGGACTCGAAAGTGATCGGGATTCGTGCAGTTCCGGACGACTGCTCCGTCCCTGGCCGCCACGCGTGGCCCGCGCACCGGCACGTCAGCGCACGAACCGCTCGCGATAGCCCTGCGGCGACACGCCGAGCACGCGCACGAAACTGCGCCGCAGCGTCTCTTCCGAACCGAAGCCGCACCGCGTGGCGATCCGCTTGACGGGCCACGCGGTTTCGCCGAGCAAGCGCTGCGCGGCCTCGACGCGAATCTGTTCCACCGCGCGCGCGGGCGTGCGGCCGGTGCCCGCCCGGTAGTGACGCACGAAGCTGCGCTCGCTCATGCTGACGCGCTCGGCGAGCGCCGGCACCGACAGGTCGGCCGTCAGGTGCTCGGCGATCCACGCATGCAGATCGCCGAAGCGGTCGTCGCTGCGCTGCATCGACAGCATCGCGCTGAACTGCGCCTGCCCGCCCGGCCGCTTCAGGAACACGACGAGCTCGCGCGCGGCGTCGAGCGCGATCGCCCGCCCGAGGTCCTCCTCGACGAGCGCGAGCGCGAGATCGATGCCGGCCGTCACGCCGGCCGACGTCCACAGCGCACCTTCGCGGATGAAGATCGGATCGGGCTCCACGCGCACGTTCGGATAGCGCGCCGCGAATTCGTCGCAGCGCGCCCAATGCGTGACCGCGCGCCGACCGTCGAGCAAGCCGGCCTCGGCGAGCAGGAACGCACCGGTACAGACCGACGCGACACGTCGCGCGCGCTGCGCCTGCTGCCGGACCCAGCGCACGGTTCGCGCATCCCGCGATGCGGCGTGCACGCCCTTGCCGCCGGCCACGATCACCGTGTCGGGCCGCCCGGCCGAGCGCAGCGAATCGGCCATCACCACGAGGCCGGACGACGTCTCGATCGGCCCGGCCTCGGCGGCCACGACGCGCGGCGCATACGGCGCGGGCTGACCGCGCTCCTGCGCGAGTTCGTTGACGGACGCGAACACCTGCAGCGGCCCGGTCACGTCGAGCAACTGCGCACGGGGGAACGCGAGGACCACGATCGAGCGCGGGGCGGCAGGCATGGCGATTGGCTGAAAACGTGGGTGATCTGGCAATTTCGCCAAACACTACGCGCCTAGAATCGATCTGTCCATCGTGCGCCGGCCGCGGCGCCGCCCCTTCCATCCGGAGTGTTCGCATGACCCTGCATATCGGCCTTCTCGTGTTTCCGGGCGTCCAGCAACTCGATCTCACCGGCCCGCACGACGTGCTCGCGTCGCTGCCCGACGCGGTTGTCCATCTGGTCTGGAAATCGCGCGACAGCGTCGCGTCGAGCAGCGGCCTCGCACTCGCGCCGACCTGCACGTTCGACGACTGCCCGCCGCTCGACGTGATCTGCGTGCCGGGCGGGATCGGGATCAACGACCTGCTGCTCGATGCCGAAACGATCGCATTCGTGCGGCAGCGCGCGGCCGCCGCGCGCTACGTGACGTCGGTCTGCACGGGCGCGCTGCTGCTCGGCGTGGCCGGGCTGCTGCGCGGACGCCGCGCGACGACGCACTGGGCGTTTCATTCGCTGCTCGAGCCGCTCGGTGCGGTGCCGGTGCGTGAGCGCGTGGTGCGCGACGGCAACCTGATCACCGGCGGCGGCGTGACGGCCGGCATCGACTTCGCCTTGACGATCGCCGCCGAACTCGTCGGCGACGAAGAGGCGCAGGCGATCCAGCTGGCGCTCGAATATGCACCCGCGCCGCCGTTCGATGCAGGCTCGCCGGATACCGCGCCGGCGTCGGTGCTGACGCGCGTGACCGAACGCTCGGCGGCCGGCCTGGAGAAGCGCAGGCAGACGATCGACGCGGCCTTGCGCGCGAGGTCGCGCTGATCCCGGATACACGGCATCCAGCGGGCGGGCAGCCTGCCCGCCCTCCCCGGCAATCGGACTCACGGATCGGACCTGACGATGAACATCATCCGCAGCACCGCGTTCACCGCGCAGCGCGCATGGGACGCGCTGGACATTGCGAACCTGAACGGCATCACGGTGCGCCTGCACTGGACCGATCAGCCGTACCGGTGGCATGTGAACGACGGCGAGGAAGTCTTCGCGGTGCTCGACGGCCGTGTCGAGATGCGCTACCGCGAAGCAGGCGGCGAGCACGCGACGGTGCTCGAAACGGGAGACGTATTCCACGCGACGATCGGCACCGAACACGTCGCGCACCCGCTCGGCGAAGCGCGCATCCTCGTGATCGAGACCGAACGCAGCGCCTGACGACGGGCTTCAGCCCGAGATGGTGCCGGTTCCCTGCGACGGGATCAGCTTCGGCTGCGGCGTGCACAGGCACTGGCACAGGTCGTGTTCGAGCGCGACGACCTTGCCCATCACGGTCATCGTCCGCTCGCCGCCGTCGGACACGATCACGCCCTGGGTCTTGCATGCGGCGCAGAACACCGGCGCGCCGAGATAGGCGAGTTCGCGGCCGTCGAACGACGAATTGGCGATCCCGTCGAGCACGACGCCGCCATGGTCGGTCGTGTCGCCCTTCAGTATGAATTTGCGGCTCATGGTTCGGCTCTCCCTCGGAAACGCCGCACGGCACGGCGTCGGGCCGCGTGCGGACAGTCGGTATCCGCCCGTCGGTCGCGGGCGTTTCGCGAGGATATCACCCGCACCGCGGCAGATCGCCGAATGCACGTCGTTCAACGCGGGATTCGCGCTGCCGGCCAGACGATCAGACGAACAGCGCGACGCATAGCGCGGCGCCGCACAGATACGTGCCGAGCGCGCCGATGAAACGCACGGGATTCGGCCTGGCCATCGTCGGCCACGCGAGCAATCCGATCACGAGCAGACAGCGGCACGCGGTTGCCGCGACGATCAACGACACGATCGCGCGCGACGGATCGTGTACGCCGAAATAGAGAAACAGCACCGCGAGAAACGGCGCGTATTCGGCCGTGTTGCCGTGCGCGCGCACGATCTTGTGCAACCGGTCGGTCGGATCGGACGCACACCCGGAACCGGTGGTGTGCCGGAAGCGCGTGACGGACACGACCAGACCGAGGCCGAACAGCAGCAACCCGAGGATCGCCGTGCAAACGAGCGCGACGGGATGAATCGACATGGCACCCCCGGCGAAAGCGGACATGCGCCGCACACCCGGCGATCGTACCCGCGACCGGTGCACCCGGCCATCGCGGAAACCCGTAGCGTCGTCGTGCGCCGGCCCTGATTCCGCGGACAGGATCTGACCCGATTTGCCGCGATACCGCGACGCACAATCGCAACGCACAAAGCCGGTGCGTAAACGGCCAGGCGGCCTGCCCCCGGGCTGCCCCCGACAGCCCATGGCACGCGGGCGCAAGCGCGCAAACGTTACGTCGCGGCGACACGCGCCGCCGCACCGCAACGCCGGTTGCCGCGCGCCGCAGGCACGCGCGTTGCGTCGGCGCATCTCGGTAGTGAAGCACCCTTGGCAGCCCGCTGCGGAGGACTACACTAATCCTTAATGGGGTGCGGCCGGAGCCCGCGCCTTCAGGGAGACGCCGCCATGAATCGGCCGCTGAATCGCATCCTGCCGCGCGTGACCGGTAGTGCATCGGTCTGGACGTGGATCAAGTGGTCCTTGCTGGCCGCGCTGGTGATTGCAATCGCGATCATTGCGCGACTCGTGATGACCGAAATCGAGACGTCGCGCCTGCAGGCGCGCTATCTGTCCGAGCTCACCCGCGACGTTGGCTACACCATCGAAGCGGGCGCAAGCGACCATATTCGCTTCCCTGCCAACGGGCCGTACGACCAGCGCCTCGGCTACGCGATGATTCCCGCGTTCCAGCAGCGTCTGCTCGCACGCGGCTTCGTCGTCGGCAAGCAGGCACGCGATTCGGAACGGATGCTGTCGCTCGCCGATCACGGCCTGTTCCTGCCTTACGAAGAGAAGGACCAGGCCGGGCTGATGCTGTTCGACTCGACCGGCTCGCCGCTGTTCGCGACCGTGTTCCCGCAGCGCGTGTACACCGACTTCGACAGGGTGCCGCGCGTGGTCGCCGATTCGCTGCTGTTCATCGAGGATCGCTACCTGCTCGACGCGAACCAGCCGAACCGCAACCCGGCGATCGACTGGGGTCGCTTCGGCCGCGCGCTCGCCGACCAGGCGATGCACGTCGTCAACCATCATCAGGCCCGCCCGGGCGGCAGCACGCTCGCGACGCAGATCGAGAAGTTCCGCCATTCGCCCGACGGCCGCACCGCGACGCCGCCGGAGAAGCTGCGGCAGATCGCGTCCGCGTCGATCCTCGCGTACATGAACGGCCCGCAGACGATGCTCGCGCGCCGCGCGATCCTGGTGCGCTACCTGAACTCGGTGCCGCTCGCCGCGCGTCCGCACGTGGGCGAAATCACCGGCATCGGTGACGGTCTCGCCGCGTGGTACGGCCGCGACTTCAACGACGTGAACCGCATCCTGTCCGCGCCGACGACCGGCGACAACGTCGACGAACAGGGCAAGGCGTTCCGCGAAGTGCTGTCGCTGATCATCGCGCAGCGCGCGCCGTCGTACTTCCTGAATCGCGGCTATCCGGCGCTGCAAAAACTGACCGACAGCTACCTGCGGCTCCTGTCGACCGGCGGCGTGATCTCGCCCTCGCTGCGCGATGCGGCGCTCGCCGCGCGGATCGAGCGCAGCGCGCCGCCGGCCGCCGCGCACGTGCAGTCGTTCGTGTCGCGCAAGGCCGTGTCGTCCGCGCGCGCGTCGCTGCTGTCGGCACTCGGAATCAGCGACGTGTACCAGCTCGACCAGCTCGATCTGGAAGCCACCAGCACGCTCGACAACGGCGTGCAGCAGGCGGTCGCCGAACGGCTCGCGAAGGCGTCGACCCGCGACGGCGCGCAGGCCGCCGGCCTGTACGGCTTCGAGATGCTCGCGCCGAAGGACGATCCGTCGCACCTCACGTACAGCTTCACGCTGTACGAGCATCGCAACGGCGCGAACATGCTGCGCGTGCAGACCGACAGCGTGAACCAGCCGTTCGACGTGAACCGCGGCGGCCGCATCAACCTCGGCTCGACCGCGAAGCTGCGCACGCTGATCACCTACCTGCAGATCGTCTCCGACCTGCACGCGCGCTACGGCAACCTGTCGAACGCGCAACTCGCGCGGGTGAAGCCCGACCCGATCGACGGGCTGACGCACTGGGCGCTCGACTACCTGTCGCATACGCGCGACCGCTCGCTGCAGGCGATGCTCGATGCATCGGTCGAACGCAAGTACTCGGCGAGCCCCGACGTGTTCTACACGGGCGGCGGCGCGCAGGTGTTCTCGAACTTCGAGAAGTCGGACAACGGCCGCATCCTGACGCTGCACGCGGCGTTCGAGCACTCGGTCAACCTCGTGTTCGTGCGGCTGATGCGCGACATCGTCCACTACGAGATGCTGCAGACGGCGGGCCCGTCGTCGTCGTGGCTCGGCGATCCGGGGCAGCGCAAGCATTACCTCGAGCAGTTCGTCGACGGCGAAAGCCAGGTCTACGTGAAGCGCTACTACACGCGTTATGCGGGCAAGGCGCCCGACGATGCGCTCGCGCTGATGCTGCGGGACGTGCGCAAGTCGCCGCCGAAGATCGCGACGGTGCTGCGCAGCGTCGCGCCGAACGAATCGCTCGCGTGGTTCGATGCGCAAATGCGCGCGCAACTGAAGGGCACGCCGGCCGCGACGCTGTCGGACGACGATCTCGCCGCGCTCTACGCGAAGTACGCGATCGACCGCTTCAACCTCAACGATCGCGGCTACATCGCGAGCGTCCACCCGCTCGCGCTGTGGACGCTCAACTACCTGCGCGCGCACCCGAACGCGTCGCTCGGCGAAGTCCAGCGCAACAGCCGCGATGCGCGCTTCTACACGTACTCGTGGCTGTACAAGACGCGCTACCACGGGACCCAGGACCGGCGCATCCGCCGCATGGTCGAGTTGCGTGCGTACGCGGAAATCTCGAAGGCGTGGCGCGCGCTCGGCTACCCGTTCGCCGAAGTCACGCCGTCGTACGCGGCCGCGATCGGCGCATCCGGCGACCAGCCCGACGCGCTCGCGAAACTGATCGGCCTGATCGCGACCGGCGGCCAAAAGGCGCCGACCGAGACGATCACGCGCCTCGACTTCGCGAAGGGCACGCCGTACGAAACGCGCTTCGTGCGCGCGACCGCGCAGCCGCAGCCGACGCTGTCGCCGGAAATCGTCAACGTCGCGCGCACGCTGCTGCGCGACGTCGTGCTGAGCGGCACGGCGCGGCGCCTGTCGGGCGGCTTCACGCTGCCCGACGGCAAGACGCTGCAGGTGTACGGCAAGACCGGGACGGGCGACCAGCGCTTCAATGTCTATGCGCGCGGCGCACGGCTGATCGAGTCGCGCAAGGTCAATCGCAGCGGCACGTTCGTGTTCGTGCTCGGCGACCGCTTCTTCGGTGTGCTGACGGCGACCGCGCACGAGCCTTACGCGGCGCGCTACGACTTCACGAGCGCGATGGCCGTGCAGTTGCTGAAGTCGATGGCACCGGCGCTCGCGCCGCTGATCGAACGCCCGGCCGAAGCCGGCACGCGCACGACGGGCCCCGCGCCGCAGGCCGAAACGCCGACGCCGCAGGCCGAGGCGACCGAGCCGTCCTGACGGGCGGCCCGTGCGCTCATGCGACGACGCACCGCTCAGTGCGAGCGGCCGTCGTAGTGCGTGACGGGCAGCGCGTCGATATCGACATCCTCGAGGCATCGCACGTTGATCGCGGCCATCGCGGTGCCGTTCGGATGGGTGCCCTCGCCGAACGTGTGAATCCCGCAGCGCTTGCAGAAGCGATGGCGGATCACGTGCTTGTTGAAGGTGTAGGTCGCGAGATGATCGTCGGGCGTGAGGAGCGTCAGGTGGTCGCGCGGCACGAACCACATCAGCGCGCCCTTGCGCCGGCAGATCGAGCAGTTGCAGGCCATCACGCCCTGCAGGTCGCCTTCCGCCTCGAACTTCACGTCGCCGCAGTGACAGCTTCCGCGATAAAGCATGGTCGTCTCCCGGGGCGGCCCGTGCGCGTCGACGGCGTCCCGGCGGGACACCGTTGGCCGGGCCGACTCAAGCGAGTACAGTAGCGCGCACCCGCGTCGCGCGCAATGCGCGGCGGCGCCCGCTCCGACCACGAGGAAAACCGCCATGCTCGACCTGCGCCCCGGCTGCGAATGCTGCGACAAGGACCTGCCGCCCGATTCGGCGGATGCGCGCATCTGTACGTTCGAGTGCACGTTCTGCGCGAGCTGCGCCGACGACGTGCTGAAGGGCCGTTGCCCGAACTGCGGCGGCGAGCTGGTGGCGCGCCCGCGTCGCCCGGCGAGCCTGCTCGCGAAATATCCGGCGTCGACGCAGCGCGTGCTGAAGCCGGGCGGTTGCGCGAACCCCTGACGGCCCGCCCCCGCCCTTCGCGTCACGACATCTCGATCCGCGCGCGCGTCACCGCGAGCAACGACGCCATCGCGCGGCGCGCGCCGTCCTCGTCGCGCACGCGGATCGCATCGCTGACGGCCACGTGCTCGGCGAGCGACGCGTTGTAGACCTCCGCCCGGCGCGCGTTCAGGTGCAGTTGCGCCTCGAGCGTGCGATCGATCAGCGCGCCGAGCGGCACCAGCAGCTCGTTGCCGCCGGCCTCCAGCACGCTCAGGTGAAAGCGCAAGTCAGCGCGCACCCATTCGTCGACGTTGCGCGCGGCAGCCATCGCGCGCGCCGCGCCGTCGATCGCGTCGAACGCTTCGGGCGTATGCGTGCGGGCAGCCAGCGCGGCCGCATGCGGCTCGATCATCTCGCGCATCTCCTGCAGCTTCAGCGCAAACGCGAGCGGCGGCGCGACACGCGCGTACCAGTCGAGCAGGTCGGCGTCGAGCAGGTTCCACGTGCGCCGCGGCCGCACGCGCGTGCCGACCTTCGGCCGCGACTCGACCAGCCCCTTCGACGTCAGCGTGCGCAGCGCCTCGCGCAGCACCGTGCGGCTCACGCCGAACATCGCCATCAGGTCCGGCTCCCGCGGCAGCAGCGATTCGGGCGGATAGTCGCCGCGCAGGATCGCCGTCGCCAGCCGGAAGGCCGTCTGTCCATGCAGGTCGCGTTGAATGATCGTCCTCCGTTGGGCGGGCAACGCCGCGGCTGCCCACTATCTGCGCAATAGTGCTATTAATACTATTTTTTAGCGGGCTACGCTAGGATAACCGTCACGCACTCGACCGGCGTCGCATCCGCGCGTCCGCACCGGTCAACCCTGGAGACTCGCGCCATGAAAATCACCCGCCTCGAAACCTTCGTCGTCCCGCCGCGCTGGCTGTTCCTCAAGATCGAAACCGACGAAGGGATCGTCGGCTGGGGCGAGCCGGTCGTCGAGGGCCGCGCGCACACGGTCGAGGCCGCGGTGCAGGAACTCGCCGACTACCTGGTCGGCCGCGACCCGCTGCTGATCGAGGATCACTGGCAGGTGATGTACCGCGCCGGCTTCTACCGCGGCGGCCCGATCATGATGAGCGCGATCGCGGGCGTCGACCAGGCGTTGTGGGATATCAAGGGCAAGCATCACGGCGTGCCCGTGCATGCGCTGCTCGGCGGCCAGGTGCGCGACCGCATCAAGGTGTATTCGTGGATCGGCGGCGACCGGCCGAGCGACGTCGCGAACAACGCGCGCGCGGTGGTCGAGCGCGGCTTCAAGGCCGTGAAGATGAACGGCTCCGAGGAGCTGCAGATCGTCGACACCTACGACAAGGTCGAGCAGGTGATCGCGAACGTCGCGGCGGTGCGCGACGCGGTCGGCCCGCACGTCGGGATCGGCGTCGACTTCCACGGCCGCGTGCACAAGCCGATGGCGAAAGTGCTCGCGAAGGAGCTCGATCCGTACAAGCTGATGTTCATCGAGGAGCCGGTGCTGTCGGAGAATGCCGAGGCGCTGCGCGACATCGTCAACCAGACCAACACGCCGATCGCGCTCGGCGAGCGGCTCTATTCGCGCTGGGACTTCAAGCACATTCTCGCCGGCGGCTACGTCGACATCATCCAGCCCGATGCGTCGCACGCGGGCGGCATCACCGAGTGCCGCAAGATCGCGACGCTCGCGGAAAGCTACGACGTCGCGCTCGCGCTGCACTGCCCGCTCGGCCCGATCGCGCTGGCCGCGTGCCTGCAGCTCGATGCGGTCAGCTACAACGCGTTCATCCAGGAACAGAGCCTCGGCATCCACTACAACCAGGGCAACGACCTGCTCGACTACCTGCGCAACCCCGAGGTGTTCCGCTACGAGGACGGCTTCGTCGCGATCCCGCAGGGCCCGGGGCTCGGCATCGACGTCAACGAGGAGAAGGTGCGCGAGATGGCGAAGACCGGCCATCGCTGGCGCAACCCGGTGTGGCGCCACGCGGACGGCAGCGTCGCCGAGTGGTGATGAAGGCGTGAGGTGAGGTGCGTTGCGCGGCGGCCATGCCGCGCATCGGCTTCGAGACGGCCGCCCGACAGGCGGCCGTTCCTGCATCTGCAGTACGCGGCGCGCGGGCACCCTGCCCTCGCCGCGCCGCCAAGGCCATCAGCCGAACGCCGCGAACCCCGGTACGCAGGACGCCAGCACGGCGGCCGCGACGAACACGCCGATCATCGTCAGCGCCTCGAGATGCAGGATGTTGCGGAACGTGTGCGCATCCTCGGTCGACGCGGTACGGCGCAGGCGCGGCAGCGCGGAGAAGCGGTTCAGCCCGCCGAGCACGAGCGCGAGCGCGACGAGCAGCAGCTTGAGCAACAGCACGCGCCCCCACGTACTGCCGTCGAGCGGCGCGAGCGAGCCGCCGAGCCCGCGCAGCGCATTGAGCACGCCCGTGGCGAGCACGAAGACGACCGCGATCACCGACGTCCGCGACAGTTGCTGACCGATCCGGATCAGCGCGCCGCGCGCGACCGACGAGCCGAGCACCGGCAGCACCGCGAGGCCGCCCGCGAGCACGAGGCCGCCCCATACCGCGGTGGCGAGCAGGTGCAGCGTCTGCACGCCGACCGCCGCGGACAGCGGGCCGGTGTCGGCCGCATGGCCGAGCGACGCCTTGCCGGCCGCGACCACGATCACCGCGAGCCACAGCACCGCGTGCGCGAGCGGGCCGTCCGGCTTCGCCAGCGCGACGATCGCGAGCACCACCGCGCCGGCGAACGCAACGCTCCACGCGAAGCCCGCGTGGGTCTGCGTGAGCATGACGGGAATCGCGGCGAACGCGCCGCCGAGCCCCGCGCCGCTCATCGACGCGGCTTCGTACACCAGCCAGCCGAGATCGGCGAGCACGAGCGCCAGCGCCGCCGCGACCAGCGAATGTTGCGCGCGCAGCCATGCGGGATGCGACGGCGCGATGACCGGCCGCGCGCCGTCCTTGCCGAGCCATGCCTTGAGCAGCGCCGAGCCGACCGCCATCGCGAACGTCGCGTCCATCAACGCCGCCAGCGCGACCTGCCCGATCCACAAGCTGTCGATCCTCATCGCGCGCGCCCTCCCGGGAACGGCCGGCCGGCGGTGCGGCGGCAAGTGGAACGACAGCGGGAAGACGGCAACGGCACGGTAAGGAACGTCATCGATGAATCCGGAAACGGGAGAAATGACTGGATCTGCGGCGGAGGCGGCGCCGCGCGACCCGCGAGTGTACGGTCTTCGATGGTCAAAGCGCACGCCGGTTCACACAACCCATGCACATAGCGCGTCAAATTGTCGCAAGTCGCAAACAGACAGGAACCGATGTCCTTTTGCCAAATAGCCGTCATTACCCATCGATGATAGAATGCCGCGTCGCAGCAGCCCGGCTGTCCTGCCTGCCATGCGCCGAGCCGATCGTAGCCCGGACAAGGTCCCCGACGAATAAACATGGAGTCTCGTGTGTCTTCAAGACGCCTCTTCCGTCCGATGCTCGCCGTTCTGTTGATCGGTGGCGCGGGCCTTATGAGCGCTGCCCAAGCGCAGACCAAGCCCACGGAGCAAGCGCACGCCCAGCAGGCGCCGCTCAAGGCACCCGATACCATGGCCGAGCGTGTGCGCGGCTGTACCGCATGTCACGGCGTTCACGGCCAGGGCACGGACAACGACTATTTCCCGCGGCTTGCCGGCAAGCCGGCCGAGTACCTGTACAACCAGCTCGTCAACTTCCGTGATGGCCGGCGCAAGTACCCGCCGATGAACTATCTGCTGACGTACCTGAACGACGATTACCTGAAAGAGATCGCCGAGCACTTCTCGGCCGAGCGTCCGCCGTACCCGACGCCGGCCAAGCCGACGCTGCCGGCTGCCACGCTCGCGCGCGGCAAGCAGCTCGTCACGCAAGGCGATCCGTCGCGCAAGCTGCCGGCCTGCGTGGCCTGCCACGGCGCCGGGCTGACCGGCATGCAGCCGGCGATCCCGGGCCTCGTCGGCCTGCACGCCGATTACCTGAGCGCACAGCTCGGCGCATGGCGCTCGGGCAACCGCCACGCGAAGGCACCGGATTGCATGCACGACATCGCGTCGAAGCTGTCGGACGAAGACGTGACGGCCGTGACCGCATGGCTCGCCGCGCAACCGGCGCCCGCCAACCCCGTGCCGGCCCCGGCGCGTTCGATGAAGACTCCGCTCGCCTGCGGCAGCGAACCGCAATAAGGCAAGGGAGACAGACACAATGAAACGCAAGTCCCTGTTTGCACTCTCGGCTGTCGCGATCGTCGCGGCTGCCGCCCTCGTGCCGGTCCTGTGGCCGGGCAACGACACGCTGCACGGCGCTGCCGCCGTCGCGGCCACGCCGGCCGACCAGGCCGCGCTGATCAAGAAGGGCGAATACCTCGCGCGCGTCGGCGACTGTATCGCGTGCCACACCGTGCGCGGCGGCAAGTCGTTCGCGGGCGGCCTGCCGATGGCGACGCCGTTCGGCACGATGTATACGCCGAACATCACGCCGGACGACAAGGACGGCATCGGCAAGTGGACGTCGGACGACTTCTACCGCGCGATGCACACCGGCCGTTCGAAGGACGGCAGCCTGCTCTACCCGGGCTTCCCGTTCGCGAGCTACACGAAGGTCACGCGCGCCGATTCGGACGCGATCTACGCGTACCTGCGTTCGGTCGCGCCGGTCTCGGTGCCGAGCCGTCCGCACGAACTGAAGTTCCCGTTCAACAACCGCAACCTGCTGATCGGCTGGCGCACGCTGTTCTTCAAGGAAGGCGAGTACAAGGCGGATCCGACCAAGTCGGTCGAATGGAACCGCGGCGCGTACCTCGTCGAAGGCCTCGGCCACTGCTCGATGTGCCACACGTCGATCAACATGATGGGCGGCCCGGTGAATTCGTCGGCGTTCGCCGGCGGCCTGATCCCGCTGCAGAACTGGTATGCGCCGTCGCTGACGAACGACAAGGAACTCGGCCTCGGCGACTGGCACGTGCAGGAGCTGTCGGACCTGCTGCAGGCCGGCGTGTCGCAGAAGGGCGCGGTGTTCGGCCCGATGGCGGACGTGGTCCACAACAGCCTGCAGTACATGAACGACGAAGATACGCGCGCGATGTCGACGTACCTGAAGTCGATCCCGCAGAAGGCTGAAGCGCCGAAGAACATGCAGTACGAGCCGTCGAAGCAGTTCGGCAACGCGCTGTTCGACCAGGGCAAGAAGATCTACGCGGACAACTGCGCGACCTGCCACGCCGCGAACGGCGCAGGCAAGCCGCCGGCCTATCCGCCGCTCGCGGGCAACCACTCGATCGTGATGGAATCGGCAGTCAACCCGATCCGCATGGTGCTGAATGGTGGCTATCCGCCGAGCACGTTCAAGAATCCGCGTCCGTACGGGATGCCGCCGTTCGCGCAGTCGCTGTCGAACCAGGAAGTCGCGGCAGTCGTCACGTATATCCGGATGTCGTGGGACAACAACGGTACGCCGATCTCGCCGCAACAGGTGAGCGACCTGCGTTCCGCGCCGCTTGACTAAATAGCGCGCGACACAAACGGGGGCGCGGCTGCGGGAAACCGCAGCCGCGCCCCTTTGCTTTTTTGCGACGCCGTTCCCCGCGCGGGCCGCGCGAGGCGTCGCTGATCATAAAACTCAAGAGTGGTAACTATGTCTTTCGAATCTCTCGGCCTGGCCGAACCGCTCGTCAAGGCGGTCAACGAGCTCGGCTACACATCGCCGACGCCCATCCAGCAACAGGCAATCCCTGCCGTCCTCGGCGGCGGCGACCTGCTCGCCGGCGCACAGACCGGCACCGGCAAGACCGCCGGCTTCACGTTGCCGATCCTGCAGCGCCTGCACACCTTCTATGCCGAGCATCGCGGCGCGAAGCGCGCGGTGCGCGCGCTGATCCTCACGCCGACGCGCGAACTCGCCGCCCAGGTCGAGGAAAGCGTGCGCGCGTACAGCAAGTACCTGAAGCTGCGCTCGACCGTGATGTTCGGCGGTGTCAGCATCAATCCGCAGATCGATGCGCTCAAGCGCGGCGTCGACATCGTCGTCGCGACGCCGGGGCGTCTGCTCGACCACATGCAGCAGAAGACGATCGACCTGTCGGATCTCGACATCCTCGTGCTCGACGAAGCCGACCGGATGCTCGACATGGGCTTCATCCACGACATCAAGCGCGTGCTCGCGAAGCTGCCGCCGCAGCGCCAGAACCTGCTGTTCTCGGCCACCTTCTCCGACGAGATCAAGTCGCTCGCCGACAGCCTGCTCGATTCGCCGGCGCTGATCGAAGTCGCGCGCCGCAACACCACCGCCGAAAGCGTCGCGCAGAAGATCCACCCGGTCGACCGCGATCGCAAGCGCGAGCTGCTCACGCACCTGATCCGCGAACACAACTGGTTCCAGGTGCTCGTGTTCACGCGCACCAAGCACGGCGCGAACCGGCTCGCCGAGCAGTTGACGAAGGACGGCATCAGCGCGATGGCGATCCACGGCAACAAGAGCCAGTCGGCCCGCACGCGCGCGCTCGCGGAATTCAAGAACAGCACGCTGCAGGTGCTGGTCGCGACCGACATCGCCGCACGCGGGATCGACATCGACCAGCTGCCGCACGTCGTCAACTTCGACCTGCCGAACGTGCCGGAAGATTACGTGCACCGGATCGGCCGTACGGGCCGCGCAGGCGCGACCGGCGAAGCCGTGTCGCTCGTGTGCGTCGACGAGAAGCAATTGCTGCGTGACATCGAGCGGCTGATCAAGCGCGAGATTCCGCAGGAAGTGATCGCGGGCTTCGAACCCGATCCGAACGCGAAGCCGGAGCCGATCCAGCAACGTCGCGGCCAGCAGCCGCGCGGCGGCAACGGTGGTGGTGGCGGCGGTGGCGGCAATCGCCAGCCGCGTGCAGGCGGCTCCGGCCAGCCGGCCGCGAAGCGCGAAGGCAATGCGCAACCGAAGGCCGCGAAGGCGGCCAAGCCGCGCACGGCCGGCGGCGCGACCGGCAACGCCGGTGGCGGCGGTCGCCCGTCAAGCGGCAACGGCGCGCGTCCCGCGAACGGCAATGCCGCGCACGCGAACCGCAACCGTTCGTCGCGCAGCGGCCAGCGCGGTCACTGAAGCCGCGCGGCCGCGCGCCGCAGGTGCTCGACCTGGCGCTGCCAGCGCGCGAGCACCTCGGTGCGCGCCTCCCCTTCCAGCGCAAACGTGACGCCGGTCGCGAGACGCGCATAGCCGACCCGCTGCGCATCGCCGTGCGCGATCGTCGCAGCGAATCCGGCCAGTCCGCCGAAGTCCCCTTCGAGCGGCTCGATCCTCAGTTGTGCCTGAAAGAATGCGCCGTCCGCGACGAGCGTCAACGCGGCCGCGCGCCGTTGCGCCAGCGCGCGCGCCGCACGCGATTGCGGCCATAGCGCGAGCAGCAGCGTATGCGCGTCGCGTGCATGGATCTCGCCGACGCTGAGCAGCGTCGTACGCAACTGGCCGTCGTCGGTCGCGACGATCAGCGATGCGGCGAAGTCGGCATGGCGTTCGAGCGCGGTGCCGTCGAACAGCGAAACGACGGCCGGCGGCCACGCGTCGAACGTCCATTGTTCGAGTGCGTGGCGATGGGAATCGGTCATGATGGCGGCCCCGGTGAAAAGCAGACGATGATGCCGCAGCATAGCGCGCCGGGCCGCGCGCTGACGATCAGCGCATGAACACGTGCCGCGTGATCTTCGTCAGCGGATAGTGGACGCTCGGCTGGATCTTCGCGGGCAGGTCGAGCGGCTTGAGCAGCATCTTCACGCACATGTCGGCCGACAGGTTGCGCCGCACGAGCGAGCTGATGCGCGCGACACGCTCGCGGTTGTATTGATTGTCGCCGACGCGATCCGGGTAGCGGATCGCGAACACGTGGCGCAGCGCGATCTCGGAATCCTCGTTCTTGATTTCCATCACGCGGCGCATCAGCGCGCCGAGCACCGCGAGCCGGCCGTTGCCTTCGAGCTTGTTGTACTTCTTGAAGAACTTGAAGAAGTGCTTGTAGTGACGCACTTCGTCCGTGCGGATGTTGTCGGTGATTTCCTTCAGCACCGGCTCGTCCGAGCATTCGTTGATCGCGCGATAGAGCGTGGCCGTGCCCGTCTCGACGACGCAGCGCGCGACCATCTCGAGCGCGCGGGTCTTCTCGAACGCGTCGACCGAGCAGGTCTTCGAATACTCGGCGAAGAAATTCGCGAACGCGGTATCCCAGTCGAACTCGGGCCACACGTGCGCGATGTACGCCTTCAGCGCGCGCCCGTGCTGCAGCTCCTCGTGCTCCCATGCATTGTTGAGCCACGCGGACACTTCCGGATCGTCGTTGAAGAACTCGCTCAGGTTGCTCGTGTAGAGATCCGAACCGCTTTCGATGAACGACGACGCGCACAGCAACAGCAGCAGATCCTCGTTCGCGGCGGCGCGCTGACGATCGATCCGGTTCAGGTCGATGTCCTCGATACGCCACGGCATGACATGCGTGGTTTCAGTAGGCATGGTGGTGCGCTCCCATCGTCGCGCGGCCGTCCGGCCGATGCGTTCGGCACCGGCCCGGCGCGCCCGCAGGCGACGTTTTGCTTGCATTTATTAGTGGATTGGTCCGGCCGAACCATGCTGGCATCTTAGCCGGACTTGAATGTTCGTGCTTCAAAGCACTGACCATCCCTGACGGGCGCAGTTCCGCCGCGCATGTTGCGGTTCGTTAGATGAGTTGTTCGAACCGGTTGCGCGCGTTCGATGGTATGCGCCGCGTCAAGCAAAACGGGCGGCCATTCGGCCGCCCGTCGAGCGCAAGACTGGAAGCGTTCCGTCAGAAACCGGCCGCAAGACCGTCGCGGCGGCTGTCGCTCGCGGCCACGTAGCCGCGGTCGGGATCGTCGCGATCGAGGCGCCATACGAACTGCCCCGAGCCGAAATCCATGTAAGGATCGTCGATCGACTTGATCGTATGGCCGCGCGCGGCGAGCCCATCGACCGTCTCGCGCTTCATCGTCGACTCGACGTCGAGCGTGAAGTCGCGATTGACCTTCCAGCGCGGCGCGTCGCAGGCGGCCTGCGGCTGCTGCCCGTAGCCGAGCATGCGCACGACGGTCTGCAGGTGGCCCTGCGGCTGCATGTCGCCGCCCATCACGCCGAAGCTCATCGCGGCCTCCGTGCGGCCGTCGACCGCCTCGGTGACGAACGCGGGGATGATCGTATGGAACGGCCGCTTGCCGCCCGCGACGACGTTCGGCGACGCCGGGTCCATCGAGAAGCCGTGCCCGCGGTTCTGCAAGGCGATGCCCGTACCGGGCACGACGAGCCCCGAGCCGAAGCCCATGTAGTTCGACTGGATGAAGCTCACCATCATCCCGCGCTCGTCCGCGGCCGACAGGTAGATCGTGCCGCCCGAAGGCGGCCGGCCGGCAGCGAAGTGCGTCGCGCGCGTGCGATCGATCAGCTTCGCGCGTTCCGCGAGATACGCGTCGTCGAGCATTTGCGCGGGCGTCACGTCCATCGCGCGCGGATCGGCGACGTAGCGATAGACGTCCGCGAACGCGAGCTTCATCGCCTCGATCTGCAGGTGCTGCGAGTCGACCGAATCGACGGGCCATTCGGCCGCGCCCGCGTGCTCGGCGATCCCGAGCGCGATCAGCGCGGCGATACCCTGCCCGTTCGGCGGGATCTCGTGAATCGTATGGCGGCCGAAGCGCTTGCCGATCGGCTCGACCCATTCCGGCCGGTACGCGCGCAGGTCGGCTTCGGTCAGCGCGCCGCCCCCTTCGCGCGCGAACGCCGCGATCCGCGCGGCGAGCGCGCCCTCGTAGAACGCGCGCGGGCCGTCCTTCGCGAGCGTGCGCAGCGTCTGCGCGTGGCCCGGCAGGCACATGCGTTCGCCGACGTGCGGCGCGCGCCCGCGCGGCATGAAGGTATCGGCGAAGCCCGGCAGACCCTGCAGCTCGGGCACCGCGGCCGCCCACTTGTGCGCGACGATCGGCGACACCGAATAGCCGCGCTCGGCAATCTCGATCGCCGGCTCGAGCAGGTCCGCGAACGGCAGCGAACCGAACTTCGCATGCAGCGCTTCCCAGCCCGCGATCACGCCCGGCACCGTGACGGTATCCCAGCCGCGGGTCGGCTTGTTCGCGATGCCGTGCGCGTCCTCGCCGTGGCGCTTGCGGAAGTAGTCGGGGTGCCACGCGGCCGGTGCAACGCCCGACGCATTCAATCCGGACAGCCGCTCGCCGTCCCACACGAGCGCGAACGCATCGCCGCCGAGCCCGCACGACACGGGCTCGACCACCGTGATCGCGGCCGCGGCGGCCAGCGCCGCATCGACGGCATTGCCGCCCTTCCACAGCATCCGCAGCCCGGCCTGCGCCGCGAGCGGGTGCGACGTCGACACGACGTTGCGCGCGAACACCGGCATGCGGGTCGTCGGATACGGGTTGTGCCAGTTGAAGCCAGTCATCGGTTCCACCTCGTCGAAAGCTGAATGAACGCGCCGGACGCAGGATCGGCATGCGCGGACAGTCCGCCATTGCAGCGCGATCCGCGCGATCGCGCAAATTCATTTGTCACATGAATCCATGCGCTTTCCGCATGAATTCCCGGCGGTCATACGCCGGAGGCCGGTCGAACGCCCTTCCCGCCCTTACAATACCTGCTCCGCCTCACGACCCGACCGCCGAGCCATGACCCGAGATCCCCGCCTCACCCTCAACGCGCGCCAGCAGGAACTGCTCGAATGGGTGCAGCGCGACGGCTTCGTGACCGTCGACGATCTCGCCGCGCACTTCGCGGTCACGCCGCAAACAATCCGCCGCGACGTGAACTGGCTCGCCGACCTGAACCTGCTGCGCCGCTACCACGGCGGCGCGAGCCTGCCGACCAGCTCGGAAAACGTGTCGTACACCGCGCGCCAGCGGATGTTCCACGACGAGAAGCGGCGCATCGCGGCGCTCGCCGCGTCGCACATCCCCGACCAGGCCTCGCTGTTCATCAACCTCGGCACCACGACCGAGGAGGTTGCGCGCGCACTGAACCGCCATCACGGGCTGCACGTGATCACGAACAACCTGAACGTCGCGTCGATGATGAGCGGCTACCCCGACTGCGAGGTGCTGATCACGGGCGGCATCGTGCGGCCGTGGGACAAGGGCATCGTCGGCGAACTCGCGATCGACTTCATCCGCCAGTTCAAGGTCGACTACGCGATCATCGGCACGTCGGCGATCGAGGCCGACGGCACGCTGCGCGACTTCGACACGCGCGAGGTGCGCGTGGCCGAGGCGATCATGCAGCACGCGCGCACGGTCTACCTCGTGGCCGATCATTCGAAGGTCGGCCGCCCGGCGCTGGTGCGCCAGGGGCACCTGAGCCAGGTGCACGCACTCTTCACCGACAAGCCGCTGCCGCCGGAGATGGCCGACGCGGTGGCGAACGCGGGCACCCAGGTGTACGTCGCGGAATGACGCTTGCGATGCTGCACCGCACCTGAAACTTCAAGTGAAATCAAGAAGTTGGCGCGCCGGCCGAACCGCTTGCGGGACGTGCGCCTGTCAAATTGAAAATTAACGGGGCACGATTTGTCGTTGCCCGCGCGCTCGACTAGACTCCAGTTCCCCGGCCCGTTCGCGCGATCCGCCCGTGCCAAGGCGTGTGCGAATCCCAAGGCCGGCGAATACAGCTTTCCCCCCAAGCCATACCCCGCGGGGTATCGCGCAGCGGCGTTTGCGCCGGCTGTGCGGGCAAACCGATTGCCATGGAGAGAACGATGCTGAGTCCGCATGAATTCGCCACGCTACTGCTTGTGAAGGATGCCCCCGATCACGGCGACATGGATCGCGATGAACTCGACGCGCTGCTCGAACAGCAGCTCGTGCGGCTGGAAGGGCTGGGATCGGGACGCAAATACTGCGTGACCGAAACCGGCGACGCCGCGTTGCGATCGATCAAATGCCGCTATTCCTGAAGTCCCGCTGTTCCTGACCCGAGCGCGCCGGCCGGATTTCCGGCCGCGTTGCGTTTCCGTTTGTTCCCGCCTCCGGCAGCAGCTTTCCCGCGTCAGCCGCCGCGCAGCGTCGGATCGACCGCGGCCCGCCAGCTGACGGCCTGCGCGCGTGCCCCGTTGAAATACGCGACCCAGCCGGCGCGCCCCGCCGCGTCGGGCGCCGCATAGTGCGCCGAAAGTTCGTTTACGAACGTGCAGTAGTTCGCCTGCGTCAGCCCGCGATACCGTTTCGCCACGTACGCGTCGTACAGCGTCGAATAGACCGGCTGCGCGTCCGCGCCCCAGTCGTGCGCGGTGCCGCCGCACGACGTCTGCAGGTCGACGAACGACGGCGCCCGCCAGTTGCCGGCAAGCGGCGGCGTGCCAGCGCTGCACCCTGCCAGGACGACGGCGCACGCGCCGACCCACATCCCAATACGCATGATTCACCTCGCGAAACGGTCGATTCCGCCAGTATCGTCCGGGATCGGGCCATGCGCTACTGGCCCCGCTTTTTCGAACTTTACTTTTTCGATTTCGTTCGTTAAATTTCGAATTCGAACATTTCATGTTCGCCCATTTCCATCAAACGATAAGGACAGCAGGGTGACCCAACCGAATCGCTACGATCTGCTCGTCGTCGGCGGCGGCATCAACGGCGCGGGCATCGCGCGCGATGCGGCCGGCCGCGGCCTGTCGGTCCTGCTCTGCGAGCAGGACGACCTCGCGTCGCACACGTCGTCGTCCAGCACGAAGCTGATTCACGGCGGCCTGCGCTACCTCGAATACAACGAATTCGGACTCGTCCGCAAAGCGCTGCAGGAGCGTGAGACGCTGCTGCGCGCGGCGCCGCACATCATGTGGCCGCTGCGCTTCGTGATGCCGCACATGCCGAACCTGCGGCCGGCCTGGCTGATCCGGATCGGCCTGTTCCTCTACGATCACCTCGCGAAGCGCGAACTGCTGCCCGGCTCGCGCGGCATCGACATGCGCCGCCACGCGGCCGGCGCGCCGCTGATCGACTCGATCAAGCGCGGCTTCGTGTATTCGGACGGCTGGGTCGACGACGCCCGCCTCGTCGTGCTGAACGCGCTCGATGCGAAGGAACGCGGCGCCGAGATCCTCACGCGCACCAGGCTCGTCTCGGCCGAGCGCCACGGCGACGAATGGGAAGCGCGGCTGCAGCACGCGGACGGCTCGATGCGCGTCGTGCGTGCGCGCGCGGTCGCGAACGCGGCCGGCCCGTGGGTCGGCGACGTGCTGCACGGCGCGCTCGGCCGCGGCGCGCAGCACAGCGTGCGGCTCGTGAAGGGCAGCCACATCATCACGCGGCGCCTGTTCGAGCACGATCACGCGTACATCTTCCAGAACCCGGACAAGCGGATCATCTTCGCGATTCCGTACGAGCACGACTTCACGCTGATCGGCACGACCGACGTCGAATACACGAACGATCCCGCGAAGGTCGCGATCGATCGCGACGAGACGCAGTATCTGTGCGATTCGATCAACCGCTACTTCAAGCGCAAGATCGCGCCGGCCGACGTGCACTGGACCTATTCGGGCGTGCGCCCGCTGCTCGAGGACGAAAACGCGGCGAACGCGTCGGCCGTCACGCGCGACTACCGCCTCGAGATGGACGACGGTGCCGGCGCGCCGCTGCTGTCGGTGTTCGGCGGCAAGATCACGACGTTCCGCAAGCTCGCGGAAGAAGCAGCCGACCTGCTGTGCGGTGCACTCGGCAGCGACGCGACAACCTGGACGGCCGGCGCGCCGCTGCCGGGCGGCGACATCGCGAACGCGAAGTTCGACGTGTTCGCCGACGCGTTCGCGAAACGCCACCCGTGGCTGCCCGCCGCGCTCGCGCGCCGCTATGCGCGCGCGTACGGCACGCGAGCGGAACGCGTGGTCGACGGCGCGACGTCGCTCGCCGACCTCGGCACCGAGATCGCACCGGGCATCCACGACGCCGAACTGCGCTACCTGCGCGACGTCGAATGGGCGACCTGCGCGCAGGACGTCCTGTGGCGCCGCTCGAAGCTCGGCCTGCACGTCACGCCGGGCACGCTCGACACGGTGACGGCCGCGGTCGACGCATGGTTCGCCGCCGCGCATGCGCCGCACGCGTGATTCGTTTGCAGTTGCAGTTGCCTGACCGACGTTGATTCACCGACGCGCCGCGTAACATGCGGCGCGCATCACAACTACGCCAATTCACGGATGGAGATGAGAGACATGCAGGACCAGTACATCCTCGCGCTTGACCAGGGCACGACGAGCTCCCGCGCAATGCTGTTCGATCGCCAGGGCAACATCGTTTCGATCGCCCAGAAGGAATTCGAACAGATCTACCCGCAACCCGGCTGGGTCGAGCACGACCCGCAGGAAATCTGGTCGACGCAAGCGGGCGTCGCCGCCGAAGCCGTCACGCGCACCGGCCTGAACGGCACGTCGATCGCCGCGATCGGCATCACCAACCAGCGCGAGACGACGATCGTCTGGGATCGCGAGACGGGCCAGCCCGTCTACAACGCGATCGTGTGGCAGGACCGCCGCACCGCCGATTTCTGCGATTCGCTGAAGCAGCAGGGCCTCGAGGCGAAGGTGCGTGCGAAGACCGGGCTGCCGATCGACTCGTACTTCTCCGCGACCAAGATCCGCTGGATCCTCGACAACGTGCCGGGCGCGCGCGACAAGGCGCGGCGGGGCAAGCTCGCGTTCGGCACCGTCGACAGCTGGCTCGTGTGGAACTTCACGAAGCACGAGCTGCACGTGACCGACGTGACGAACGCGTCGCGCACGATGCTGTTCAACATCCACACGCGCGAGTGGGACAGCGAGTTGCTCGAACTGCTCGACATCCCGCGCAGCATGCTGCCGGAAGTGAAGGCGTCGTCGGAAATCTACGGCTACACGAAGACCACCGTGTTCGCGTCGAAGATCCCGCTCGCGGGCATCGCCGGCGACCAGCAGGCGGCGCTGTTCGGCCAGATGTGCACGACGTCGGGCATGGTGAAGAACACCTACGGCACCGGCTGCTTCCTGATGATGAACACCGGCGACAAGCCGATCGAGTCGAAGAACAACCTCGTCACGACGATCGCGTGGCAGATCGGCGACGACGTGCAGTACGCGCTCGAAGGCAGCATCTTCATCGCGGGCGCGGTCGTGCAGTGGCTGCGCGACGGCGTCGGCGTCATCAAGACGGCCGCCGAGATCGAGGCGCTCGCCGCGAGCGTGCCGCACACCGACGGCGTCTATCTCGTGCCGGCGTTCGCGGGCCTCGGCGCACCGCACTGGAACGCCCGGGCGCGCGGTTCGGTGTTCGGCGTCACGCGCGGCACGACGTCCGCACACCTCGCGCGCGCGGCGCTGGACGCGATCGCCTATCAGTCGCTCGACGTGCTGGCCGCGATGGAAGCCGACTCGGGCATCAGCATCGGCGAGCTGCGCGTCGACGGCGGCGCGAGCGCGAACGACCTGCTGATGCAGTTCCAGGCCGACCTGCTCGGCGTCGACGCGGTGCGTCCGCAGATCACCGAGACGACCGCGCTCGGCGCGGCCTACCTCGCGGGCCTCGCGATCGGCTACTGGAAGAACCTCGACGAAGTGCGCAGCCAGTGGCAGCTCGATCGCCGCTTCTCGCCGTCGATGCCGAAGGAGCAGGTCGAACGCTGCATGGCCGGCTGGCAGCGCGCGGTACGCGCCGCCAAGGCATGGGCCGACGACACGCAGTAACCGCTGCAGTCACCACAAGAAATACGAACGAAATACAACAACACCGGCGGGCCGCGCGACGCGCGAGTCCGCCGTCATCCACGAGAGACAACATGTCACCTTATATTGCGGAATTCATCGGCACGGCGATCCTCGTGCTGCTCGGCAACGGCGCGGTCGCCAACGTGCTGCTGGCGAAGACCAAGGGCAAGGGCGCGGACCTGATCGTGATCGTGATGGGCTGGGCGATGGCGGTGTTCGTCGCCGTCTACGTGACCGCGTCGTTCAGCGGCGCGCACCTGAACCCGATCGTCACGATCAGCCTCGCGCTCGCGGGCAAGTTCGCGTGGTCGAAGGTCGGCGGCTACATCGCCGCGCAGATGCTCGGCGGGATGGCCGGCGCGCTGCTCGTGTGGCTCGCGTATCGCCAGCACTTCGCGAAGGAAGTCGATGCGGACGTGAAGCTCGCCGTGTTCTGCACGGCGCCCGCGATCCGCAGCACCACGCACAACGTGCTGACCGAAGCGATCTGCACGTTCGTGCTGATCCTCGGCGTGCTGTACCTCGCGTCACCGCAGGTCGGCCTCGGCGCGCTCGACGCGCTGCCCGTCGGCCTGCTCGTGCTCGGCATCGGCATCTCGCTCGGCGGGCCGACCGGCTATGCGATGAGCCCGGCGCGCGACCTGTCGCCGCGCCTGATGCATGCGCTGCTGCCGATCCCCGGCAAGCGCGACAGCGACTGGCGCTATGCATGGGTGCCGGTGATCGGCCCGCTGCTCGGCGGCGCCGCGGCGGCCGGCCTGTATCTGCGCCTGCACGCGATGGCCTGAGCGCGGTCTGACCTGAACCCGAACGGGAGCGCGCGGCAGCAGCTGCCGCGCGCTTCTGCCCGCCCCCTTCCTCCTGCTCCGCACGGCTGCCGCTGCGCCGCCGCACACCGCCGCTAGCGATCGCCCGCGGCCGCCGCCAGCGACTTCAGCTTCACCCCCGCATCCGCGACCGCGGCCGGTGTCACGTCGATCCGGCGCTCGACCAGCATGCGCGCGACGCGCATCTCCTTCACGAATCCCGACGCACGACCGAAACCGCTCGCCGCGACGAGCCGTTCGCCGGCATCGAAGTGGAAATGGATTTCCGCATCGTCGCCGAGCACGCGCGCGACCGTCCGCTCGCCGAGCGCCGGTTCGCCGGCCACCTGCAGTTGCGCATCGTATTGATCGGACCAGAACCACGGCATCTCGCGATACGGCTCGTCGGCGCCGAGCATGTTGCGTGCGGCGACGCGCGCCTGCGTTTCCGCGCCGTGCCAGGTCTCCTGACGCACGAGCCGCCCTGACGCCCCGCTCGGGAACACCGCGACATCGCCGGCCGCATAGATGCCGCGCGCCGACGTCTCGAGCCGCGCGTTCACGACGATCCCGCGTTCCACGACGAGGCCCGCGTCGCGCGCCAGTTCGTCGGCCGGTTCGATCCCGATGCCGGCGACCACCGTATCGGCGATCAGCGTGTCGCCGTCGTCGAGCACGACGGCCAGCGCGCCGTCCGGCGTACGCTCGATCGCGACGGGCCGGCGGTTCAGGCCGATCGCGACGCCCCGCGCCACATGCAGTGCATGCACGCGTGCCGCGATCGGCTCCGGCACCGCACGCCCGAGCAGGCGTGGCGCCGCGTCGAGCACGGTCACACGACAACCGCGCAGCCGCGCCGACGCCGCGACCTCGAGACCGATGAAGCCGCCGCCGATCAGCACGACCCGCGCATCGGGCACGAGCCGCGCGCCGAGCGCAGCCGCATCGTCGAGCGTGCGCAATGCGAATACGCCGTCGAGTTCCGCACCCGGAATCGCGAGGCGGCGCGCGCGGCCGCCGGTCGCGAGCAGCAGCGCATCGTAAGCGAATCCGCGGCCGCCCGAGACATGCAGCTCGCGTGCCACCGGATCGATCCGCTCGACCGTCGCGACGATCGGTTCTATGTCGTCCGCACGCCACGCATCCGGATCGCGCAGCCCGCATTGCGCGGCGCTGCGCTCACCGGTCAGCACGCCCTTCGACAGCGGCGGCCGCTCGTACGGCAGGTGCGCCTCCGCGCCGATCAGCACGATGCGCCCGTGCCAGCCGCCCTCGCGCAGCACCTGCGCCGCGCGACCGCCCGCATGGCCCGCACCGACGATCGCCATCACCCGGTCGTTCGCCATCGCGTCACACCTCGATCAGGATGCGGCCGTCCTCGACCTTCGCGCGGTAGGTGCGCAGCTTCTCGCACGCAGGTGCCGACAGCGCCCGGCCGTCGCGCACGTCGAAGCGCCCGTTGTGCTTCGGGCATTCGATCACGTGATCGATCACGAGCCCGTCGGCGAGATGCACGTGCTCGTGCGTGCACAGCCCGTCGCTCGCATACACGTTCCCGTCGATCCGGTAGATCGCGTACGTGCGGCCGTCGTGGTCGAAGCGCGCGACGTCTTCGTCGTCGATGTCGTCGAGGGCGCCGGTGTCGAGCCATTGCGTCATGATGCGTGTCTCCTGGGTTGGAAGGTCGGTTGCCGGTCACGCCCGCGCCGCGTCCGGCACCGGCCGCACGACGTAATGGGACGGGTCGCGCGTCTGCCGGACGAGCGCCGGCACGATCTCCGCATACGCGGCCAGCGTGCCGCGGTACGGCGGCGGCATGTCGGCCTTCACGGCCTCATGCAGCTTCGGCAGTGCGTGGAACGGCACCATCGGGAACATGTGGTGTTCGACGTGGTAGTTCATGTTCCAGTACAGGAAGCGGAACACCGGATTCATCGTCACGGTCCGGCAGTTGAGCCGGTGATCGAGCACGTTCTCGGGCATGCCCGCGTGCTGCGTGAGGCCGAAGTACAGGTACAGCCACGCGCCGTAGAGGCTCGGCAGCCCGATGTAGAGCAGCGGCAGGATCGTGTGCCAGGCCAGCGATGCGCCGATCACGACCGCATGAACGCCCAGATGAATGCGCGCCTCGCGCACGACCTTCGGCCACTCCGATTCGGGCACGTAGGTGCGCTCCTCGTCGTCGAGCCGGCCGGCGAACGCCAGCACGATCATCTTGCGCAGCTCGCTCGCCACATGCTTGAGCGCGACCACGTTCAGCGCGAGCCCGAGCCAGTCGGTCGGCTTCGGTGCGGCGATTTCCGGATCGCGTCCGACGACCAGCGTGTCGGTGTGATGGCGCGCGTGGCTCCACCGCCATACCGTCGCGCGGCGGAACACCTGGAACGACGCGACCTGGTACAGCACGTCGTTCATCCAGCGCGTGCGGAACGCGGTGCCGTGCCCGCACTCGTGCCAGCGCGAATCGGCCGGGCTGCAGTAGAGCGTGCCGTACACGAAGAACGCGGGAATCGCCCACGCGGAATGCGCGCGCCAGGCGAACCACGCGAGCACGCCGCTCGCGACGATCGCCGCGTACCAGATCAGCGTGTCGCGGATCGCGCGCGCATCGTCGCGCTGCATCAGCTGCTTCATCAGCGGCCGCGGCACCGGGCACCGGTACCACTCGGCGTTGACGAGCCCCGCGGCCCGCGCACGCTCGCCGGCGCCGCCGATCATTCGGTATTCCTGACGGCGCGCCGCCGCGGTGCGGTCGTGCGCCTGATCGTCCGTATGGGCCACTCGTGTCTCCTGGTTGTTCGTTCGCGGGAAGCGCGGCGAGCGCTTCGCATGCATTCAAAATTAGGCGACGGCCATGGCCCGCTCAATCGAAACGTTGACGAAATTTCGCCATCGCTTTAGCGTTCCGGACAGCGCCACCTCCCGCTGGCGACGACAGACGAACACGGAGACGACCATGGCCGACCCCACCGGTCCGCGCTGGCGCAAGCGCACCGCGCGCTTCGACGAGATCGCGGCACTCGCCGGGGTCAGCACGACCACCGTCGACCGCGTGCTGAACGAGCGCGGCAGCGTGTCCGCGCAGGCGCGCGAGCGCGTGGTCGCGGCCGCGCGCCAGCTCGGCGTGCCGCGCCAGTTGCCCGACACGCGGCACGGGCTGCTTCACGTCGACGTGCTGCTGCCCGACACCGACGCGCCGTTCTTCCGGCGGCTGCAGCAGGCGGTGCAGCGCTCGCTGCAGATGCTCGACCGGCGCGTGGTCGTGCACCGGACCATCCTGCCCGCCGCGGACGACGACCGCGCGGCCGCGCTGATCGAGCGGCCGGCCTACCGGCGCGCGGCGCTGATCGTCACCGCGCGCGACACGCCGCGCGTGCGCGACGCGCTGGCCGGCGCGATCGCGCGCGGCGAAACCGTCGTCACGATGGTCACCGACATCGGCGGCATCGAGCGCGTGCACTACGCGGGCATCGACAACTACCGCGCCGGGCGCACGGCCGGCTACTACCTCGGCCGCCTCGCGGCGCGCCCCGGCCGCGTGCTGCTGCTGGGCGGACGCATGGGCTACCGCGCGCACGCCGACCGGATGGCCGGCTGCGTCGACCAGCTGCGGGAAGCGTTTCCCGACCTCGACTGCGACGACGCGCCGATCGAAACGCTCGACCAGGACGACCGCTGCTACCGCGCGGTGACGAACGCACTGCGCGCGCACGACGATATCGTCGGGATCTACAACAGCGGCGCGGGCTCGGCCGGCATCGAGGCCGCGCTGCGCAAGGCCGGCGCGGCCGGGCGCGTCGTCTGGATCGGGCACGAGATGATCGACCTGCACCGCACCTACATCGAGGCCGGTTCGATGGACATCGCGATCGACCAGGATCCGGACGGCCAGGCGATTTCCGCGCTGCAGCACGTGCTGCACGCGTGCGGCATCGTCGAACAGCCGCCGCCGGGCGATCCGGTCGAATTCCGCGTGTTCTGCTCGGCCAACGTGCGCACCAGCGCGTATCTGCCGGCCTGACGCCCGCCGCGCATCGCGCGCAGGCGCGTCACGGAAAGATCGACCGCCGAATTGGCGATTTTTCGTCAACGTTTGTCATGCAGCCCGCTCGGCACGTCCGTACATTTGGCAGCCATCCAGAACCGGAACGGATGGAGACGATGGCTGAAGCGATCCTCATCGGCGTGAACCTCGACGGCGTGCTCGAACACGACGGCCTGCCGCTGCCCGCGCCCGCCGAGCGGTTCCGGATGATCGCCGGCGCCGGCGTGTTCGACTACGTCGAAAAGAACCCGGTGCGCGGCGAGGACCTGTCGCCGTACTTCGCGCTCGTCGACCGGCATGCCCTGCCGATTCGCGTGATCGGCGGCATCTGGTGCGCCGGCCGCGACGAGGCGCACGTCGCCGAGATCGTCGACGCCGGCGCGCGGTTCGGCAGCACGGTGCTCAACTGCCAGCTGTACGCGCACCATGCGGACGGCCATCCGCTGTCGGACCGCGAAGTCGCCGACTTCTACCTGCGCGCCTACGAACGCGGCGAGCCGGTCGGCTGCCTGCCGAGCCTGGAAGTGCACGTCGACATGTGGAGCGAGGATTTCCTGCGGATCGCGCGCGTCGCGCAATGCGTCGAGCAGGCCGGCGTGCCGTTCCGGATCACGCTCGACCATTCGCACCTGCTGTTCAAGCTCGGCAATCGCGCCGAACTCGATGCGTCGGGCCTGCGCGAACCGGTCGACAGCGTGCGGCACCTGCTCGACCCGGCCTCGCCGTCGGCCGTCTACGCCGACTGGATCGCACGCGGCTGGGTCGGGCACGCGCATGCGCGCAGCGTGATCCCGAACAATCCGGAGAACCGCTGGATGCGCCGCGCGGATGGCCGGCCCGGCCGCGGGATCCAGTATCCGTTCGTCGAACCGGCGCCGGGCGCCTATCACGGCGAATGGCGCGCCGCGCCGCTCGATACGTGGAAAACGGCGCTGCGGCGCCTGCTGCAGTGGCAGGTTCATGCGCGGCCGACACGGCTCGCGCAGGTCAGCTGCGAATTCATCCCGTTTCCGGACTACGGCGGCGGCGCCCGCTATTCGATCTTCGACAACAACGTCGCGTGCGCGCAGTGGCTGCGCGACACGTGGCGCGCGCTCGCCGCGGAGCCGGCGGATGCGCCGGCCGACACTCGCGCGCGCGGCCTCACCTGATTCGCCCCGCCCCACTCGACACCTGAGGACAGAACGATGACGCAACAAGCCTTTCACTTTTCGCTGAACCGGATGAGCGCGCCGCGCCTGCCGCTCGACCGCTATGTCGCGCTGTGCCGGCGGCTCGGCGTCGACACGATCGAGATCCGCAACGATCTCGACGGCGTCGAGATCACCGACGGCACGCCGGCTTCGGCGGTGCGCGCGACGGTCGAAGCCGGCGGCGTGTCGATCCTGACGATCAACGCGCTGCAGCGCTTCGAGCAATGGAATGCCGAGCGCGCGGACGAAGCGACCGTGCTCGCGGACTACGCCGCGCAATGCGGCGCACGCGCGCTGGTGCTGTGTCCGACCAACAGCCGCGGCGACACGCGCGACGCCGCCGCGCGGCACGCCGATCTCGTCAAGGCGCTGAAGGCGCTCAAGCCGATCCTCGACGCGCGCGGCCTGCTCGGCTTCATCGAGCCGCTCGGTTTCGAGGAATGCGCGCTGCGCCGCAAGTCGGATGCGGTGAAGGGCATCTACGCCGCGGCCGGCGAGCACGTATTCCGGCTCGTGCACGACACGTTCCACCATCACCTGTCGGGCGAGGACATCTTCTTCCCGAACCTGACCGGCCTCGTGCACATCTCGGGTGTCGAGGAAAGCGACCTGCCGGTCGACCGGATGCGCGACGGCCACCGCGTGCTGGTCGGCGGCGCCGACCGGCTCGGCAACGTCCGGCAGTTGCGTGAACTCCTCGCGCGCGGCTATCGAGGGGCATTCTCGTTCGAGCCGTTCGCGAACGAAATCGCGGAGGCGGACGACATCGAAGACCGGCTGCGCGCCAGCATCGATCACCTCCGCGGCGAGCTGGCGGCTCGCTGAGCGGCGCGGCGGCGCAGGCCGCCGCGGCAACCGCCACGCAGACAAGCAGGCAAGCAGGTCATCCACAACAAAACGACGACAGGTCTGGAGACGACATGAAACGAATCGCGCTAACCGCGCTCTACTGCTCAGGAATCCTCTGTTACTCGGGTGCTTTCGCTCAAACATCGGTGACGCTGTACGGCGTTGCCGACGCGGGCCTCGACTACGTGAGCCAGGTGCAGACCGGCCACGGCACCACCGCGTCGCGGCTGCGCGCGCAAAGCAGCGACTGGGGCGCGAGCCGGTTCGGGCTGCTCGGCCAGGAAGACATCGGCGGCGGTTATCGCGTGATCTTCAACCTCGAATCGGGCATCAACCTGATGTCGGGCACCGCGGGCGACGGCAACAACCGCCTGTTCAGCCGCAAGGCGCTCGTCGGCGTGCGCGCCGACCGGCTCGGCACGCTGACGTTCGGCCGCAACCTGTTCGTCGCGAACGACCAGTGGGACATGGATCCGCTGCTGCAGCAGGCCTATTCCGCGACCGCGCTGGTGCGCAGCCGCAACGTGCCGATCACCAGCAACAACATCGAATACCGGTCGCCGTCATGGAACGGTTTCAGCGTGCACGCGCAGTACGCGCTCGGCAACCAGGCCGGCGGCTTCAATCTCGGCGCGGCGAACGAGTATGGCCGCAGCGACGGCATTCAGCTCACGTACCGCAACGACTTCGTGATGCTGCGTGCGATGTACGACGAGCTGCGCGACGCGAACGGCCGGATGAGCAACGTGTTCACGAGCTCGCGTGAAGTCTTCGCCGGTGCGAACCTCTATTGGCGCGCGCTGACGCTGCAGGCCGCGTACACGCACCTGAACGCGCCCGACACGCCCGCCGGCCTCGCGCGCAATGCGGATCACTACTGGATCGGCGCGCAGTATCGCGTGACGCCCGCGCTGTCGCTCGGCGGCGCCGCGTACTACGTGCACGTCGGCTCGGGCGCGGGCGACGCGACGCACGATCCGTCCGGCCACGCGTCGATGTTCGCGCTCGGCGGCGCGTACAGCCTGTCGAAACGCACGCTGCTCTACGCGACGGCCGCGCACGTGCGCAACGCGAGCGGCTCGAATTTCTCGGTCGCGAACAACAACCCGGGCACGGACAACGACAACCTCGCGAATCCGCTGCCGGGCCGTTCGCAGACCGGCGTGAACGTCGGCATCAATCATTCGTTTTGACGGCCGACGCGGGGCACGGCCAATACATGCCGCGCCCCGTCGGAACACAACTGACTCACCAGGAGAACACCATGATCGAATTCGCTTTGTTCGGTGCGGGAAGAATCGGGAAGATCCACGCGGCGAATCTGGCGCGCCACCCGGGCGCGAAACTCAAGTACGTGATCGACCGGCATGCGCCGTCGGCCGAAGCGCTCGCGCAGGCGCACGGCGCGCGAGTCGCCGACATCGAACGCGCGCTCGGCGACGCGTCCGTGCAGGCCGTCGTGATCGCATCGAGCACCGATACGCACGCGGACCTGATCGTCGCGGCGGCGAACGCGGGCAAGGCCGTGTTCTGCGAGAAACCGGTCGACCTGACCGTCGCCCGCTCGCGCGAATGCGTGGAGGTCGTACGCCGCCGCGGCGTCACCTGCATGATCGGCTTCCAGCGCCGCTTCGATCCGACCTTCGCCGCGCTGAAGGCGCGCGTCGAGCGCGGCGAGATCGGCACCCCGGAAATGCTGGTCGTCACGAGCCGCGACCCCGGTGCACCGCCCGTCGACTACATCCGCAGCTCGGGCGGCATCTTCAAGGACATGCTGATCCACGACTTCGACGTGTTCCGCTGGATCCTCGGCGACGAAGCGCAGACGCTGCACGCGACCGGCAGCTGCCTGACCGACCCGGCCGTGCGCGACGCCGGCGACCTCGATTCGACCGCCGTGACGATCCGCACCCGGCGCGGCTTGCTGTGCCAGATCAACACGTCGCGCCGCGCGGCTTACGGCTACGACCAGCGCTTCGAACTGCTCGGCAGCAACGGGATGCTGCAGGCCGGCAACGTGCGGCCGACCGAAGTGACCGCATGGTCGGCGAACGGTATCGTCACGGAGGTGCCGGAGCCGTTCTTCCTCGAGCGCTACCGGCACGCGTACGCGGCGGAGATCGCGCACTTCGTCGATGCGCTGCGCGACGGCTCGCCGGTCAGGACGACGATCGACGACGGGCTCGCCGCGCTCGAGCTGGCGGAGGCCGCGATGACGTCGTGGCAGACCGGGCGCGTGGTCGAGGTGTGACGCGCGCAACGGCGGCCGGCGCTGGCGCCGGCGCGCCACCGCCGTGCCGCAAGACCGGGCCGGATCCGATACGCCGGATCGGCCCGGCCGCGGAAGCGGCGCGCCGAACGGTGCGCGGGGCAGCCGCGAAAGCACGTATCATGGCGGCATGATCGGCGTCGCCGACGCCCCGCTTCTTCATCATCATGCTCGATCACCTTATCTGCGACTGCGACGGCGTGCTCGTCGACAGCGAAGTCATTGCCGACCGCGTGCTGTTCGAAACGCTGTCCGCCACCTTCCCGCACCTCGATTTCGAAGACGCCGCGAAATCCGCCTTCGGCCAGCAGACGTCGCGCTTTCTCGCCGGGCTCGAAGCGCGTTTCGGGATCCGGATGCCCGACAACTTCATCGACACCGTCGAACACAACATCGAAACCGGTCTCGCGCAATCGCTCGCGCCGATCACCGGCGTGCGCGACGCGTTGCTGAAGGTCGGCCTGCCGGCCGCGGTGGTGTCGAACAGCCGGCTCGCGCGCGTGCGCAGCTCGCTGAAGCGCGCGTCGCTCACCGAAATCTTCGGCGATCGCGTGTTCAGCTCCGAGCAGGTCGCGCGACCGAAGCCCTACCCCGACGTGTACTTGCATGCGGCGCAAACGCTCGGCGTTGCGCCGGCGCGCTGCATCGTCGTCGAGGACAGCGTATCGGGCCTGAACGCCGCACGCGCGGCGGGCATGAAGACGATCGCGTTCGTCGGCGCAAGCCACATCCCCGACAACTACGCGGACGCGCTGCGCGCGATGGGCATCACGCGGATCATGCGGAACATGGACGAACTGCCGGCGCTCGTCGCGGCCGGCCTGCGCGGCGAATTCGGCGACGTGCAGTCCTGACGGACGGCTGCGCCGGCTCGGCCTGACCGGCGTGCGACGCGATGCGCACGCCGTACCGCGGGCGCATCGGCGCGCCCGCTACGCCGGCCGTCAGGCCGGCTCGCAACAGCGCTCGCGCGCGGCCGCCAGCGCCTCGCGGAATTCGACGAGTTCCGCGATCGTCAGCATCGGCAATCCGTGCTGCCGCGCGAAACGCTCGACGTCGTCGCCGCGCGTCATGGTGCCGTCCGGATTCATCAGTTCGCACAGCACGCCCGCCGGCTTCAGGCCCGCGAGGATCGACAGGTCGACCGTCCCTTCGGTGTGACCGCGCCGCGCCAGCACGCCGCCCGGTTGCGCACGCAACGGAAACACGTGGCCGGGACGCACGATGTCGTACGGCTTCGCATCGTCGGCGATCGCCGCGCGGATCGTCGTCACGCGGTCGGCCGCGGACACGCCGGTGTGCACGCCTTCGCGCGCCTCGATCGACACGGTGAACGCGGTGCCGTTGCGGCTCTCGTTGGTCTGCACCATCGGCGGCAGCTCGAGCGCGCGGACCTTGTCGTCGGTCAGGCACAGGCACACGATGCCGCTGCACTCGCGGATCAACAGCGCCATCGTCTCGGGCGTGATGCGCTCGGCGGCAACGATCAGGTCGGCCTCGTTTTCACGGTCGTGATCGTCCTGCAACACGACCGCGCGGCCCGCGCGCAACGCGTCGAGCGCGGCGGCGATGCGCGGCGGCACCGGTTCGGAATCCAGCAACGGGAGATCGGCAAAGGCGTCGGCGGGTGCCGACGAAACGGACATGAAGGACATGTGAAACGCTCCTCGCAATGAAGATTTGGGCGAAAAACGTTTCAGGGCATTGCAAACAGACAGAACGACAACCCGCTTCGCACGCATGGCAAAGCGGCCCTGACGGACATGACTATCTGCACATCTTCTCTCATCCGGACTATGACCGTCGGCTCTGGCATTCGACCAGATCTGCTGACCCCGCGCGGAGGCGCGGGCGCTCGCGGGCTCGCCGGCTTTCGCCAGCCTACCGCCGGTGGGGAATCTCACCCCGCCCTGAAGACGCACTGATTACCGGCCGGGGTCTACCCCGGGAGCGGCGGGCCAAGCATACATCAGCTGCGCGCGCCGCGCAGCGAACCACACCTAAAACCTTACTGACGACTCCGTCTAACGGCATCGTCCGAACGGCCGACCCCGGGCCTGCGCGCCCGTCCGCAATGGAACCGGCGCCGGGGCCCGGCGGCCCGCGCTCAGCCGGCCGCGTGCGCGGCGTCGGGCACGAGCCAGCGCGGCGGCACCTCGGGGCTCACCGTCACGCGGAACGCGCGCGCCTCGCTGTCGCCGGGATTGCGCAGGCTGTACGGCTGGTCGGCGTCGAACACGATCGCGTCGCCGGTCGCGAGCAACTGGCGGCGATCGTGCACGCTGACTTCGAGCGTGCCCTCGCTGACGACCAGGTTGACCGTCGTGCCGGGCGCGCGGCGCGTGCCGGGCTCCGTGTGCAGCGGCGCGATCCGCAGCTCGTGGAACTCGGCCGCGGCCGGTTCGCCTTCCGGATACAGCGCGCGCGCCGAGAAGCGGCCGTTCGAGCTGACGACGCGCGCCGCGCGCTCGGCCGCCAGGTGCTCGAAGCCGTTCACCGCGTGGCGGCGCAGGAATGCGGCGACCGATACCTTCAACGCCGCGGCGATCTTGCAGAGCACCTTGATCGACGGCACGCTGCGGGCGGATTCGATCTGCGCGAGCATCGCGCGCGACACGCCGGACAGCCGCGCGAGCGCATCGAGCGACAGTTGCCGCTCGGCGCGCAGGCGCGCGAGATTCACGCCGACGACCTGCTCGAGGACGTCGAGCGACGCGGACGTCCGCGCGTCGGCGGCATTGCCGGACTCGAAGGAAGACACGTCGCGCACCAGCGCCAGGGGTGAAGACATAGCATGGCCTCCGGGCCGCCGCGCGGCCCTGCGAATGGGGTAAGCCGGAACCGGAATCGGGTTGCGCCACGAACGGCGCGTATCGAGACGCTATCACCCGGCCCCGACCCGGCAAACGAAGTTATCTTCACACCGTTATCAGCATCGCGGAGGAATGCGTTTCTCGCGAACCTTTTCCTGTCGCCATAGCGCCGGCGCACCGCCGCTCGAGGCACCGCTCGATGCACCGCTCAATGCGCGGCCGGTGCCGCGCCGCGCGCCGGCGCGCGCGCATCGAGCCGCATCGCGAGCCACGTGACGACGAGCGCCGCGAACGTCACCGCGACGGCGACCCACGGCAGCGCGTCGAGCGCGAAGCCGTGTTCCAGCGCGAGCCCGCCGAGCCACGCGCCGCCCGCGTTGCCGACGTTGAACGCGCCGATGTTCAGCGTCGACGCGAGATGCGGCGCGCTCGCGGCCTTCTCGACGACGCGCGCCTGCAGCGGCGGCACCGTCGCGAACGCGGCGATCCCCCACACGAACACCGTGACCGCGGCCGCGACCGGCAGGTGGCTCGTCTTCGCGAACACGGCCATCACCGCCATCAGCGCGACCAGGATCGCGATCAGCGACGGCATCAGCGCGCGGTCGGCGAGCTTGCCGCCGAGCGTGTTGCCGACCGTCAGCCCCGCGCCGAACAGCACGAGGATCAGTGCGACCGCGCGCGGCGAATAGCCGGCGACGGTTTCGAGGATCGGTGCGATGTACGTGAACACGACGAACACGCCGCCGAAGCCGAGCACGGTCATCAGGAGCGCGAGCCAGACCTGCGGCTCCTTCAGCACGCGCACTTCGTGGCCGAGGCCGACGGGCCCGCTGTCGTGGCGATTCGGCACCAGCAGCGCGACGCCGCCGAGCGACAGCACGCCGAGCGCGGCGACGATCCAGAACGACGCGCGCCAGCCGAGCAGCTGGCCGACGAACGTGCCGAACGGCACGCCGAGCACGTTCGACAGCGTGAGGCTCGTGAACATCAGCGCGATCGCGCTCGCGCGCTTGTCGGCCGGCACGAGCGACGCGGCGACCACCGCGCCGATCCCGAAGAACGAGCCGTGCGCGAACGACGTGACGACGCGCGCGACCATCAGCATCGCGTAGCCGGACGCGGTCGCGCACAGCACGTTGCCGACGATGAAGATCGCCATCAGCAACTGCAGCGCCGCCTTGCGCGGCATGCGGCTCGTCAGCACCGCGAGCAGCGGCGCGCCGGCCGCGACGCCGAGCGCGTAGCCCGTGACCAGCAGGCCGGCCGACGGCAGCGACACGGCGAGGTCGTGCGCGACTTCGGGCAACAGGCCCATGATGATGAATTCGGTAGTGCCGATGGCGAAGGCGCTGATCGCGAGCGCCAGTAACGGAATGGGCATGACGTTCTCCGAAAAGGCGGCGGACGCGGCGCCCGGTCGGTGCCGCACCGCACAAAAGGCGGGATGTGCGCGCATTGTCCCGAATACGCCCATCTTTGATAATTGGCGTGGCATTTGAACCATTTTCAAAAGATTCTGGAAAATCCGATGGATCGACTGGGCGACATCCGGCTGTTCGTCGAGGCGGCGGAACTGGGCAGCCTGTCCGCGGCCGGGCGCAAGCTGAACCTCACGCCGGCCGCCGCGAGCGCGCGCCTCGCGAAACTCGAGGCGAAGGTCGCGACGCGGCTGTTCGAGCGCTCGACGCGGCAGCTGCGGCTCACCGACGAAGGCCGGCTCTACCTGAACTGCTGCCGGCAGGCCCTGCAGGCGCTCGACGACGCGCACGCGCTGCTGCAGGAAGGCCGCAACGTGGTGGCCGGCAAGGTGCGGCTGTCGTCGACGTCCGATTTCGGCCGCAACCAGCTGCTCGACTGGCTCGACGAATTCACCACGCAGCATCCGGGCGTCACGTTCTCGCTGACGGCGTCCGATTCGTCGTCGAACCTGTGGCAGGACGAGATCGACCTCGCGATCCGCTTCGCCGCCCCGCCCGACGGCGCGCTGATCGCACGCCGGCTCGCCGCGAACCGGCGCGTGCTGTGCGCGGCGCCGTCGTTCGTCGCGCGCCACGGCGTGCCGGCCGATCCGCACGATCTGGCCCGCTTTCCATGCAACGTGATCACGATCGCGTCGGGCCCGATGAACACGTGGCGCTTCACGCGCGGCGACGAGGTACAGACCCACACGGTGCCGGTGTCGACCGCGTTCGAGACCAACGACGGCGGCCTCACCCGCGAATGGACGCTGCGCGGCCACGGCATCGCGCTGAAGTCGCTGTGGGACATCGCCGACGACGTGCGTGCCGGCCGGCTGCGCGTGCTGCTGCCCGACTGGCGGCACCAGGACGCGCCGCTGCACGCGATCTATCACGGCAAGCGCTACATGGCGCCGCGCGTGCGCGTGCTGCTCGACTTCCTCGCCGAACGCTTCGCGCGCGAGGAAGCGGCGCTCGACGACCTGCTGAACGCGTGCCGCTGACGGTCGCCACGCCGCCATATCGGGGTCGGAGTGCAACGAAAGGCGTCGCGCGGCTGCAACCCGCCGCCCGCCCGGGGCGGCGCGTAAAGCTATAATGGAAGGCTTGCCCGACGGCTTTTCACGCGTTCACGACAGGAACTCACGACAGGCTCGCCCGACGCGCGCAGCGCGCCCCGGTCCGCCACGCGGCACCGGCACGAGCCGCTGCATCGGCAGCAGCCGTCCCGATTCACCCTTGACGACGCCCCCAGGTCAACCACTGCGAACGGCGAATCCCCATGACCAAGAAAGTTTACGTAAAGACCTTCGGCTGCCAGATGAACGAGTACGACTCGGACAAGATGGTGGACGTGCTCAATGCGGCCGAAGGCCTCGAAAAGACCGATACCCCGGAAGACGCGGACATCATCCTGTTCAACACGTGCTCGGTGCGTGAGAAGGCGCAGGAAAAGGTGTTCTCCGACCTCGGCCGCGTGCGCGAGCTGAAGGAAGCGAAGCCGGGCCTGCTGATCGGCGTCGGCGGCTGCGTCGCCAGCCAGGAAGGCGCGTCGATCGTGTCGCGCGCCCCGTACGTCGACCTCGTGTTCGGCCCGCAAACCTTGCACCGCCTGCCGCAGATGATCGACGCGCGCCGCGAGAGCGGCCGCGCGCAGGTCGACATCACGTTCCCCGAGATCGAGAAGTTCGACCACCTGCCGCCCGCGCGCGTCGAGGGGCCGAGCGCGTTCGTGTCGATCATGGAAGGCTGCTCGAAGTACTGCAGCTACTGCGTCGTGCCGTACACGCGCGGCGATGAAGTGTCGCGCCCGCTCGACGACGTGCTGACCGAAGTGGCCGGCCTCGCCGACCAGGGCGTGCGCGAAGTCACGCTGCTCGGCCAGAACGTGAACGCCTATCGTGGCAAATTCGGCGGCGCGCTGGCGGCCGGTTCGAGCGACATCGCCGATTTCGCGACGCTGATCGAATACGTCGCCGACATCCCCGGCATCGAGCGGATCCGCTACACGACGTCGCACCCGAAGGAATTCACGCAGCGCCTGATCGACACCTACGCGAAGGTGCCGAAGCTCGTGAGCCACCTGCACCTGCCGGTCCAGCACGGCTCCGACCGCATCCTGATGGCGATGAAGCGCGGCTACACCGTGCTCGAATACAAGTCGGTGATCCGCAAGCTGCGCGCGATCCGCCCCGACCTGTCGCTGTCGACCGACATGATCGTCGGCTTCCCCGGCGAGACCGAGGAAGACTTCGACAAGATGATGGCGCTCGTGCACGAGATGAGCTACGACACCAGCTTCTCGTTCATCTACAGCCCGCGCCCCGGCACGCCGGCCGCGAACCTGCACGACGACACGCCGCGCGAGGTCAAGCTCAAACGCCTGCAACATCTGCAGGCGACCATCGAGGAAAACGTCGCGCGCATCAGCCAGTCGATGGTCGGGAAGGTCGAGCGGATCCTCGTCGAGGGTCCGTCGCGCAAGGACCCGAACGAACTGGCGGGCCGCACCGAGAACAACCGGGTCGTGAATTTCCCGGCGCCGCTCGCGTCGCACCCGCGCCTGATCGGCCAGATGATCGACGTGAAGATCAACCATGCGTACCCGCACTCGCTGCGCGGCGAGCTGCTGCTCGTGAGCGACGACGCGAGCACGGCCACCCACTGACCGACTGACGCTCAACAGGAGCCCGACGCTACTTTGAAGACCGTCCAAGCACTGGAATTCAATGCGCCGCGCGAAGACAACGCGCGCCTCGCCAACCTCTGCGGCCCGCTCGACGAGAACCTGCGGCAGATCGAACAGGCGCTCGACGTCACGCTCGCGCGACGCGGCCACCGGATCACGATCCGCGGGCGCGGCGCGAAGCTCGCGCTCACGGCGCTCGAGAACTTCTACAACCGCGCGCGCGATCCGCTGTCGGTCGACGATATCCAGCTCGCGCTGGTCGAAGTGCGCCACACGTCCGGCAACGGCCGCCAGGACACGCTCGACGTGCGCTTTCGCGGCGACCCCGACCACCCGTTCGACGAGCCCGTCGTGCAGCTGGACGCGAACGAACCGGACGAAGAGCCCGGGCCGAAGCTCTACACGCGGCGCGCCGACCTGCGTGGCCGCACGCCCGCGCAGCGCGAATACCTGAAGCAGATCCTGCAGCACGACGTGACGTTCGGCATCGGGCCGGCCGGCACCGGCAAGACCTACCTCGCGGTCGCGTGCGCGGTCGACGCCCTGGAGCGCGACCAGGTCAAGCGGATCGTGCTGACGCGCCCGGCCGTCGAGGCCGGCGAGCGGCTCGGCTTCCTGCCGGGCGATCTCGCGCAGAAGGTCGACCCGTACCTGCGGCCGCTGTACGACGCGCTGTACGACCTGCTCGGCTTCGACAAGACCGCGAAGATGTTCGAGCGCCAGATGATCGAGATCGCGCCGCTCGCGTACATGCGCGGCCGCACGCTGAACCACGCGTTCATCATCCTCGACGAGGCGCAGAACACGACGCCCGAGCAAATGAAGATGTTCCTCACGCGAATCGGCTTCGGCTCGAAGGCCGTCGTCACCGGCGACACGAGCCAGGTCGACCTGCCGCGCGGGCACAAGAGCGGCCTCGTCGAGGCGCAGCAGGTGCTCGGCGGCGTGCGCGGCATCGCGCTCACGCGCTTCACGAGCGCGGACGTCGTGCGGCATCCGCTCGTCGCACGCATCGTCGAGGCATACGACGACTTCCACGCGCAGCACAAGGACGCGTAGGAAGCCGGCGGCGCCCGCGCGCCGCACCGGCCAACGGCCCGGCCCGCCCGACGGCGCGCCGGGCTTTTTTTCGCCCGCGTGCGGCCGGCTCGAATTCGGGAGCGATCGGCCGTTTGGTGTATCCTCAACGCGTTCCAATCGCCGCACCCGTCATGAAATCTTCCCGTTCTCGCAAGTCCGGTCGCGACCAGTCCGCCGCGCCCGATTCCCCCCGTCTTTCGCTGTTCGATGCGAAGGGCAAGGCCCGGACCGTCAACGCGCAAGGGCTCCGAATCGACTTCCCGGACGGCCGCAGCCTGATGTTCGACCTGTCGGGCAGCTCGGGCGAGGCGGCCGTCGCGATCGTCGCGCAGCACAACGATCCGGCGATGCGCGCGAAGCTCGCGCTGCAACCCGAGCACTACGACAGCGTGACGCTGCACGTGGGCGCCGAACCCGCACCGCGCGACGAGGAAATCGCGGAACTGGCGGAGGAACTGCGCGAGCTGGAGCTCGACCTGTCCGTGCAGTACGGCGACGAGATCACCGGCGACATCCGCAAGACGCTGCCCAAGCGCAAGCTGATCGCCGAATGGATCGAGCCGGCGCTGTTCGCGAGCGCCCAGCTCACCGTGCGCTTCGTCGGCGACGAAGAAGGCCGCACGCTGAACGCCGGCTACCGCCACAAGGACTACCCGACCAACGTGCTGACCTTCGCATACGACCCGGCGCCCGACGGCACCGTGATCGGCGACCTCGTGCTGTGCTGCCCGGTCGTCGAAAAGGAAGCGCACGAACAGGGCAAGCCGCTCGCGGCCCACTACGCGCACCTGCTGGTGCACGGCGCGCTGCACGCGCAGGGCTACGATCACGAGACGAGCGACGAGGACGCGGCCGAAATGGAAGCGCTCGAAGTCGACATCCTCGCGAAACTGGGCTTCCCGAACCCGTACCGGTAAAAGCCGTCCGCACCATGCACCACGCCGCGCTGCTGCCGCCCGCCTACCCGCCGTCGATCGGCGAGGGACGGCTGCTGACGGAAGACGAGCTCGCGGCATCGCTCGCGCACACGATGCGCGACTGGGACGGCCGGCAGGATCTCTGGCTGTTCGGCTATGGCTCGCTGATCTGGAACCCCGGGCTGCCGACCGTCGCCGCCGTGCGCGGCAAGGTGCACGGCTACCATCGCGGGCTCTACCTGTGGTCGCGCGTGAACCGCGGCACGCCCGAACGTCCGGGCCTCGTGCTCGCGCTCGATCGCGGCGGCTCGTGCTCGGGCATCGCGTTCCGGCTCGCGGGCCCGACCGCGCAGCCGCATCTCGAGACGTTGTGGAAACGCGAGATGCCGATGGGCTCGTACCGGCCCGCGTGGCTGCCGTGCTCGCTCGAGACCGGCGAACGCGTGAACGCGCTGGCATTCGTGATGCGCCGCGACGTACCCACTTACACGGGCAAGCTGACCGACCCCGTCGTCAAGGAAGTGTTCAGTTGTGCGGCCGGCCGCTATGGCACGACGCTCGACTACGTGAGCCGCACCGTGGACGCGCTGCGCGCGAGCGGCATCCCCGACCGCGCGCTGGAAGGGCTGCTCGCGCGATGCCGGTGACGCTCGACGGGCCGGCTTGCACCACCCCGGCCGCCACACCCGTGCATTCGAAGGAGAACCCGCGCCCATGAACCCGTCACGCAGATCGCGCGTCATGCTGGCCGCGCTGCTCGTCGCCACGAGCGTCGCGCTGTCCGGCTGCGGCCTCTTCGGCTGCGGCGGCGCCGCGACCAATGGCGCGGCCGCCGGTGGCTGTTCCGCCGGCATGCGCTTCTGAGGGTCAGAATGCCCGCCCGGCCGGCCCCGCACGCGGCGAAATGTCGCTGACGCCGACCGGCCGGCCGGTCGCCCGCGGCTTTTTTGCCACCGCTGCCCCGCCGCCCCTTTCTGAGATAGGATGGAGACGAAGGACGGCGCCGCGCCCGGCGCGGCCGTTCCCGAGCGGGGCGCGCGCGCGCCCGCCTGCCCCCGGCCGGACGGCCGGTGTGACACGGGCGCGCCATGCCCTTGGTGTATCCTTGCCTACTCCGTGACCGCGCGCTCCGGCATGACCCGGGCGCACCACCATGAACGATTCGTATCCCAGTCGTAAGCTCACCGACAAACCACAAGAAAAGCGCTCGCTGCTCGAGCGCCTGACCGACTTCATCTCGCCCGAGCCGGAATCCCGGACCGAGTTGCTGGAAATCCTCCAGGACGCCCACGAACGCAACCTGATCGACGCCGATTCGCTGTCGATGATCGAAGGCGTGTTCCAGGTGTCCGACCTGTGCGCCCGCGACATCATGGTGCCGCGCGCGCAGATGGACGCGATCAACATCGCCGACAAGCCTGAAGACTTCATCCCGTTCGTCCTCGAGAAGGCGCACTCGCGCTACCCCGTGTTCGAGGAGAACCGCGACAACGTGATCGGCGTGCTGCTCGCGAAAGACCTGCTGCGCTTCTATGCCGAAGAGGAATTCGACGTGCGCGGGATGCTGCGCCCCGCCGTGTTCATTCCCGAATCGAAGCGCCTGAACGTGCTGCTGCACGACTTCCGCGTGAACCGCAACCACCTCGCGATCGTCGTCGACGAATACGGCGGCGTCGCGGGCCTGATCACGATCGAGGACGTGCTCGAACAGATCGTCGGCGACATCGAGGACGAATACGACTTCGACGAGGAAGCCGGCAACATCATCTCGGGGCCGGACGGCCGCTACCGCGTGCGCGCGCTCACCGAGATCGAACAGTTCAACGAGACGTTCGGCACCGACTTCCCCGACGACGAGGTCGACACCATCGGCGGGCTGATCACCCATCATTTCGGCCGTGTGCCGCACCGCGGCGAGAAGCTGCAGCTCGGCAACCTCGTGTTCGAGATCCAGCGCGGCGATGCGCGCCAGGTCCACGTGCTGCTGGTGCGCCGCAACCCGCTCGCGAGCCGCCGCGCCGAAACCTCGCACGAGGACTGACCGTCTCGCGCCGGCCGCGTCTCCTTCAACCGCTCGCCCTCTTTCGCTTCACATGGACGATCCGATCCCGTCCCGCCCGGCTGGCGGTCTTTTCGCGCCGGCGCCCGGCCGCACGCTGCCGCGCTGGCACTATCCGGCCGCACTGCTCGCCGGCGCGGCCAATACGCTCAGCTTCGCACCGACCCCGCACGGCGGCTGGCTGCAGCTCGTCGTATTCGTCTGGTTTTTCGCGCAGCTGACGCGCACGTCGAGCTGGCGCGGTGCCGCGCTCACCGGCGGCGCGTTCGGCTTCGGCAATTTCATCAGCGGCATCTGGTGGCTCTACATCAGCATGCACGTGTACGGCGAGATGGCCGCGCCGCTCGCGGGCGGCGCGCTGGTGCTGTTCTCGCTGTACCTGTCGCTGTACCCGGCGTTCTCGGCCGGGCTCTGGTCGTTCTGCGCCGGCCATGCGTGGCATCGCCGCGAACCCGATCCGCGGCCGTTCTCGCCGACCTGGCACGGCGCGTTCGCGTTCGCGAGCGCATGGGCGCTCGGCGAATGGCTGCGCGGCACCGTGTTGACCGGCTTTCCGTGGCTCGCGAGCGGCTATGCGCAGGTCGACGGCCCGTTCGCGGGCGTCGCGCCGGTCGCCGGCGTGTACGGGATCGCCTGGGTGCTCGCGCTGTTCGCCGCGCTGGTCGTGCAGGCGCTCGTCGCCGCGCGCCGGTCGCCCGCCGATGCGCGCGGCGACGCCGGCAACGCGCGCGTGCGCATCGCGGCGCCGGCCGGCATCGCCGTCGCACTCGTCGCGGCCGGCATCGCGCTGTCGCAGGCCACGTGGACCGTGCCCGCCAACGCGCCGCTCACGGTGCGGCTGCTGCAGGGCAACGTGAAGCAGGACATCAAGTTCGAGCAGGAAGGCATCGACGCGGCGATCAAGATGTACACCCAGATGATCGTCGAGAAGCCGGCCGACCTGATCGTCACGCCCGAGACCGCGATCGCGGTGATGATCCAGGAGCTGCCCGAGCCGTTCGCCGTCGCGATCCGCAAGTTCAGCGACACGACGGGCTCGGCCGTGCTGTTCGGCGCGGTCGGCGCGTCGGTGACGCCGGAGGGCCGTTACGTCGACTACACGAACAGCCTGTACGGCGTGACGCCGCATTCGCGCGACATCTATCACTACGACAAGCACCATCTCGTGCCCTTCGGCGAATTCATCCCGTGGGGCTTCCGGTGGTTCGTCGACCTGATGAAGATGCCGCTCGGCGACTTCGCGCGCGGCGCGCCCGTGCAGAAGCCGTTCCTCGTGCACAACCAGCCGGTGATGGCGGACATCTGCTACGAGGACTTGTTCGGCGAGGAAATCGCCGCGACGATCCGCGACAACCCGCAGCCGCCCGGCGTGCTCGTCAATGTGACGAACCTCGCGTGGTTCGGCGACACGATCGCGCTCGACCAGCACCTGCAGATCGCACGGATGCGCGCGCTCGAAACGGGCCGGCCGATGCTGCGCTCGACCAACACCGGGATGACGGCCGCGATCGACGCGCACGGCCGCGTGCTCGGCCAGCTGAAGCCGTTCACGATCGGCTCGCTCGACGTGCGGATCGAAGGCACCAGCGGCTTCACGCCGTACGTGACGAGCGGCAACAACGTCGTGCTCGCGGTGTCGCTGGTGCTGCTCGCGTTCGGCTTCACGTTCGGGCCGGGCCTGCGCCGCCGCAACGGCGCGAAGGCCGACGACGACCGGAACGCCTGACGCATCGGGCGGCCGGCGCGCGTGGCGCGGCGGCCGCTGTTCCGGCGTGCGGACCGCCCCGCATGGTGCCGCTCCCCGCATGAGGCTTCGTCCGCACGACACGGCTGCCTGCCGGCGTACATGAAGCAATGACGCACGACGTCGCGCCGGTCAGCCGTTCAGCCGTTCAGCCGTTCAGCCGCTCACGCCGGCCGCTTCGCGTCCGCGGCCAGGCCGCGCAGATCCCGCCCGAGCGCCTCCATCACCGGCGCCCATGCGCCGAACGTCGGCTGCCGGTACAGCGTGGCGGTCGGATACCACGGGCTGTCGGTACGCTCGAGCAGCCACGGCCAGTGCGGATTCACGTCGAGCAGCACCCAGGTGCGTGCGCCGAGCGCGCCCGACAGGTGCGCGACCGACGTGCACACCGTGATCACCAGATCCAGCGCGCCGATGAACGCGGCCGTGTCGTCGAAACGCTTCAGTTCGGCGGTGCAGTCCTCGATCGCGAAACCGGCCGCACGCGCCGCGGCGACATCCGCGTCCGCGCCCGGCTGCAGCGAGTAAAACGCGACGCCATCGATGCCGCGAAACGCATCGGCGTAACGCTCGAGCCCGACGCGCCTGAACGGATTGCGCTGGTGCCCCGCGCTGCCCGTCCACACGAGCCCGACCTTCAGCCGGCCGTCGCCCGCGAGCCGCGCACGCCATGTGTCGCATGCGTGCGGATCGGCATGCAGGTACGGCACCGACGCACCGAGCGTCGACGTCTCCATCCCGAGCATCAACGGCAGGCCGAGCAGCGGCACTTCGTAGTCGAAGGCAGGCAGTTCGTCGACGCCGCCGCCCGCGCTGAACGCGTCCGCGTGTGCGCCGAGGCTGCGCTGCAGCAGCGTACCCACCTGCGGAAACGTGTTCCACGCGAGCCGGCCGCCCTCGCGGTGCACGCGCTCGGCGAGCGGCGCGACGAAGCGCGTGAACTGCAACACGTCGCCGAGCCCCTGCTCGCCCCAGACGAGCAGCGTCTTGCCCGCGAGCGGCTCGCCCTGCCAGCGCGGGCCGGGCAGCACCGGCCGGCGGCCGCGCAGCTCGCCGGCGCCGTCCCAGCGCGCCTCGTGGCCGCGCCAGCCGGCCGCATAGTCGCCGCGCACGAGCTGGATGATCGCGAGGTTGAAACGGAACGACGCGTCGTCGGGCGCCAGCTCGCACGCGCGCGCCGCGTAGCGCTCGGCGTCGTCCCAGCGCTGCGCCTCCTTCATCGTCATCGCGATGTTGTTCAGCGCGAGCGCATTGTCGGGCGCGATCTCCGCGAGCCGCGCCGCACACGCGAGCGCGCCGTCGAGGTCCTGCGTCGCGAGCCGCGCGACGACCAGGTTGATCCACGCCTGCACATCGCGCGGATCGGCCGCCACGGCCGCGTCGAGCAGCGCGATTTCTTCGTTGCGGTCGCCGCCCGACAGCCGCAGCGCGATCGCCAGGTTGTTGCGCAGCGACGGCCAGCCCGGATCGAGCGCATAGACGGCGCGGTACGGCGCGACGGCGTCCGCGTGACGGCCGAGCATCTGCAGCGCGTAGCCATGGTTGAAACCTGCACCGGCGCCCGGATGCACGCGCAGCGCGCATTCGGCCAGCGCGAGCGCGTCGGCCGTGCGCTGCCGCGCGACGAGCGCCACGGTGAGTTGCGCGAGCGCGGTCATGTCGACGGCGTGCAGATGGCCGGCGGCCGCGAGCCAGAGCGCGTGCGCGTCGTGCTCGCCGCGCGCGTGCGCGTCGGCGGCCTGCCCGAGCAGCGCAAGCAGCGGCGGCAGCAGGGGAATGAGGAGGTCGTTCGAATCGTCCATGCGGTCCGGAGTGGGCAATCGGTCGCGCGGCAGGCGTCGCGCGCACCGCGATACGCGCATCTTAACGCCCGCGCGAAGCGGCGCGGCACGCGCATCGCGAGGTCGCGCGAGCGAGCGCACCGCGCGCATCGGCGATGCCGCTCACAGGCTGCGCGCGGCGCGCCGGAACACCGCCGACGGCCCCTTCGTCCGCGTTCCGGCCGCATCCGGCCGCCGATCCGGTAAAATTGCACGTTTCAGCACACTAACAAGCCGCGCCGCCGCGCGAGCCGACCCTCCGGGCCCCGCCCGGAGCGCCGCCCGCAACGGAGCGCCAGCGCCACGAAGGCTCTTCATGCTTACGTTTCAGCAAATCATCCTGACGCTGCAGTCCTACTGGGACAAGCAGGGTTGCGCTCTGCTCCAGCCCATCGACATGGAAGTCGGCGCGGGCACGTCGCACGTCCACACGTTCCTGCGCGCGGTCGGCCCCGAGCCGTGGCGCGCCGCCTACGTGCAGCCGTCGCGCCGCCCGAAGGACGGCCGCTACGGCGAGAACCCGAACCGCCTGCAGCATTACTACCAGTACCAGGTCGTGCTCAAGCCGGCGCCGGAAAACATCCTCGACCTGTACCTCGGCTCGCTGGAAGCGCTCGGCTTCGACCTGCAGCAGAACGACGTGCGCTTCGTCGAGGACGACTGGGAGAACCCGACGCTCGGCGCGTGGGGCCTCGGCTGGGAAGTGTGGCTGAACGGGATGGAAGTCACGCAGTTCACGTATTTCCAGCAGGTCGGCGGCCTCGACTGCAAGCCCGTGCTCGGCGAGATCACCTACGGCCTCGAGCGCCTCGCGATGTACCTGCAGAAGGTCGAGAACGTGTACGACCTCGTCTGGACCGAGTGGGAAGAGCAGGGCCCGGACGGCCCCGAGCTGCGCCGCCTGTCGTACGGCGACGTCTACCACCAGAACGAGGTCGAGCAGTCGACCTACAACTTCGAGCACGCGAACGTCGACCTGCTGTTCACGTTCTTCAACAGCTACGAAGCCGAAGCGAAGAAGATGATCGACGCGCAGCTCGCACTGCCCGCGTACGAACTCGTGCTGAAGGCCGGCCACACGTTCAACCTGCTCGACGCGCGCGGCGCGATCTCGGTGACCGAGCGTGCGGCGTACATCGGCCGCATCCGCGCGCTGTCGCGTCTCGTCGCGCAGGCTTACTACGACTCGCGCGAGAAGCTCGGCTTCCCGATGCTCGGCAACCCGCCGGGCGTGCCGGGCCTCACCACCGACGCCCAGGACGCCGCCCAGCCGGCATGGGCGCCGCCGCTCAAGGTCGAACGCAAGATCGATCAGGACTGACGAGACGAGATTTATTCCAGACATGACGCACAATCATCCCGCCCCCCTGCTCGTCGAACTGCTGACCGAAGAGCTGCCGCCGAAGGCCCTCGCGCGCCTCGGCGACGCATTCGCCGAAGGTCTCGCGCAACGCCTCGCGGCGCGCGACCTCGTCGAAAGCGAACTCGTGTTCGAACGCTACGCCACGCCGCGCCGCCTTGCGGTCGTCGTGCAGAACGTGCGCGCCGTCGCGCCTGAAAAGCAGGTCCGCGAAAAGGTCCTGCCCGTGTCGGTCGCGCTCGACGCCGAAGGCAAGCCGACCGCCCCGCTCGCGAAAAAGCTCGCGGCGCTCGGCCATCCGAACCTGTCGATCGCCGATCTCGAGCGCGCGCAGGACGGCAAGGCCGAAGCGTTCTTCGTCAACTACTCGGCGGCCGGCGCGACGCTAGCCGACGGCCTGCAGGCCGCGCTCGACGAAACGCTCGAGAAGCTGCCGATCCCGAAGGTCATGACCTACCAGCGCCCGGACGGCTCCGACGTGAAGTTCGTGCGTCCGGTGCAACGCCTGACCGTGCTGCACGACGATCGCATCGTGCCCGTCACCGCGTTCGGCATCGACGCCGGCGACACCACGCTCGGCCACCGCTTCCTGTCCGACGGCCTCGTCGCGATCCAGCATGCGCGCGCGTATGCCGACACGCTGCGCGACAAGGGCCGCGTGATCGCGCACTTCGCCGATCGCCGCGAAACGATCCGCACGCAGCTGAACGAACACGCGAACGGCGACACGGTCGTGATGCCCGAATCGCTGCTCGACGAAGTGACGTCGCTGGTCGAATGGCCGGTCGTCTATCCGTGCCGCTTCGAGGACGAATTCCTGGAGGTTCCGCAGGAATGCCTGATCCTCACGATGCAGACGAACCAGAAGTACTTCGCGCTGACCGACGTCGGCGGCAAGCTGCGCTCGCGCTTCCTGATCGTGTCGAACATCGAGACCAAGACGCCGGGCGAGATCATCGAAGGCAACGAGCGCGTCGTGCGCCCGCGCCTCGCCGACGCGAAGTTCTTCTTCGAGCAGGACAAGAAGAAGCCGCTCGCCGACCGCGTGCCGCTGCTCGCGAACGTCGTCTATCACAACAAGCTCGGCTCGGCGCTCGCGCGCGTCGAGCGCCTCGAGGCGCTGGCCGGCGAGATCGCGCCCGCGATCGGCGCCGACGCCGCGCACGCGAAGCGCGCCGCGCGCCTCGCGAAGGCCGACCTGCTGACCGACATGGTCGGCGAGTTCCCGGAACTGCAGGGCACGATGGGCACGTACTACGCGCGCCACGACGGTGAACCCGACGACGTCGCGCTCGCCTGTGCCGAGCACTACCAGCCGCGCTTCTCCGGCGACGCGCTGCCGACCACGCCGGTGTCGACCGCCGTCGCGCTGGCCGACAAGCTCGAGACGATCGTCGGCATCTGGGGCATCGGCCTCGCGCCGACCGGTGAGAAGGATCCGTTCGCGCTGCGCCGTCACGCGCTCGGCGTGCTGCGCCTGCTGCTCGAGAAGCAGCTGCCGCTCGATCTCGTGTCGCTGCTGCGCACGGCCCATGCACGCTTCGAAGGCGTGCCGGGCGTCGCCGAATCGACCGACGCGATCTTCGCGTTCTTCATGGACCGCCTGCGCGGCCTGCTGCGCGAACGCGGCTTCTCGGCCGGCGAAGTCGACGCGGTGCTGAGCCTGAATCCGACGCGCGTCGACGATCTCGTCGCGCGCCTCGACGCGGTGCGCGAATTCACGCGCCTCGCGGAAGCCGAAGCGCTCGCGGCCGCGAACAAGCGGATCTCGAACATCCTGAAGAAATCGGAAGGCGGGGCGAACGGCACGGTGCAGCCGACGCTGCTCGTCGAGGCCGCCGAAAAGGCGCTGCACGAACAGCTCGCGGCCGTGACGCCGCACGTGCAGTCGCAGCTCGAGGCGCGTGCGTACACGGGCGCGCTGTCGGCGCTCGCCGCGCTGCGCGCGCCGGTCGACACGTTCTTCAACGACGTGATGGTCAACGCCGAGGATCCCGCGCTGCGCGCGAACCGTCTCGCGCTGCTGTTCGCGCTGCATCAGCAGATGAACTGCGTCGCCGACATCTCGAAGCTCGCCGCATAAGGGCCGAACGATGCCGACCAGCCCCAACCGCAAGCTCGTCGTCCTCGACCGGGACGGCGTGATCAACGTCGATTCGGACGCGTTCATCAAGACGCCCGACGAGTGGATCGCGCTGCCCGGCAGCCTCGAGGCGATCGCGCGACTCAACCACGCAGGCTATCGCGTGGTCGTCGCGACCAACCAGTCCGGCATCGGTCGCGGGCTGTTCGACATGGCCACGCTCAACGCGATGCACCTGAAGATGCATCGCGCGGCGGCCGCCGTCGGCGCGCGCATCGACGCGGTGTTCTTCTGCCCGCACACGTCGGAAGACCACTGCGACTGCCGCAAACCGAAACCCGGCATGATGCAGATGATCGCCGAGCGCTTCGAGGTCGATCCCGGTCACACGCCGGTCGTCGGCGATTCGCTGCGCGACCTGCAGGCCGGCGTCGCGGTCGGCTTCCGGCCGCACCTCGTGCTGACCGGCAAGGGCAAGAAGACGCTCGCCGCGGGCAATCTGCCGGACGGCACGAAGGTCCACGACGACCTGCGCGCGTTCGCGCTCGACTTCCTTTCACACGAACACGAGTGATGCGGCCGCCGCGCGCATCCTCCCTACTGCCAGACCCACGCCGATGCGCTTCGTCCGCTCCCTGCTGCTGCTGATCTACTTCATCCTGTACACGGTGCCGTACGCCACCGCGTGCTTCATCGCGTTCCCGTTCATGCGTCCCGACGCGCGCTACTGGATGGCGGCCGGCTGGTGCAAGTCGACGCTGTGGGTCGTGCGCTGGCTGAACGGCATCCACTACCGGATCGAAGGGATGGAAAACCTGCCCGACGGCCCGGCCGTGCTGCTGTCGAAGCACCAGTCCGCGTGGGAGACGCTCGCGTTCCCGGCGCTGATGCCGAAGCCGCTCTGCTACGTGTTCAAGCGCGAGCTGCTGTACGTGCCGTTCTTCGGCTGGGCGCTCGGGCTGCTGCACATGGTCAACATCAACCGCAAGGAAGGCAAGAACGCCTTCGTGTCGGTGATCCGCCAGGGCAAGAAGCGCCTGTCGGAAGGCGCGTGGATGATCATGTTCCCGGAAGGCACGCGCACGCCGGTCGGCAAGCAGGGCAAGTACAAGACGGGCGGCGCGCGCTTCGCGATCGAAACCGGCGCGCCGGTCGTGCCGATCGCGCACAATGCAGGTCGTGTGTGGCCGCGCAATTCGTTCACGAAATTCCCGGGCGTCGTCACCGTGTCGATCGGCAAGCCGATTCCGGTCGAAGGCAAGACGCCCGACGTATTGAACTCGCAGGTCGAGGCATGGATCGAAGCGGAGATGCGCCGCATCGATCCCGATTCCTATCGCCAGCCGGGCAATGCCGGCACGCGCGATGCCGCGCGCGTCTGAATCACCCGGATTGCAGCCGTTGCGTACGACGAAACGAAGCGAACTGATGAAAAAGCGTCCGCGGCCACGGCCTGCCGTCGTGGCCCTCGATCATCGCCAGATGGACCTGCCGCTCTTCGACGGGCCAGCGGCGGCCTCGCCCGCACCGTCGGCGCCCGCCGCGCCGCCCTCGCCGCCTGAAGCGGCTGCGGTGCCCGCGGCACCCACGGCGCCGCTCGATCCGGGCCCCGCGCCCGATCGCTCGCGCGTCCGCACGTTCGCACTCGACAGCCGCGTGCTCGAGTATCGGTTGAAGCGCTCCGCGCGCCGCACGATCGGCTTCACGATCGACGGCAGCGGACTGTCGATCACCGCACCGCGCTGGGTCACGCTCGCCGACATCGAAGCGGCGATCGCCGAGAAGCAGCGCTGGATCTTCGCGAAACTCGCGGAGTGGAAGACCCGCACCGAGCAGCGCGCGCTGCCGCAGATCGACTGGCGCGACGGCGCGCAACTCCCGTATCTCGGCAAGACGATCACGATCGCACTCGGCGCGGGCGCCGTCGCATTCGACACCGATGCACAGCGGCTGTCGCTGCCGCTGCCCGCGCAGGCCGACATGCAGCAGATCAAGGATCGCGTGCAGGGCTGGTTGCAGGGCGAAGCGAAGCGGATCTTCGGCGAACGCCTCGTCGTCTACGCGGAAAAGCTCGGCGTCACGTATTCGATGGTCGCGCTGTCGTCGGCCGCGACGCGCTGGGGCAGTTGCTCGAGCGACGGCAAGATCCGGCTGAACTGGCGGCTGATCCACTTCCCGATGTCGATCATCGACTACGTCGTCGCGCACGAGCTGTCGCACCTGCGCGAAATGAACCACAGCCCGGCCTTCTGGCAGACCGTCGAATCGATCTTCCCGGAATTCCGCGAAGCGCGGCACACGCTCAAGCACCACCCGCCCGAACTGCTGCCGTCGCTGTAACGCGATCGGTCGCACCGACAATGCAAAAACGGGCGATGCGGATTCCTCCGCATCGCCCGTTTTCCTTGCCCGCCACGCCCATCGTGCGTCGCGCGCCGCTGATCCGCGCTCAGTGCGCCTTCTTCTGGATGAACTCGATCTTGTAGCCGTCCGGATCCTCGACGAATGCGATCACGGTCGAGCCGTGCTTCATCGGGCCCGCTTCGCGGGTCACCTTGCCGCCTTGCGCCTTGATCCTGTCGCAGGCCGCGTACGCGTCGTCGACTTCCAGCGCCAGATGGCCGAAGCCGTTGCCGAGATCGTAGGACGGCGTATCCCAGTTATGGGTCAGCTCGATCACGGTGCCCGTGCTTTCCGCTTCATAGCCGACGAACGCGAGCGTGAACTTGCCTTCCGGATAATCCTCGCGACGCAGCAGCTTCATGCCGAGCAATTCGGTGTAGAACTTGATCGAGCGGTCGAGATCGCCGACTCGCAGCATCGTATGCAGCAAACGCATGTGTTGTACTCCTGTGGGGACTTTCCAGAACCGGAAATTCTACCGGAGTCGCGTGAATCCCGCCGCCGGCGCCCCATCCGCCGCCGGCCGATACCGATCATCAGCACGACGAACCCGACGCCCGTGCGCCGGTAGAAGCCACCACTCGCAACGCGCCCCGCCGCACCGGCCGATCGGGTAACATCCTCCCACCTCGCACCAAAAGCGGGCATGCCGCCCGCCGCCGGAACGCGACCACCACTCCATTCAGCCACACTGCCTGCCGTGCGAAACCGCCCATTCGAGCGCGCCGGACGCGCTGTCCGTCCGCCGCTGTCCATGTCCCTGCGCCCTTCCCTCCGCACCGCCGAGGTCCGCCGATGACCGCGCTCGCCGGCACGCCCGTGCGCCGCGCGCTCGACACACGCGCCATCGGCGTGATGCTGCTGCTGTGCGCGATCTGGGGCTTCCAGCAGGTCGCGATCAAGAGCACCAATGCGGCGATCCCGCCGATGTTCCAGGCCGGGCTGCGTTCGGTGATCGCCGCGCTGCTGCTGTGGGGCTGGGCCCGTTCGCGCGGCACGCCGCTGTTCCGCGCGGACGGCACGCTCGGCGCGGGCATCGCGGCCGGTGCGCTGTTCGCCGGCGAGTTCATCTGCGTGTTCTTCGGGCTGACGCTGACGAGCGCGTCGCACATGGCGATCTTCCTGTATACGGCACCGTGCTTCACGGCGCTCGGCCTGCACCTGTTCGCGCCGGGCGAACGGCTGCAGCGCGTCCAGTGGGCCGGCGTCGGCCTCGCGTTCGCCGGCATTGCGCTCGCGTTCGCGGACGGCTTCCTGAAGCCGCGCGCGCCCGGCGCATCGGTGCTGGCCGGGCTCGCCGGCGACGCGCTCGGCATCCTCGGCGGTGCGATGTGGGCCGCGACGACGGTCGTGGTGCGCTCGACGTCGCTCGCGCGGGCCAGCGCGAGCAAGACGCTGTTCTACCAGCTTGCGGTGTCGGCCGTCGTGCTGGTCGCGCTCGCCGCGCTGCTCGGCCAGATGTCGTTCGCGCAGGTCACGCCGATCGCGCTCGCGAGCCTCGCGTACCAGTCTGTGATCGTCGCGTTCGTCAGCTATCTGTCGTGGTTCTGGCTGCTGACGCGCTACAGCGCGTCGCGGCTGTCGGTGTTCACGTTCCTGTCGCCGCTGTTCGGCGTCGCGTTCGGCGTGCTGCTGCTCGGCGAATCGATCGGCTGGCGCTTCATGTCCGCGGCCGCGCTGGTGCTGACCGGGATCGCACTCGTCAACGCGCCGTCCCGCCGGCGCGCGTGACGGCGCGCGACCGCGGTCCGGCATCGACGAACACGGCCCGCGAAATAAAAAGGCTGCCCGTCAGGACAGCCTCGCGAACCTCGAGCCGGCACGCGCCGCGCGCGTTGCCCCCCGTTGCCCCATCCGTTACCGCTACTCCGCGGCCTTGCGCACCGTCGCAAGCGCCTGCGCGACGCCGACATATTCGGCCACGCTGACATCCTCCGCGCGTCGCGCGAGATCGAAGCCGAGCGCGTCGAAATCGATCGTCTCGCGATAGTCGCCGAGCGTATTGCGCAGCATCTTGCGGCGCTGCGAGAATGCGGCCGTGACCACTTCGCCGAGCAGCACGGGATCCACGTCCGGCAGTTCGTGCGGCTCGTACGGAATCATCCGGACGATCGCCGAATCGACCTTCGGCGGCGGCTGGAACGATTCCGGCGGCACATCGAGCATCTTGTCCATCACGTAGCGGTACTGCAGCATCACCGACAGCCGCGAGAACGCCTTCGTGCCGGGCTCCGCGACCATCCGTTCGACCACTTCGTTCTGCAGCATGAAATGCTGGTCGATGACCGCGTCCGCGAACGTCATCAGGTGAAACAGCAGCGGGCTGGAAATGTTGTACGGCAGGTTGCCGACGATCCGCAGCGACGGCTTGTCGCCGGGCGCCGCGAGCGAGCGGAAGTCGAACGCGAGCGCGTCGCCCGCGTGCAGCTCGAGCAGCGCGCCGAAGCGCTGCTGCAGGCGCCCGATCAGGTCGCGGTCGAGTTCCACCGCATGCAGCGGCGACTCGGGCGTCGCGAGACGCGCGATCAGCGGCTCGGTCAGCGCGCCGAGCCCGGGGCCGATCTCGACCATCCGCTGGCCGCGCGCGGGGCCGATCGTCGCGACGATCGAGTCGATCACGCCGTGATCGACAAGGAAGTTCTGCCCGAAGCGCTTGCGCGCGAAGTGGCCTTGGTGCTGTCTGCTGTTCGACATCGACTGAGAAAAACGAAAAATACGACGAATAAGATCAGGCCCGGGCCCGTGCGCGTCAGGACGCGCGGCGATGGCGCGCCATCGTGACGGCCGTGTCGAGCGCGGCGACCATGCTGCCCGGATCCGCGCGGCCCGTGCCGGCCAGATCCAGCGCGGTACCGTGATCGACCGACGTGCGGATGATCGGCAGCCCGAGCGTGACGTTGATGCCCTCGCCGAAGGTCGCATACTTCAGCACGGGCAAGCCCTGATCGTGGAACATCGCGAGCACGCAATCGGCATCCTCGAGATGGCGCGGCTGGAACAGCGTGTCGGCCGGATACGGGCCGCGCGCGTCGATGCCCCGCGCTTGCGCGCGCGCGAGCGCCGGCGAGATCACGTCGATCTCCTCGCGCCCGAGATAGCCGTTCTCGCCCGCGTGCGGGTTCAGCCCCGTCACGAGGATGCGCGGCGCCGCGAGACCGAAGTCGCGCCGCAGGTCGCGGTCGACAATTGCCAGCGTCTCGACGAGCCCGTCGATCGTCAGCGCGGCCGACACGTCCTTCAGCGGCAGGTGCGTGGTCGCGAGCGCGACGCGCAGCGGCCGCTCGCCGGTGCCTGCCAGCATCATCACGACGCGCGGCGTGTGCGTGCGTTCCGCAAGGTATTCGGTATGGCCGGTAAACGGCACGCCGGCATCGTTGATCGTGCTTTTCTGCAGCGGCGCGGTGACGATCGCGTCGAACCGGCCCGCCACCGCGCCGTCGATCGCGGCATCGAGCAGCCCGAGCACGTAGCGGCCGTTGGCCGCGTCGAGCTTGCCGGCCTGCGCGGGCACGGCAAGCGGATGATGCTCGACCGACACCGGCCCGCCGCCGGCGAGCACCGCACGGTCGGCACCGACGGCCGCCGCGCGCGCGTCGAGCAGCGCGGCGTCGCCGAGCACGGTGAAATGCGCGCCGGGCCAGCGCCGCGCGGCATCCTGCAACGCCTGCACGGTCAGCTCCGGGCCGACACCCGCGGGTTCGCCGGTCGTGATCGCGATCTGCAGCGCGGATGCCGTCATGTGAAGCTCGCTCAGTTCGCCGGGCCGACGCCGCCGATCTTGTACTGCACGTACGACGAATCGCGCAGTTCGCGCAGCCAGTCGGCGTACGCCTGCTCGGCCTTGCGCTGGCCGATCGCCTGGCGCGCGATATCCATCTGCTGCTGCACCGAGCCCTCCGCCTCGCGGCGCTCGATCACCTGGATCAGGTGGTAGCCGTACTCGGTACGAATAGGCTGGCTGATCTGGCCGGCCTGCAGATTGTTCATCGCGCGCTCGAATTCCGGCACGGTCTCGCCCGGGCTGATCCAGCCCAGATCGCCGCCTTGCGACGCCGAGCCGTCCTGCGAGTAGGTGCGCGCGAACTTGGCGAAATCGGCGCCGGCCTCGACCTGCTTGCGAATATCCTGCAGCTGCTGGCGCGCCTGGCCTTCCGACTTGCCTTCGCCGACGCGCAACAGGATGTGGCGCACGTGCGTCTGGACGATCTTCGGTGCCGCGGCGGTCGCGCCCTGGCTCTGGCGGCGGTCGACGAGACGCACGATCTCGAAGCCGTCCGGCACGCGGATCAGCGTCGGGTTGACCTGGCCCGGGCGCAGCTTCGATGCGGCGTCGACGACGTCGGCCGGCAGCGCGCCCGGCGCCTTGAAGCCGAGGTCGCCGCCCTTCTTCGCGTCGTTCGCTTCCGAATTGTTCTTCGCGAGCTTCTCGAAATCGGCGCCCGACGTGGCCTGCTGCAGCAGCGCTTCAGCCTTCTTCTGCGCGACTTCGATGTCGGCCTGCGGCGCGTTGGTCGGCGCCTTGATGAAGATGTGCTGGAAGCGCAGGTCCTGCTGCTGCGATGCGCTCGGCCCGCGCTGGCTCGCGATGTAGTTCGCGACCTCGGCGTCCGACACGGTGATCTTGCCGTCGACCTCGCGCTCGCGCAGCTTCGACAGCATCAGCTCGGTGCGTGCGTCGCTCGTGAACACGCTCCAGGGCACGCCTTGCGCCTCGAGGCGCGCGCGATACTGTTCGAGCGTCATCCCGTTCGCCTGCGCGAGGCGCTGCAGCGTGGACTGCACGGTCGCGTCGTCGACGCGGATCCCGTCGTCCTTCGCCTTCTGCACCTGGATGCGTTCGAGCACCATCTGGTTCAGCACCTGCGCGCGCAGCTGGTCGGCCGGCGGCACGGGTGCGTTCTGCTGCTGCAGCCGGCGCGAGATCAGGCCGACGCGCTGGTCGAGTTCGCGGCCCGTGATCACGTCGTTGTTGACGACCGCGACGACTTCGTCGGCGAGCTGCGCGCCTTGCGAACCAAGCGCCTGCGCCGCGGCCGGCGCGGCGGCGAGCAGCGCGGCGGACGCGGCGAGGCTGGACACGACTGCCGCGAAACGAAGGGTTTTCTTCATTGCCACTGATACTCCATTGAAATCGTGCTGACCGGTGCAGACAAGCCGGCGTTACTCGTAGTTGCTGAAGCGGGACATCGGCGGCGGTGCCGACGGCAGCGCCGTATAGCCCGGCACCCCGGCGCGGAATGCGGCCACCAGACCGTTGTCGACGCTCGACAGCCCCTTCAACGTCAGCTGCATCATGAATCGCGTCGACGAGTTCTGCTGCCCCGACGAGTTCACACCGTTCGCGAACCGCTGGACACCGACGCCGAGCGCCCAGCAATCCGCGTCGTATTGTAAGCCGAGCAGACCGTCGACGACCCGGTCGGCGGCCAGGTCGTAGTTGAAGCGGCCGATCGCATACAGGCGGCGCGTGAGCGGCCATTGCGCGGACACCAGGAACTGGTTGATCGGCTGGTTGTCGAGCGTCGTGTTCGCACGCGTATAGCGGTAGCCGACGTTGATCACGCGGCGCTCGCCCGGGCTGAAACCGAAACCGACGCTCGACTTCACGAGCTGGTTGTTGTTCTGGTTGTACTGGAACGCCGTCTCCGACATGAAGCCGGAGCCGAGTTTCAGCGCGGCGCCGACGATCAGGTCCGAGTGGCGCGCCAGCACGGCGCTCTGGCCGGAATTCAGCGTGACGCGCTGGTCGGCGAAATAGTACTGCTGCGCGACCACGAAGCGCGCGCGTTCGTCGCCGGTGCGCGGATCGATGAAACGCGACGTCAGGCCGGCCGTGATCCGGTTCGCATCGGCGATCCGGTCGTTGCCGACGAACGTGTTCGGCTGGTAGATCTCCGCGAGGCCGAAGTCCGATTCCGCGGTGTCGAACAGCGGTGCGTTCGACTGGTCGCGATACGGCGTGTACACGTAGTACAGGCGCGGCTCGAGGGTCTGGATGAAGTCCTGGCCGAACAGGCGCACCGAGCGGTCGAAGATCAGGCCCGTGTCGAAGCTCACGGTCGGGATCGACTCGGTGAAGCGCTTCGGGCTGTTCGGCGTGCTCGACGAGAGATAGTTCAGGTCGTACGACGCGAAGTGGTACTGGACCTTCGGCACGACGAAGTAGCCGGGGCCGTACACGCCGTACGCGATGTACGGGTTGAAGACGATCCGGTCGCCTTCGGTCGCGTCGGCGGTCGTGATGCGGAACCGCGAATAGTCGGCTTCCGCGCCGAAGTCGAAACCGCCCACGTTGTACTTCGTGTACTTCACGTTCAACTGCGGCTCGCGGCTGTACGGCGCGATCGACGGCGGCAGCGTCTGCCAGTGCTGGTAGCGCGCGAGCACCGACCACGGGCCGTTGTTGTACGTGAGCCCGGCTTCCTGCTGGTACAGCGTCTGCGTCCCGTTGATGAACTGGTTCATCGACCCAAGGTCTTCGGGATACGTGTTGTCCGAGACCTTGTTGAAGTAGACGTAGCCGCCGAAACCGCCGCCGAAGTTCTGCTGGTGCTGCCAGTAGATCGCGTAGCGGTCGCGGTGCGCGAGCCGGTCATCCGGCAGGTAATTGGCCGTAAACGTGCCCGAATACGACGGCGACAGATAGCGGAACGTCGCTTCGGTCTGCACGCCGCGCCGCGAGATGATGCGCGGCGTGATCGTCAGGTCGCGGTTCGGCGCGATGTTGAAGTAGTACGGCAGCGTCAGCTCGAACCCGTTGTTCGAGTTCATCGAGAACGTCGGCGGCAGCAGGCCGCTGCGCCGCTCGCCCGACAGCGGGAACGTCATCCACGGGCTCGCGAAGATCGGCACGCCCTGGAAGAACAGCACACCGTTGCGCGCGGTGCCTTCGTCGGCACCCGTATCGAAGTCGAAGCGGCTGCCCTTGATGTACCACGCGGGGTTCGTCGAGCACTGGCACGCCGTGTAGGTACCGTTGACGAACACCGAGCGCTCGCTGTCGAGCAGGTCGGCGCGCTCCGCGCTGCCGGACCCGCCCGTCACGTTGAAGTGGTACTTCGGCGCCGTCATGAAGCCCTGGTTCGCCTCGACCTTCAGATGCGCCTCGGGGCCCGCGAACGACGTGCCGCCGTTGACCACCTTGACCTGGCCGTACGCATCGGCCATGTCGGTATCCTGATCGTAGTGGATCGCATCGGCCTTCACGACCGCGTCGCCGCGGCGCAGCTCGGCCGAGCCCTTCGCGGCGAGGTCCTGGTCGGCCGTGCCGCTCGTGTGGTCGGCAATCACGAAGGTGGCCGGCTTCGCGCCGTCCTTCAGCGGATGATCCTCGAGCTGCGGGGCGAGACGCAGATCCCACGGCGAGTCGAGCGGCTGCGGCTGCGCGGCCGCGCCCGACAGCTGCGCGTACGACACGGCCGGCACGAGGCCGGGCACGGCCAGGAGCGCGAGCGCGAGCCGCCGTTTGCGCGGCGCCCCGTCACCGGGGAAGACATTCGGGAATAGCGGTTTGGGCGGCATCTATCGTTTGGCGAATCGCCCCTTGTCAACCGCTCCGGCACGGCACATTCGCGCGCGCCGGGCCGCACCGTCGCACCGCGACTGCGGCTGAGCGCAAACCGGGGAGGCGATCGGGCGGACGGCGCGACAGGCGGCGGGCCTGCACGGCGGAAGCTGACGCGGGGCGCGTCAAAAAAGTCGTGGGGTATTATATGGCAAGACGTTCCCCCCTCCGCCGAGTTTCATGACGCCCCCATCCGCCGCATCCCAGCCCGACGCCCGCCTCGACGCCCTGACCGCATGGCTGCGCCCGCTCGCCGAGCGTTTCGCCCTCGACCTGTCGACCCTCGCGCCCGCATCGTCGGACGCCAGTTTCCGCCGCTATTTCCGTGTCGCGTCGGCCACGAGCCCCGGCGGCTCGCTGGTCGCGGTCGACGCGCCGCCGCCCGAGAAGTGCCGCGAATTCGTCCAGGTCGCGCAGTTGCTCGCCGCGGCCGGCGACCACGTGCCGGACGTGCTGGCCCACGATTTCGACGCGGGCTTCATGCTCGTGACCGATCTCGGCCGCACGTCGTACATCTCGGTGCTCGATCCGGCCGACCCGGTCGCCGCGCGCCCGCTGATGCACGACGCGCTCGACGCGCTGATCCGCTTCCAGCTGAGCTCGAAGCCGGACGTGCTGCCGCCGTTCGACGAGGCGTTCCTGCGCCGCGAGATGGAGCTGCTGCCCGAATGGTTCGTCGGCCGGCACCTCGGCAAGCCTGTCACCGACGCGATGCGCGGCACGCTCGACCGCACCTTCGCGCTGCTGGTCGCGAGCGCCCATGCGCAGCCGCAGGGCTTCATGCTGCGCGATTTCATGCCGCGCAACCTGATGGTCTGCGAACCGAACCCGGGCGTGCTCGATTTCCAGGACGCCGTGTACGGGCCGCTGACGTACGACGTCGTGTCGCTGCTGCGCGACGCGTTCATCAGCTGGGACGAGGAGTTCGAGCTCGACTGCTTCGCGTACTACTGGGAAAAGGCGAAGAAGGCCGGCCTGCCGGTCGATCCGGACTTCGGCGAGTTCTACCGCCAGCTCGAATGGATGGGGCTGCAGCGCCACATCAAGATCCTCGGCCTGTTCGCACGCATCAACTACCGCGACGGCAAGCCGCACTACCTGAACGACCTGCCGCGCTTCCTGACCTACGCACGCAAGGTCGCGCTGCGCTACCGCCCGCTCGTGCCGTTCGCGAAGCTGCTCGACGAGCTCGAGGGCAAGGGCGCGGCCGACGTCGGCTATACGTTCTGACCGTTCTGACCGCCCTCACCTTCAGCCGAACATGAGCACACCCCTGACCACGGCGATGATCTTCGCCGCCGGCCGCGGCGAACGGATGCGCCCGCTGACCGACAACCGCCCGAAACCGCTGCTCGAAGTCGGCGGCAAGCCGCTGATCGTCTGGCAAATCGAGGCGCTCGCCCGCGCGGGCGTCGAAACGATCGTGATCAACCATGCATGGCTCGGCGACCAGCTCGAGGCGGTGCTCGGCGACGGCTCGCGCTGGGGCGTGCGGCTCGCGTATTCGGCCGAAGGCGACGCGCTGGAAACCGCCGGCGGCATCGCGCAGGCGCTGCCGCTGCTCGAGCGCGACGGCCGGCCGACGGTGTTCGCGGCGGTCGCGGGCGACGTGTACTGCGCCTTCGACTACCGGACGCTCGCCCCGCGTGCCGCGCGGATGGCCGCACTCGACGCGCCCGCGATGCATCTGGTGATGGTGCCGAACCCGCCGTTCCATCCGGACGGCGATTTCGTGCTCCGCGACGACGGCCGGCTGGCGCTCGCCGGCGCCCCGCGCGTCACCTTCGGCAGCATCGGCGTGTACGACACGCGGATGTTCCGCGATATCGTGCCCGGCACGCACCGGCCGCTGTCGCCCTACTTCAAGGCGACCATCGAGGCCGGCCGCGCGAGCGGCGAATTGTATGAAGGTATCTGGGAGAACGTCGGCACGCCGGCGCAGCTCGGCGAGCTCGACGCGCGGCTGCGCGCCGCCGCGGGCTGATCGTTTCGCGGCCGACCGCGCCGGGCCACCCGGCGCGGCGGCCCATGACCTGAAAGGCCGATGACGGCCCGGTCGATCGGCGGCAGGCCGACCCGCCATCGAATGCCGCGGACGCTCCGCCCGGTCACCCGGCCGTGACGGCGCAATGCCGCCCGGTCCCGCACGGCCGGCAAACCGCCCGCTCCCGGCGCGCGCCGCCCCGCGCGGCCCCCACGCTCACGCGGCCTCGGCCGCTTCCCCGCCCGCCGCCGCGCGCTGCTGTTGCAGCGCCCACATCTGCGCATACAGCCCGTCCGCGCGCACGAGCTCGTCGTGCGTGCCGCGCTCGACGATCCGCCCGTGGTCCATCACGAGGATCTGCTGCGCATGCACGACCGTCGACAGCCGGTGCGCGATCACGAGCGTCGTGCGGTGCCGCGCGATCTGGTCGAGCTCGTGCTGGATCGCGCGCTCCGAGCGCGAATCGAGCGCCGACGTCGCCTCGTCGAACAGCAGCACCGGCGGATCCTTCAGCAGCGTGCGCGCGATCGCGACGCGCTGCTTCTCGCCGCCCGACAGCTTCAGCCCGCGCTCGCCGACCGGCGTGTCATAGCCCTTCGGCAAGGTCTCGATGAAATCGTGGATGTGCGCGGCGCGCGCGGCCGCGATCACTTCGTCGCGGCTCGCGGTCGGCCGGCCGTACGCGATGTTGTAGTAGATCGAGTCGTTGAACAGCACGGTGTCCTGCGGCACGATCCCGATCGACGCGCGCAGCGAGTCCTGCGTGACGTCGCGAATGTCCTGGCCGTCGATCCGGATCGCGCCGCCCGCCTGCCGGTCGAGATCGTAGAAGCGGAACAGCAGCCGCGACAGCGTCGACTTGCCGGAGCCGCTGTGACCGACCACCGCGGTCGTCGTGCCCGCGTCGATCGTAAACGTCACGTCGTGCAGGATCTGCCGCGACGCTTCGTACGAGAAGTTCACGTGCTCGAAACGAACCTGCGCGCCGGCCACCGCGAGCGGCCGCGCGTCGGGCGCGTCCGCGACTTCCTTCGCGGCCGACAGCAGCCCGAACATCCGGTCCATGTCGGTGAGGCTCTGCTTCAGCTCGCGATACACGACGCCGAGAAAATTCAGCGGGATGTACAGCTGCAGCATGAACGTGTTGATCAGCACGAGATCGCCGAGCGTCAGCTTGCCGGCCAGCACGCCCTGCGTCGCGCGCCACAGGATGAACACGAGCCCGGTGCCGATGATCGCCTGCTGGCCGAAGTTCAGCACCGACAGCGAGTTCTGCGAACGGATCGCGGCCTTGCGGTAGCGCTTCAGGTTCTCGTCGTAGCGCTGCGCCTCCCACTCCTCGTTGCCGAAGTACTTCACCGTCTCGTAGTTGATCAGCGAATCGATCGCGCGCGAATTCGCGCGCGAATCGAGCTCGTTCATCGTGCGGCGAAAGTGCGTGCGCCAGTTGGTGACCTTCACGGTGAACACGATGTACGTGACCAGCGCCGCGAACGTCACGTACGCGTAGTACGCCTCGTACTTGACCACGAAGAAGCCGAGCACGAGCCCGACCTCGACGAGCGTCGGCAGGATGCTGTACAGCGAATAGGAAATCAGCTGCTGGATGCCGCGCGTGCCGCGCTCGATGTCGCGCGACATGCCGCCCGTCTGGCGTTCGAGATGGAAGCGCAGCGACAGCCCGTGCAGATGCCGGAACACCTGCAGCGCGAGCTGGCGCACCGCGCTCTCGGTGACCTTCGAGAACAGGATCTCGCGCAACTCGGTGAAGAGCGACGTCGACAGCCGCACGAGCGCATAGGCGATGACCAGCAGGCCGACGCCGCCCGCGAGCACGATGCCGGCCGACTGCTCCGCGCGGCCGAGCGCGGTGAGCTGCTGCACGGCGGACAAATGATCGACGATGCGCTTCATCACGACCGGCACGCCGAGGTTCGCGACCTTCGCGCCGATCAGGCAGCCGAGCGCGAGCGCGACGCGCCATCTGTAGGTGGCCAGGTACGGCAGCAGCGACCGGATGGTCTGCCAGTCGTTGCGGGGCCCGGTCTGAGCCGGCGCGGGCTCGCCGGAAGCGGAATATCGGCGCATGGGGGGAAGGATCGGCGGCGGTGCCGGACGCGTGCTGCGGCGGCCGACTCGCCCGCTTTCTCGTACAATTTGCGAACGTCATATTGTCGCAGAAGCCGCTACGCGCCGCTGCCGGCGGCCTCGCCGGCCGGCCTGCGCGCGGCGGCGCATTTATTACAGGATGAAAGCCCCCCGCCATGACCGATTCGACCCTCGAACTTCCGCAAATGCAGCCCGCGCTGCGCGTCGTCCCGCAACCGCACGACGCGAACGTCCACGGCGACGTGTTCGGCGGCTGGATCATGTCGCAGGTCGACATCGCCGGCTCGATCCCCGCGAGCCAGCGCGCGAACGGCCGCGTTGCAACGGTCGCGGTCAATTCGTTCGTGTTCAAGCAGCCGGTGTTCGTCGGCGATCTGCTGAGCTTCTACGCCACCATCACGCGCACCGGCAACACGTCGGTGACGGTCGACGTCGAGGTGTATGCGCAGCGCATGCGCCTGATGGGCGAAATCGTGAAGGTCACCGAAGCGACGCTCACCTATGTCGCGACCGGCGCGGACCGCAAGCCGCGGCAACTGCCGCCGCTCTGATCCGCACGCGCCGCACCGCGGCGCCGCATGCGGCCCGTCAATGCATGGTCGTCAACGCGCGGCCGTCAGTGCGTGGCCGTCAGCCCGAACTCCCGCATCGCGGGCAGGAAGTCGTGATTGAGCTTCGGCTTGCGCGACAGCTTCATCAGCACGTAGCGCTGGAACGGCGCGAGCCGCTGCCACTGCGCGAGCGCGGGTGCCGGCAAGCCGGCCAGCGCGCTTTGCTGCACGAGCGCGTCCGGCACCGTGTCGGTCGCGCGCCAGCTCGGCTGCTCGTCCGGCTGAAACCATGACGGTTCGAGGTCGGCATGCGTGCGCAGCATTTCGAACAGCGCGTGATCGAAATTGGGCTCGATCGCGGTGTCGTCGTCGGCCGGAAAGCGCGCGAGCAGCTTGCGGTCCTCGAGCGGCAGCAGCTGCCACTGCTCCAGCGAAATCCGCAGACCGAAACGGTCGAGATTGAAACGCACGATCATCGGGATGTACGTCAGGTTTTCCGACGAATCGTGTTCGAAATTGAATAGCAGCGGAGCGTCGCTGAGTCCCATGGTCGTTACCTGAATGGCGGATGCCGGCGCGGCCGGCCTGCCTGAGGTATTTTAGAACCTCTGCGCGCGAGCGGCGGACCCGATCGTCGCCGCCCCTGCCTCGAATCAACGGGAGTGCTCGTGAATCCGACTGAAACAGAAGAACCGCGCGGCGCGATCGAGCTGTCCGTGCGCCGCACGCGCGGGGGCGCCGTCGAAACCGCGCACGACTACGTCGGCCAGGAATGGCCGGTCGCGCTGGTCTTCAACGGCATCTCGCACGCGGTGATGATGTGCACGCCGCGCGACCTCGAGGCGTTCGCGGTCGGCTTCGCGATCTCGGAAGGGATCGTCGAGCGCGGCAGCGACATCAAGGACATCGAGGTGATCCTGCACGCCGATGCGCCCCTGCCGCACGCGGAGGTGCGTCTGGAAGTCGTCCAGCAGGCGTTCGCCGCGCTGAAGGACCGCCGCCGCGCGCTCGCAGGGCGCACCGGCTGCGGCGTGTGCGGGATCGAGAGCATCGACCTGCTCGACCTCGCGCCCGAACGGGTGCCCGACACCGGCTTTCTCGCGCGTCTCGCACCCGACGCGCTCGCGCGCGCGGCGCACGCGCTGCCGGCGCACCAGGCGCTCACGCGGCTCACCGGCGGCCTGCATGCGGCCGCGTGGTGCGACGCAACAGGCGCGATCCGGATGGCGTTCGAGGATGTCGGCCGCCACAACGCGCTCGACAAGCTGATCGGCGCACTCGTGCTGTCGCGCGCCGACGCGACCGACGGCTTCGTGTTCCTGTCGAGCCGCGCGAGCTACGAGCTCGTGCGCAAGTCCGCGCGGGTCGGCATACCGATGGTCGCGACGATCTCCGCGCCGTCGTCGCTCGCGATCGGGATCGCGAAGGCGGCCGGCCTGCGGCTGGTCAGCTTTTGCCGCGAAACCGGCCACGTCGATTACGACACCGTGTGAGCAGTCGCGGCGGGCGCCTTGCCCGCGGGTTCGGGAACCGCGCCCTGCCGCTCGCCCGCGACGGCCGGCGCGCTTACTTCAGGCGCCGCCTCGCTCGTCCGGTTGCCGCGGTAGTTCGTCCAGAACTTGCGGTCGGTGTCATAGAGCTTGCAGCGGCGGGCCGTGTCGAAGTACCAGCGCCAGCTGAAGCGCTGCACGACGATCCGCCCGGGCAGCATGTCCTCCAGCTTGGCTTGCGCAGGCTTGAGCCGGTACAGCGGCACGCTCATGTCGACGTGATGCGCCGTGTGCTCCATGATGTGGTGCAGCAGGCCGCCGATACCGAACGGAAACGTCAGGTGCAGCGTGGTCGACACGAACGGCGCGGCATCCGACCATTCGGCGCGGTTCGCGTGCCATGCGATGCGCGGGTCGGTATGGTGGACATACACGACGAAGCCGATCATCGAGCACCAGAACAAGAACGGCACGAGCACGCCGGTCGCGAGCAGCAGCGCGACGGGTTGCTGCGTCTCGATCGCCACCCCGACGACGGCGGCGATCCAGCCGGCCGCGAAGCCCGTCACCAGCAGGCAGTCGCGCCGGAACACCGGCCGCGACGCACCGATATAGGCCCGGGTCGGGAAATACATCCGAAGCCACCAGATCTCGACGAGATAGTAGAGGCCCGGCGCCCATCCGCTCCGGTAGAGGCGATCCAGCCACCGCCGCGCCGGCGACAGCGCGGCGAATTCCGCCGGCGTATGCGGCGCCCACACGAAATCGAAGCCCTTCAGGTTCGTATAGCCGTGATGCACGACGTTGTGCCCGACTTCCCACAGGCTGTACGGCGTCAGCGACGGCAGGAACGCGATGCGGCCGAGCCAGCGGTTCAGCCGGCGGTCGGGCGTCAGGCTCTGATGGCACGCATCGTGCCCGATGATGAACAGTCGCCCGGTGATGAACCCGGCGGCCATCCCGCAGGCAATCTTGCCGACGATCGACGGAATCAGCAGCGCGCCGGCGAACGCCGCGAACAGCAACAGGTAGTCGAGCACGAGCAGCAGGATCGGACGCACGAGCTCGCGCGTGGCGAACGGCACGAGCCATCCGCGAATGACCTTGCGATGCGGGATCGGCTCGTCGGCGCGAACCGGTGTCTGGGAATCGTTGTTGACCATGATGCAGAAAGGCATGCGATTCGCACGCCCGAAAGAAAAGGAGCCGTGCGGCACGCACGGCACGGCGGGCCGGGCCGAACCGCGACCCGGGCCGGTTATCGCGACATCATGTTCATGCTGACGTTGTGCATCACCCACAGGGTCCCGACGATCAGGATCAGCGCGGTCAGCACCGTATAGCTGAACGCCATCACGTTCCAGCGCTGGCTGGACGACGTGTTCATGTGCAGGAAGCAGACGAGATGCACGACGATCTGCACGAATGCGAGCGCCGCGAGCGCGATGATCGCCGCCTTCGGCGCGAGCACGCCGCCCATCACGAGGCCGAACGACGCGGCCGTCAGCAGCACCGACAGCACGAAACCGACGAGGTAGCCGCCGGCCGTGCCGTGCGCTTCATCGTGACGGATGAGTTCCGAATGGGCCATTTAGATCACGCTCGCGAGATAGACGAAGGAGAACACGCAGATCCAGACGATGTCGAGGAAGTGCCAGAAGAGGCTCAGGCAGGTGAGGCGCCGGAAGTCGCGCTCCGTCATGCCGGGGCCGCGGGCGATCTGCACGACCAGCACGACCATCCACAAGAGGCCGACCGCCACGTGCAGCCCGTGCGTGCCGACGAGCGCGAAGAACGCCGACAGGAATGCGCTGCGCTGCGGGCCCGCGCCCTGAGCGATCAGGTGCGAGAACTCGCGCAGCTCCATCGCGAGAAACGCGGCGCCCAGCACGAACGTCACCGCGAGCCACACGAACACCGTGCCGCGCCGGCGCCGCTGTGCGCCGAGCATCGCGAAACCGTACGTGATGCTCGACAGCAGCAGCGCCGCCGTCTCGAGCGCGACGCCCGGAATGTCGAACAGGTCCTTCGCGGTCGGCCCGCCCGCGAACTGGTTGCCGAGCACCGCGAACGTCGCGAACAGCGACGCGAAGATCACGCAGTCGGTCATCAGGTACAGCCAGAAGCCGAACACCGAATGCGACGGCGGATGGTGGGGCGCGGCCGGATGGCGGGCGGCACCCGCGAGAGATTGATACGACATCAGTTCGCCTCCAGTTCGACTTCCGGCGCAGACGTGCCGATCCGCACGCCCGCGCGCTGTTCCTCGATCTTGCGGACGGTATCCGCCGGAATGTAATAGCCGTCGTTGTCCTGTGCGCTGTACAGCACCACCGTCGCGACGATGCCCACGAGCGCGGCAATCGCGAGCCACCAGATGTGCCAGACGAGCGCGAAGCCGAGCAGCAGGCTGAAGATGCCGACGAAGAAGCCCGCGCTCGTGTTCGACGGCATGTGGATGTCCTCGTACCGGACGTTCTTGCCGAGGCCGAGCCCGAGGCCCCTCGCCTTGCGATAGGCCAGCTCGTCGAGTGCGTGCACGTTCGGGAGCACCGCGAAGTTGTAGACCGCGGGCGGCGACGAGGTCGCCCATTCGAGCGTGCGGCCGTTCCACGGATCGCCCGTCGCGTCGCGATACTGCGGCTGGTTGCGATTGCGCCAGCCGACCCACACCGACGCGACCTGGCACAGCACGCCGATCGCGATCAGCACGACGCCGAATGCGGCGGCGACCAGCCACGGATGCCATGCCGGGTTGTCGTAGTGGTTCAGGCGGCGCGTCATGCCCATGAAGCCGAGCACGTACAGCGGCACGAACGACGCGTAGAAGCCGAGGAACCAGCACCAGAACGCGCGCTTGCCGAACTTCTCGTCGAGCCGGAAGCCGAACACCTTCGGGAACCAGTAATGGACGCCGGCGAAGTAGCCGAACACGACGCCGCCGATGATCGCGTTGTGGAAGTGCGCGATCAGGAACAGGCTGTTGTGCAGCACGAAGTCGGCGCCCGGAATCGCCATCATCACGCCGGTCATCCCGCCGAGCGTGAACGTGACCATGAAACCGATCGTCCACAACACCGGCGCCGTGAACTCGATGCGGCCGCGATACATCGTAAACAGCCAGTTGAAGATCTTCACGCCGGTCGGGATCGCGATGACCATCGTCATGATCCCGAAGAACGCGTTGACGTCGGCGCCCGAGCCCATCGTGAAGAAGTGATGCAGCCACACGAGGAACGCGAGCACCATGATCACGCACGATGCGTACACCATCGTCTTGTAGCCGAACAGCGGCTTCTTCGCGAACGTCGCGATGACTTCCGAATAGATGCCGAACGCGGGCAGCACGAGGATGTAGACCTCCGGATGCCCCCATGCCCAGATCAGGTTCAGGTACAGCATCGCGTTGCCGCCGGCTTCGTTGGTGAAGAAATGCATGTCGAGGTAGCGATCGAGACCGAGCAGCGCGAGCGCGACCGTCAGGATCGGGAACGTCGCCATGATCAGCACGTTCGAGCACAGCGCCGTCCACGTGAACACCGGCATCTTCATCAGCGTCATGCCCGGCGCACGCATCTTGATGATCGTCACGAAGAAGTTGATCGACGTGATCAGCGTGCCGACGCCCGAGATCTGCAGCGCCCACAGGTAGTAGTCGACCCCGACGCCCGGGCTGAACTGGAGCTCGGACAGCGGCGGATACGCGAGCCAGCCCGTCTGCGCGAATTCGCCGATCACGAGCGAAATGTTCATCAGGATCGCGGCGACCGCCGTCATCCAGAAGCTCAGCGAGTTCAGGAACGGGAACGCGACGTCGCGCGCGCCGATCTGCAGCGGCACGATCAGGTTGAAGAACGCGACCAGCAGCGCCATCGCCATGAAGAAGATCATGATCACGCCGTGCGCGGTGAAGACCTGGTCGTAGTGATGCGGCGGCAGGTAGCCGGGGCCGTTGTACGCGAGCGCGAGCTGCAGGCGCATCATCACGGCGTCCGCGAAGCCGCGCAGCAGCATCAGCACCGCGACCACCAGGTACATCACGCCGATCTTCTTGTGATCGACGGACGTCAGCCATTCGCGCCACAGCCATTGCCACCTGCCGGTGACCGTCAGCGCGGCGACGATGCCCAGCACGACGAGCCCCATGAAGGCGCTCGCCCCCATGATGATGGGCTGATCGAACGGGATCGCCGAAAGTGTCAGTTTGCCGAACATGCGTTACCCCTTCGTCGTGCAGGCGGCGTCCTTCGGGTCGAGGACGTGGCCGTTGTTGTATTTCGCGATGATGTTGTGGAACAGCTTCGGGTCGACCGACGAGAAATAGCGCACGGGCGCCTTCTCGCTCGGCTGCGCGACGGTGCCGTACGCGGTCATGTCGAGCCGGTCGGACGACGCCTTCACCTTCCGCACCCACGCGTCGAACTGCTCGCGCGGCTCGGCGAGCGTGCGGAACTTCATGTCGGAAAAGCCGCGGCCGCTGTAGTTGGCGGACACGCCCGCGTAGTTGCCCGCCTCGTCGGCGATCAGATGCAGGCGCGTCTGCATGCCGGCCATCGCATAGACCTGGCTGCCGAGCTGCGGGATGAAGAACGAGTTCATCACCGAGTCGGAGGTGATGCGGAAATTCACCGGCGTGCCGACCGGAATCGCAAGCTGGTTCACCGACGCGATGCCGAGCTCCGGATAGATGAACAGCCACTTCCAGTCGAGCGCGACGACCTCGACATCGATCGGCTTGACCGACGATTCGATCGGTTTGTACGGGTCGAGCTCGTGCGTCGTCCGCCACGTGAGCACGCCGAGAAACAGGATGATCAGCGTCGGCACCGTCCAGATCACGACCTCGATCGCGGTCGAGTGCGACCAGTTCGGCGCATAGGCGGCATGGCGGTTCGATGCGCGGTAGCGCCACGCGAACCACAGCGTGAGCAGGATCACCGGCACGACGACGATCAGCATCGCCCACGTCGCCGTCGCAATCAGCGATTTTTCCGCGACGCCCACCGCGCCCTTCGGATCGAGCACGTGAAGGTCGCTGCATCCAGCGAGTCCAGCCAGCAGCCCGATGACGGGCGCCGTACGCGCCCCGCCGGTGATTCGTCCGATCATTGTTCGTTCGCCTGATTGTCGTTGAGAAGAAGCGCTGGCCGCGCGCCGCCATCGCGCGACGCATCCGGCCGCGGCGACCTGTGCGCGAACTGTACGGAAAATTGCCGCAGTGCAACTTGACCGGGAACAAGGTTTGCCGAGGGGAGCCGGAACCGCCCTGCGCGGGGTGGGTCGGGAGGCTGAGGCTGAGGCTGAGGCTGAGGCTGAGGCTGAGGCTGAGGCTGAGGCTGAGGCTGAGGCTGGCACCGGCGATGACGATGACCTGCGACAAGACAGGCACCGGGCTTTCGCTCAAGCACCACGGATAGCGGGCGGCAATAACGGAACGGGAAGTGTGACGGCGCCGCCCCGCGACATGAGGGGTGCCGGCGCGAATTGCGCAGCAGTCTCGACAACGGAACGGCGGCGGATGCGGAGGGACGCGGAACGCCACGCGAATGCATGGCGATTCAGGATCGAGCCGACGCGTCGATTGACGCATCGATCGTGAAAAGCGAACGAAAGCCGCGCGGCCGGCGGCTCGCGGGTGCGCGCGTTACCGCGCCGGACGGCCAAGGCGTCCGGCGCGGCGAAGCGCTTGCGCCCCGTGTCAGTCGAACTGACGGAAATCCGGCTTGCGCTTCTCGAAGAACGCCGTCATCGCCTCGCGCGCTTCCGGCGCGCGCAGCATCGCCGAAAAGTGGCCGGCTTCCTCGCTCATCCGCGCGGCAACGGCCACCCCGCCCGTGTCCTTCAGCAGCGCCTTCGTCACGCGCAGCGACGACGCCGGCAGCGCCGCGAGCTTCGCGGCCTGCTTCGCCGCGAATGCGTCGAGCTCGGCGGCCGGCAGCACGCGATTGACGATGCCGATGCGATGCGCTTCCAGCGCGTCGAACGCTTCGCCGAGCAGCAGCTTTTCAGCGGCGACCTGATGGCCGGCCAGACGCGGCAGCAGCGCGCTCGACGCGGCTTCCGGGCACAGCCCGAGCTGCGCGAACGGCAGCGAGAACGTCGCGGTGTCGGCCGCGTAGACGAGATCGCAGTGCAGCAGCATCGTCACGCCGACGCCGATCGCGATGCCCGGCACCGCGGCCACGATCGGCTTGGTCGCCTGGCTGATCCGCGCGAGGAACTGGAACACCGACGCGTTCTCGTCCTTCGGCGGCGTCTTCAGGAAATCCTCGAGATCGTTCCCCGCGCTGAAGTTGCCGTCGCCGCCGCGCAGCAGGATCACGCGGATCGCCTTGTCTTCCTGCGCGTCGGCGAGCGCATCGGCCATCGTCTGGTACATCGCCGCCGTCAGCGCGTTCTTCTTCGCCGGGCGTGCGATCGTGATCGTCATCACGCCGTCGGCGCGTTCCACTTGAATTTCGGCCACAACCGTCTCCTTTGACTTTCCTCTTCCGGAATGAAAAACGGTGCGCAAGCTCGTGGCTCGCGCACCGTGATCGCTACTGTCCCGCTCCGCTTACAGGCGTTCGATGATGCCCGCCGCACCCATGCCGGTGCCGACGCACATCGTGACCATCCCGTACTTCAGGTTGCGGCGGCGCAGGCCGTGCACGACGGTCGCCGCGCGGATCGCGCCGGTCGCGCCGAGCGGGTGGCCGAGCGCGATCGCGCCGCCGACCGGGTTGACCTTCGACGGGTCGAGGCCGAGATCGCGGATCACCGCCAGCGACTGCGCGGCGAATGCCTCGTTCAGCTCGATCCAGTCGAGATCGTCCTGCTTCAGGCCCGCGGCCTTCAGCGCGGCCGGAATCGCTTCCTTCGGACCGATGCCCATGATTTCCGGCGGCACGCCGCGCACCGCGAAGCTCACGAAGCGCGCGAGCGGCGTCAGGTTGAATGCCTTGAGCACCTTCTCCGACACGACCAGCAGCGCACCCGCACCGTCCGACGTCTGCGAGCTGTTGCCGGCCGTGACCGAGCCCTTGTTCGCGAACACCGTGCGCAGCTTCGCGAGGCCTTCGAGCGTCGTATCCGCGCGCGGACCTTCGTCGAGCGCGATCTCGCGCGTCTTCACGTCGACTTCGCTGGTCGCGAGGTTCGGGAAACGCTCGGTGATCGTGTACGCGGCGATTTCGTCGCCGAATTCGCCGGCCTGCTGTGCGGCGAGCGCCTTGCGGTGCGATTCGACCGAGAACGCGTCCTGGTCCTCGCGGCTCACCTTCCACTGCTCGGCGACGCGCTCGGCCGTCAGGCCCATCCCGTATGCAATGCCGAAGTCTTCGCTGCGATCGAAGATGTGCGGCGACATCGACGGCTTGTTGCCCATCATCGGCACCATGCTCATCGATTCGCAGCCGCCCGCGAAGATCGCGTCCGATTCGCCGACGCGGATGCGGTCCGCCGCCATCGCCAGCGCCGTGATGCCCGACGCGCAGAAGCGGTTGACCGTCACGCCGCCGACCGTCTGCGGCAGGCCCGCGAGCAGCGCGCCCATCCGCGCGACGTTCAGGCCTTGCTCGGCTTCCGGAATCGCGCAGCCGATGATCGCGTCCTCGATCAGCTTCGTATCGAAGCCCGGCACCTGCGCGACCGCCGACTTGATCGCGTGAACCAGCAGCTCGTCCGGGCGCGTGTTCTTGAAGACACCGCGCGGGGCCTTGCCGATCGGGGTGCGGCTGGCGGCGACGATGTATGCGTCTTGCAGTTGTTTGCTCATTTGAAGCTCCTTATCCGCTCGCTCAGTTACGCACCGGCTTGCCGGTCTGCAACATGCCCATGATCCGTTCCTGCGTCTTCTGCGTGCCGAGCAGCTCGACGAACGCGCGGCGCTCGAGCGCGAGCAGCCACTGCTCGTCGACGAGGCTGCCGGCTTCGACGTCGCCGCCGCACACGGCTTCGGCGATGCGGCTCGCGATCAGGTAGTCGTGGTCGCTGATGAAGCGGCCGTCACGCATGTTGACGAGCGATGCCTTGATCGTCGCGATCGCCGAGCGGCCTGCCACCGGCACGTCCTTCGCGCGCAGCGGTGCGCGGTAGCCGACCGCCGCCAGCGCACGCGCTTCCTTCTTCGCGGTGTCGAGCAGTTCGAACACGTTGAAGATGATCGTGTCGGACGGCTTCAGGTAGCCCATCGCGCGCGCATCGTGCGCCGAGGACGACACCTTCGCCATCGCCGCGTTCTCGAACGACTTCGTGACGAACTTCAGGATGTCGGTGGTCGCGTTCGCGGCCGTGGCCGCCTCCGCCGCGCGCAGCGCCGCTTCCTTCAGGCCGCCGCCGGCCGGCACGAGGCCGACGCCCACTTCGACGAGACCGATGTAGCTCTCGACGTGCACGACGCGCTTCGCGCTGTGCAGCATCAGCTCGCACCCGCCGCCGAGCGCGATGCCCGATACGGCCGCCACCACCGGCACGTTCGCGTACTTCACGCGCAGCATGCCTTCCTGGAACTTCTTCACGAACGGCTCGATGCCCTTTGCGCCGCCCATCATGAACGCGGGCATCGCCTCTTCGAGGTTCGCGCCGGCCGAGAACGGGCCGCCCGGCGTGCCGAGCTTCAGCGACGTCGGCTGCCAGATCACCACGCCCTTGTAATCCTTCTCCGCGAGTTCGATCGCCTGCACGAGGCCGTCGATCACGCTCGGTCCGATCGTGTTCATCTTCGACTTGAACGACACGATCACGACGTCGTCCTCGCCTGCGCGATCATCGACCCATGCACGTACCGCGTCGGTTTCGAACAGCGTCTTGCCGTACGTCTTCGGATCGGCGCCGGCTTCGCCGACGAGCGGCGCGCGGAACACCTGCTTGCCGTAGACGGCCAGATCGGAACGCGGCACGAAGCGCTGCGCGGCCGGTGCCCACGAGCCTTCGGCCGTGTGCACGCCGCCCTTCTCCGCGACCGGGCCTTCGAGCACCCACGACGGCAGCGGCACGTTCGCGAGCGCCTTGCCGGCCGCGATGTCTTCCTGCACCCACTCGGCGACCTGCTTCCAGCCAGCGGCCTGCCAGCCTTCGAACGGGCCTTCGTTCCAGCCGAAGCCCCAGCGGATCGCGAGATCGACGTCGCGCGCGTTGTCGGCGATCGACTCGAGATGCACGCCGATGTAGTGGAACACGTCGCGGAAGATCGACCACAGGAACTGCGCATGCGGATGGTCCGTCTCGCGCAGCAGCTTCAGGCGTTCCGCCGGCGGGCGCTTCAGGATGCGGCCGACGGTTTCGTCCGCCTTCGCGCCCGAATCCACATAGGTGCCCGTCTTCGCGTCGAGCACCTTGATCGCCTTGCCTTCCTTCTTGTAGAAACCGCCGCCCGTCTTCTGGCCGAGCGCGCCCTGCTTCACCAGTTCGGCGAGCACGGCAGGCGTCTGGTAGACCGGGAAGAACGGATCGTCGGCGAGGTTGTCCTGCATCGTCTTGATCACGTGCGCCATCGTGTCGAGGCCGACCACGTCCGCGGTGCGGAACGTCGCCGACTTCGCGCGGCCGAGGCGGCTGCCCGTCAGGTCGTCGACTTCGTCGAAGCGCAGGCCGAACTTCGCGGCCTCGGTGATCACCGCGAGAATCGAGAAGATCCCGACGCGGTTCGCGATGAAGTTCGGCGTGTCCTTCGCGCGCACGACGCCCTTGCCGACGATGCTCGTCAGGAAGGTCTCGAGCTGGTCGAGGATCTCCGGACGCGTGTGCGCGGTCGGGATCAGCTCGACGAGGTGCATGTAGCGCGGCGGGTTGAAGAAGTGCACGCCGCAGAAGCGCGCCTTCAGCTCGTCCGAGAAACCTTCGGACAGCTTCGTGATCGACAGGCCCGACGTGTTGGTCGCGAAGATCGCGTTCGGTGCGATGTGCGGCGCGACCTTCTTGTACAGGTCGTGCTTCCAGTCCATCCGCTCGGCGATCGCCTCGATCACGACGTCGCACCCGGCGAGCTTCGCGATGTCGTCCTCGTAGTTCGCGGCCTCGAGGTATTTCGCGTCGTCCTTCACGCCGAACGGCGCGGGCGACAGCTTCTTCAGGTTCTCGATCGCCTTCAGCGCGATCGCGTTTTTCGGGCCTTCCTTGGCCGGCAGGTCGAACAGCAGCACCGGCACGCGCGCGTTGACGAGGTGCGCGGCGATCTGCGCGCCCATCACGCCGGCGCCCAGCACGGCGACCTTGCGAATCAGGAAATTGCTCACGGGATGTCTCCGGATAGTGTCGTGCAGCGCGGGTTGTGAGGGCTGCACGGCGAAGTGAGTACCAGGAACCGTTGCATCCGGGCGGCGCACCGCCCGGACTCGCGTCAGAACAGCGATTCGTCGACTTCCATCATCGTCTTCGAACCGGCGCGCGCGGCGCGGATCGTCGACGCCGTCTCGGGCAGCAGGCGCGCGAAGTAGAAGCGGGCCGTCGCGAGCTTCGACTTGTAGAACGGGTCGCCCGACGCTTCCTTGTCGAGAGCGAGACGCGCCATGCGCGCCCAGAAGTACGAGAACACCAGGTGGCCGACGGTGCGCAGGTACGGCACGGCGGCGGCGCCGACTTCGTCCGGGTTCTGCATCGCCTTCATGCCGATTTCCATCGTCAGCTTCTGCACCTTGTCGCCGATGTCCGCGAGCGGGTTGATGAACTCGGCCATCTCCGGCTTCACGCCTTCGGCTTCCGCGAATTCGGTGACGAGCTTGCCGAACTTCTTCAGCTTCGCGCCCATGTCGCCGAGCACCTTGCGGCCCAGCAGGTCGAGCGACTGGATCGAGTTCGTGCCTTCGTAGATCATGTTGATCCGCGCGTCGCGCACGTACTGCTCCATGCCCCACTCGGAGATGAAGCCGTGGCCGCCGTAGATCTGCATCGCGTGGTTGGTCGACTCGAACGCGTTGTCGGTCAGGAACGCCTTGATGATCGGCGTGAGCAGCGCGACGAGATCGGCCGCTTCCTTGCGTACCGCTTCGTCACCGTGCGACAGCTCCTTGTCGATCTGCAGCGCGGACCAGTACGTGAAGGCGCGCGCGCCTTCCGCGTAGGCCTTCTGCGTGAGCAGCATGCGGCGCACGTCCGGGTGCACGATGATCGGATCGGCCGGCTTGTCCGGTGCCTTCGGGCCCGTCAGCGAGCGCATCTGCAGGCGTTCCTTCGCGTACGTCAGTGAATTCTGGTACGCGACTTCCGTGAGGCCCAGGCCCTGCATGCCGACACCCAGACGCGCGGCGTTCATCATCACGAACATCGCGTTGAGGCCCTTGTTCGGCTCGCCGACCATCCAGCCCTTCGCGTTGTCGAGGTTCATCACGCACGTCGAGTTGCCGTGGATGCCCATCTTGTGTTCGATCGAGCCGCACTTGATGCCGTTGCGCTCGCCCGGCTCGCCCGCGGCGTCCGGAACGAACTTCGGCACGATGAACAGCGAGATCCCCTTCGTGCCCTGCGGCGCGTCCGGCAGGCGCGCGAGCACGAGGTGGATGATGTTCTTCGACATGTCGTGCTCGCCGCTCGAGATGAAGATCTTCGTGCCGCTGATCGAGTACGAGCCGTCGCCGTTCGGTTCGGCCTTGGTGCGCAGGATGCCGAGGTCGGTGCCGCAGTGCGGCTCGGTCAGGCACATCGTGCCCGTCCATTCGCCCGACACGAGCTTCGGCAGGTATTGCTGCTGCAGTTCCGGCGCGCCGTGCGCGTGCAGGCATTCGTAGGCGCCGTGCGACAGACCCGGATACATCGTCCAGGCCTGGTTCGCCGAGTTCAGCATTTCGTAGAGCGCGTTGTTCACGAACGCGGGCAGGCCCTGGCCGCCGTAGTCCGGATCGCAGCCGAGCGCCGGCCAGCCGGCCTCGACGTATTGCCGATACGCTTCCTTGAAGCCGGTCGGGGTCTTCACGACGCCGTCGCCTTCATACGTGCAGCCTTCGCGGTCGCCGACCTGGTTCAGCGGGAACAGCACCTCGGAGCAGAACTTGCCCGCCTCCTCGAGGACCTGGTTGATCGTGTCGGCGTCGAGGTCCGCGTGCCGCGGCATTTGCTTGACCTCGGCCTCGACATTCAGAAGCTCGTGCAACACGAATTGCATGTCGCGCAGCGGCGCGGCGTACTGTCCCATGACTCTCTCCAAAGGTGGGCAAAACGGCTCGAGCTCCTGGCGGGCGGGTCACGCGCCGCTAACGGCTCTCGCTCTGATACGAAACGATCGTCTTTTCCAGCGCGGCCCACGTGAGGCGCACGGCATCCGGCGAATGCAGGAATCGTGCGTCGTGATGCAGGCCGAGCGTGAAGCTGTACAGTTCGAAGAGCATCAGGTCCGGATCGGTATCCGCACGCAGATGGCCTTCTTCCTTCGCCTGCGAAATGGCACGCAGCATCGCGGCACGCCAGGCCGTCACGCTCGCGATCAACTGCTCGCGCACGGGGCTGTCAGGCCGGTCGTCGTACTCGACCGCACCGCTGATGTAGATGCATCCGGTCGTCACCTCCTGGATGCGCTTCTCCGTCCAGCGGGCCAGCATCGCCCGAAGGCGCGGCAAGCCTCGCGGCTCGCGCAGGCTCGGAAAGAACACCTCGTTTTCGAAACGATGGTGATACTCGCGGACGACCTCGACCTGCAGGTCCTCGCGCGATCCGAAGTGCGCGAACACACCGCTCTTGCTCATCTGCATGCGCTCGGCCAGGAGGCCGATCGTCAGCCCCTCCAGCCCGTCACGGCTGGCGAGGTCCAAAGCAGCTTCAAGTATCGCGGCACGCGTCTGTTCGCCTTTTCGCATAGCTTTTTCTTAACCGTTCGGGGGTTCGAATAAAATCGAACGGCCGTACTATTATTGAGTGCGGCCGCTCGCGAAACAAGGAAATTATTAGAAACCGGTGTCTAACCGAGCCGCTATTTTGCGCGATTCCGGCGGGACCGGAGCGGCTTTTCCGCACGAACGTGCGGACAGATTTTATGAAGCGGATGCTGAATCCGGGTCAGTCGTAACCGCCGACCGTCAGCGCCTTCATCACGAGGCGATACGTGTTGTACGCCAGCCAGTTGAGCATGCGCTCGATGCGCGGCCGGGCGGCGTACCGGGCGGCGTCGATTTCGCGGCCTTCGGAGAAGGCGGTCGCGATCGCGTCGCGCAGTTCGTTCGTGAGTGCATCGTAGCGCACCAGCACGACGTTCGCTTCATTGTTCAGCATCAGGCTCAGCGCGTCCAGATTCGACGAACCGACGGTCGCCCAATTGTCGTCGATCACGGCCACCTTGCCGTGCAGGATCGTCTTGTCGTATTCCGCCACGCGCACGCCCGCGCGCAGCAGCGCGTGGTACAGGAACGGCACGGCCGTATCGAGCGCCGTGAACTCCTTGCGGCCGATCAGGATCCGCACGTCGACGCCGCGCCGCGCGGCACCCGTCAGCGCGCGGCGCAGCTTGCGGCCCGGCATGAAGTACGGATTCGCGAGCAGGATCCGATGGCGCGCCTGGCCGATCGCGGCGAGATAGGCCTTCTCGATCGCGCGGCGGTTCACGACGTTGTCGCGCGCGACGAATGCGACGCTCGGCTCGGTCACGACCCGCAGCGCGCCGGCCTTGATCCACCGGTGGCTGCGCATCCAGCGCCGGAACATGTCCGGGAACGCTTCGCCGCCGTGCAGCCCCGCCGCGTACTGCGCGTACGGCTTGTGGCCGAACTGGATGCGGTGCCACTGCAGCTCGAACGCGGCGCGCACGTCCGACACCGCCGGCCCGGCCATCTCGACCGCGAAATCCCAGCGTGGAAACGGCAGCGTCGCGCTGCCCTGCGTGTAGTCGTCGACGATGTTGATGCCGCCGCAGAACGCGACCGCGTGATCGATCACCGCGAGCTTGCGGTGCGTGCGCGAGAAGCCGAAACGGCCGAACAGGAAGCGGTTGTAGATGCAGTGCTCGACACCGGCCTCGGCCCACGTGTCGAACAGCGGCAGGCGCGCGGTGCCGATGCCGTCGGTGATCACGCGCACGCGCACGCCGCGCTGCGCCGCGCGGATCAGCGCATCCGACACCGGGCGGCCGGCCGCGTCGTCGCAGAAGATGTAGGTTTCGAGCATCACCTGCTCGCGCGCCGCATCGATCCGCTCGATCAGCGCGTGGAAGAATTCGCTGCCGGTCTCGCAGAGCCGCACCGTGTTGCCGGCCGTAAACGCGAGCCGCGACGCGGAGCCGCGCTCCTGCAGGAACATCTGCCGCAATTGCGCGAAGCGCTTGCGGGTTTCCGCATTCATGCGGACGAGCCGTGCGGCGCCCGCGCGAGCGACACGCGCACGGGCAATTGCAGGATCGCTTCGGCGTTCGACGGCGAGAAGCAGCGCGCGGCCGCTTCACGGTACGGCAGCCACGCATGGTCGACATGCTCGCGCGGCGACAGCGTCACGTCGACACGGTGCGGCACGCACAGGCCGAACCAGTGCTCGACGTTGCGCGTGACGCCCGGCGCATAGCGATGCAGGTATTGCGGATAGATGCTGTATTCGATCCGGTGGCGCCAGTCGACCAGCGCGGTGGCCGGCACGTCGCGCGACCCGACCGCGATGCCGGTTTCCTCGGCGACTTCGCGCGCGGCCGTGAGCGCGAGCGGCTCGTCGAGCGCGTCCTTCGATCCGGTCACCGATTGCCAGAAATCGGGCTGGTCGGCACGCTTGATCACCAGCACGTCGAGTTCGGGCGTGTAGATCACGACGAGAACGGATTCGGGGATTTTCGGCGGCTTCGTCATCTTTGTTTCATGCGGCACGGGGCCGTGCGCCGGGCTGTGCCCGAACGGGCGGCAAGTGCTGCGACTGTACCGCAAAAAACGAAAAAGGCGCACCACGGCGCCTTTTTCGTTGGGCGTCGCGCGCGCGTCGCCGCGCACACGACCTTTGACAAGCGTTACGCCTTCGGCTGTTCCGGCTGACGCAGACGGATGTGCAGTTCGCGCAGCTGACGCTCGTCGACCGGGCTCGGCGCCTGCGTGAGCAGATCCTGCGCACGCTGCGTCTTCGGGAACGCGATCACGTCGCGGATCGAGTCGGCACCGGCCATCATCGTGACGATGCGGTCGAGGCCGAATGCGATACCGCCGTGCGGCGGCGCGCCGTACTGCAGCGCGTCCAGCAGGAAGCCGAACTTCAGCTGCGCTTCTTCCGCACCGATCTTCAGCGCGCGGAACACCTTGCTCTGCACTTCCTCGCGGTGGATACGCACCGAGCCGCCGCCGATTTCCCAGCCGTTCAGCACCATGTCGTAGGCCTTCGCGAGGCAGCGGCCCGGGTCGGTCTCGAGGTACTCGAGGTGCTCGTCCTTCGGGCTCGTGAACGGGTGGTGCGCCGCGACGTAGCGCGCGTCTTCGTCGTCGTATTCGAACATCGGGAAGTCGACGACCCACAGCGGCTTCCAGCCGGCCTGGACGAGGCCGTTCGCCTTGCCGAATTCCGAATGGCCGATCTTCAGGCGCAGCGCGCCGAGGCTGTCGTTGACGACCTTCGCGCGGTCGGCCGCGAAGAAGATGATGTCGCCGTCTTCAGCGCCGGTGCGCTCGAGGATCGCCGCGATCGACGCGTCGTGCAGGTTCTTGACGATCGGGCTTTGCAGGCCGTCGCGGCCCTTCGCCTTCTCGTTGACCTTGATCCACGCGAGGCCCTTCGCACCGTAGATGCGCACGAATTCCGTGTAGCCGTCGATGTCGCCACGCGACAGCTCGCCGCCCTTCGGCACGCGCAGCGCCGCGACACGGCCGTCCTTCGCGTTGGCCGGCGTGCTGAACACCTTGAAGTCGACGTCCTTCATCGCGTCGGTCAGCTCGGTGAATTCGAGCTGCACGCGCAGGTCCGGCTTGTCCGAACCGAAACGCGCCATCGCTTCCGAGTACGGCATCACCGGGAATTTCGCGTCGAGTTCGACGTCGATCGTCGTCTTGAAGATGTGACGGATCATGTCTTCGAACAGGTCGCGGATTTCCTGCTCGCCGAGGAACGACGTCTCGCAGTCGATCTGCGTGAATTCCGGCTGACGGTCGGCACGGAGGTCCTCGTCGCGGAAGCACTTGGTGATCTGGTAGTAACGGTCGAAGTTCGCGACCATCAGCAGCTGCTTGAACAGCTGCGGCGACTGCGGCAGCGCGAAGAACTGGCCCGCGTTCACGCGCGACGGCACGAGGTAGTCGCGCGCGCCTTCCGGCGTGCTCTTCGTCAGCATCGGCGTTTCGATGTCGATGAAGCCCTGCTCGTCGAGGTACTTGCGCGCTTCGATCGCGACACGGTAGCGCAGGCGCAGGTTGTGCTGCATCTGCGGACGGCGCAGGTCGAGCACGCGGTGCGTGAGGCGCGTCGTTTCCGACAGGTTGTCGTCGTCGAGCTGGAACGGCGGCGTGACCGACGCGTTCAGCACGATCAGCTCGTGGCACAGCACTTCGATCTTGCCGCTCTTCAGGCCGGCGTTGACCGTGCCTTCCGGACGGTTGCGCACGAGACCCTTGATCTGCACGCAGAACTCGTTGCGCACGCCTTCGGCAGTCGCGAACATTTCGGCGCGATCCGGGTCGCACACCACCTGCACGAGGCCTTCCCGATCGCGCAGGTCGATGAAGATCACACCGCCGTGATCGCGGCGGCGCTGCACCCAGCCGCACAGCGACACGGTTTGGCCCAGCAGGTGTTCGGTCACGAGACCGCAGTATTCAGTACGCATCGACATGATGTTTGCTTTCGTTCGGTTTGATCAACGGGTGCCGCAACGCGCGGCCCGGGCGATGATTCTTTACTTACAGCGGCGGCTCGACGGGACGGCGGGCGGGCGCCGGAGCCGGCGCCGGAGGCGCCACGACGCCCATCGAGACGATGTACTTGAGCGCGGCATCGACCGACATGTCGAGTTCGATGACTTCGCTCTTCGGCAGCATCAGGAAGAAGCCCGACGTCGGGTTCGGCGTCGTGGGCACGTACACGCTCACGTACTCTTCCGTCAGATGGTTGACCACGTCGCCGCCGGGCGCGCCGGTCAGAAACGCGATCGTATACGAGCCGCGACGCGGGTATTCGATCAGCAGCGCCTTGCGGAACGCGTTGCCGCTGCTCGACAGCAGCGTGTCCGACACCTGCTTGACGCTCGTGTAGATCGGCCCGACGACCGGGATGTGACGCACGACCGCGTTCCACCACGTGACGAGCTTCTGGCCGATGAAGTTCTGCGTGGCCAGCCCGACGACGAAGATGAACGCGAGCGTCAGCACCGCGCCGATCCCCGGCAGATGGAAGCCGAGCATCCGCTCCGGCTGCCACGATTCGGGCAGGAGCAGCAGCGTCTGGTCCATCGTGCCGATGATGAGGCCGAGCACCCACAGCGTGATCGCGAGCGGGACGAGAACCAGCAGGCCGGTCAGAAACACCGTTTTCAGGGTCGTCTTTTTCATCATCTGCCGTCAATGAACCGCGCCGGAGGCGCGGGTTGGTCGCGACCCGGCCGGGCCGCGACGGTCAACTGCCGGCGGCGGGCGCCGCGGCCGGGGCCGGCGCGGCGCTCGTCGTCGTACTGTCGGAACTCGCTGCAGCAGGCGCGGCTGCCGCCGGCGCCGCGGCGGCCGGTGCTGCAGCACCCGCGTCGCCCGACGCCGTCGCCGGCGCGCTGGTGCCGCCCGAGCCACCGCGGAAATCGGTGACATACCAGCCGGAGCCCTTCAGCTGGAAGCCGGCGGCGGTGACCTGCTTGCGAAAAGCATCCTTCCCGCATTCGGGGCACTGCGACAGCGGCGCGTCGCTCATCTTCTGGAGCACGTCCTTCGCGAAACCGCACGCTTCGCATCGATAGGCGTAGATCGGCATGATATTTTTCCCGCAGAAACTGGAAACGGCTTGCAAAACCTTGAATTATATCCGAAACCCCGGCGCGCTCCGGCAACGGCCGCGACGCGCGGGCTTCAGCGACGGCGCCACGTGAGCCAGCGCTCGTACCCTTCGAACACGGCCAGCGAATCGGTCACCGGCAGATCCTCGATCAGTTCGAAGTGCCGCGCGAGCAGCGCATCGAGTTCGGCGCGCTCGATGCCGAACGGCGGCCCCTTCGGTTTCGCCGTCACGAAGAAATAACCGGCCAGCAGCGCACCGGCGGGCAGCAGTTCGGCCATCCGCGCCGCATAGCCGGCGCGCAGGCTCGGCGGCAGCGCGCACAGGAACGCGCGCTCGTACACCCACTGCACGTCGAACGGCGGCCGGTACGCGAAGAAATCGGCCTGCTCGACGACGTCCGCATGCGCGCCGAGCTGCACCTTCGCGGCCGCCACCGCCTGCGCGGCGAAATCGATCGCGCGCACGGGCCAGCCCGCCTGCGCGAGCCAGCCGGCCTCCTGCGCACTGCCGCAGCCGGGAATCAGCACCGCGCACGGCTCGCGCCGCTGCGCAAACGCGCGAAACCCGTCCGGCACGCCGCCGAATTCCCACGGCGTCACGCCGCGTGTGAAACGCTCGTCCCAGAACGCGGCGTTGCCGGGGTCGCGCGTCGCGAAATCGGCGGCGCTCGGCGCGGACGGTTGTTTCGGTTCGGACATCGCGCGGCTCCTTTCGATCATGCGCCGTACGCCAGCGCGAGCAGCACGCGCGCGACGAGCGCCCCGACGCCGACGGCAAGACCGAAGATCAGCAATGCCTGCAGCAGCCGGTTGGTTCGTTTCTGCTCGACGAGAATCTGACGCATCAGTTCCTCGCTCGCCGCGCGCGGCGCATCGTGGCGCGCCGCCATCGCGTGATGGATCAGGCGCGGCAGTTGCGGCAGCGTCTTGCTCCACTGCGGCGCCTCGACCTTGAAGCGCTCGTACCAGCCGCGCAGGCCGATCTGCTCGGTCATCCATCGCTCGAGATACGGCTTCGCGGTCTTCCACAGATCGAGTTCTGGATCGAGCGAACGGCCGAGCCCCTCGACGTTCAGCATCGTCTTCTGCAGCAGCACGAGCTGCGGCTGGATCTCGACGTTGAAGCGGCGCGACGTCGAGAACAGGCGCATCAGCACCTGGCCGAGCGAGATGTCCTTCAGCGCACGGTCGAAATACGGCTCGCACACCGCGCGGATCGCGCTTTCGAGTTCCTCGACGCGCGTCTCGGGCGGCACCCAGCCCGATTCGAGGTGCAGCGTCGCGACGCGGTGGTAATCGCGCTTGAAGAACGCGAGGAAGTTCTGCGCGAGGTAGTTCTTGTCGAAATCCGACAACGCGCCGACGATCCCGAAATCGAGCGCGATATAGCGGCCGAACGTGGTCGGATCGAGGCTCACCTGGATGTTGCCAGGGTGCATGTCCGCATGGAAGAAGCCGTCGCGGAATACCTGCGTGAAGAAGATCTCGACGCCTTCGCGCGCGAGCTTCTTGATGTCGACGCCGGCCGAGCGCAGCGTCTCGACCTGGCTGATCGGCACGCCAGTCATGCGCTCCATCACGAGCACCTGCGACGTCGAGAAATCCCAGAACATCTCGGGCACGAGCAGCAGGTCGAGGCCCGCGAAGTTGCGGCGCAGCTGGCTGCCGTTGGCGGCCTCGCGCATCAGGTCCAGCTCGTCGTGCAGGTACTTGTCGAATTCGGCGACGACTTCGCGCGGCTTCAGGCGCCGGCCGTCGGCCCACATGCGTTCGGTCCAGATGGCGATGTCGCGCATCAGCGCGAGATCCGAGTCGATCACGGACAGCATGTTCGGGCGCAGCACCTTCACGGCAACGGCCTTGCCCGCGTGTACGCCCTGCTTCAGCTTCGCGAAATGCACCTGCGCGATCGACGCGCTCGCGATCGGCTCGCGCTCGAATTCGTCGAACAGCTCGTCGACCGGCGCGCCGAGCGACTTCTCGATGATCGCGATCGCGACCGCCGAATCGAATGGCGGCACCTGGTCCTGCAGCTTCGCGAGTTCGTTCGCGAAATCGACCGACAGCAGGTCGCGGCGCGTCGACAGCACCTGGCCGAACTTCACGAAGATCGGGCCGAGGCTTTCGAGCGCATGACGCAGCCGCACGGCGGGCGGATCGGAATAGCGGCGGCCGATCGTCGTGATCCGCAGCAGCAGCTTCACGCGCCGGTCGTCGATCCGGGACAGCATCACTTCGTCGAGGCCGAAGCGGATGACGGTGTAGACAATCTTGATGAAACGGAAAATGCGCATGCCCTGCGGCCCTCAGTGCGCGCCGCGCGGGCCGGAGCCCGTGCGCGCGCCGATTTTTTGTTCGAGTCGCTCGACCCGCTTCTCGACCCGCGCGAGCGCATCGCGCGCACGCGCCAGTTCGGCGTCGAAGCCGCCGAGCACCGTGCGCCGGACGACTTGCGGGTTTTCGTCGAGCCAGTACTCGGCGACGGAATCGAGCACGTTGCGGCCGGCGCGGCGCGCGCGCGCGCCGGCGTCGCGCACGACCGTCGCGATCCGGTACGCCGCCGCGTCGCCGACCAGCTTCGCGAGATCTTCCTCAGGTTCCCAGCGCAGGTGCTCGGCCAGCTTCGCGATCTGCGTCGCGAACTCCGCGTCACCCTCGATCTTCACGTGCTTCATCACGGCCGCCTGGCCGCCCTGCAGGAATGCGGCGACCGTGTCGCCCGCGAGCGCGATCGACACGTCGACGTGTTGCGCATCGTGCGCCTCCACCGCGGACAGATAGCCGTCGGGCTGCACGAGCAGCGTGAGCGTGACGGGCGGCACGTCGAGCCGGGCGGTCTTGCCCGCGTAGGGGATCAGGCGGTCGCGCGCCCACGATTCGCGCGCGAGCAGGTGATTGACAGCAGCAGCAAAAGGCTTGGCAGCAAAGGTCATCGGGCTGGGAAAGAAAAAACCCGCGCAGGCCGGGCGCCCACGCGGGTTTCTATTGTAACGTCGGATCGTCGGCAGACCGCGGCCAACCGCACACCCGGGCGGCAAGCGGTCGCAGTGCGGCAGCCGTCGCCCGGGCAGCCGGCAAGCCGGCCGCCGGTCACGCTCAGTGCGTGTTGATCTGCTGGATACCCGCGAGCAGCCAGCCCTGGCTGCCCGACTTCGACAGGTTCCACACCTCGTCGAACGGCGCCGCCGACGCATTCGCCGATTCGCGGATCAGCCCGTGGAAGCGCACGCTCGCCGACTGCTCGATGCCGCGATCCTCGATCGCGACCAGTTCCGCGTCGAGCTGCACGACATCGGTCTGGTTCGACTCGTTGCCGCGCGAGTCGAGGTCGATCTTGATCTCGGCGAACATTTCCGGCGTCGTGAACTCGCGGATGTCGGCCAGGTTGCCCTGGTCCCACGCCGCCTGCAGGCGCACGAAGTAGACCTTCGAGCTGCGCAGGAACGCCTCGGTGTCGAAGCCGGCCGGCACCTGCAGCGGTGCGGCCGCCATCGCGCCCGCCGCGCCGGCGGCTGCCGCGCCGCCGCCGAACACGCCCTGCGCTTCGTTCGCGTAGCTGCTGCCGCTACCGGCATAGTTGCTGCCGGTGCTGCCTTGCTGGAACGACGGGCTCTGCGAGTAGCTGCCCGACGACGATGCCGAGCCGCCGACCGAGTACGCCGGCTCGTTCGAGCGGCGACGGTTCATGAACTTGCGGACCAGCCAGATGCCGACCATCGCCAGCAGCGCGATCACGATGACGTTCGCCATCATGCTCGCGAACGCGCCGCCGAGGCCGAAGTGCGACAGCAGCGCCGCGATGCCGAGGCCGGCCGCGAGACCGGCGATCGGCCCGAGCCAGCGCGAGCGGTTCGGCTGCGCGGCCGGTGCCGGTGCGGCCGGATTCGCGCGCTGCGCCTGCGCCGGCGCGGCCTGCTGCATCGGCTGCTGCGCGGGCGGCGTGGCCTGGCGCTGCGTGACGGTGGAACTCTGGCGGCCGATGCTGCGCCCGCCGCCCATGCGCTTGGCCTCGGCGTCGAGCGATGCGAACGTGCCGGCCGTGAGCAGGCCGACCATCAGCAGCGTGCCGACCCGTCGAGCCCACGGCTTCGACGGCTTGCTACGGTTGAACAACGAACGCGATTCGGACATCAGCTTCTCCAGATGTAAGGCGAATGTATGGGAAGAACCCCTTAGTACTTGGTTCCTAGGTGTAAAGCTACCACGCCACCTGACAAATTGTAATATTTGACGGCATCGAGGCCCGCTTGTTCCATCATCGTCTTCAGCGTGTCCTGATCGGGGTGCATCCGGATAGATTCAGCAAGATACCGGTAACTTTCAGCATCTTTCGCGAACTTGTCGCCAAGCCACGGTAATACTTTGAAAGAATACAGATCGTACGCTTTTTTCAGCGGATCCCAGACTTTCGAGAATTCCAGCACCATCACGCGGCCGCCGGGCTTCGCGACGCGGCGCATCTCGGCGAGCGCGGCGTCCTTGTGCGTCATGTTGCGCAGCCCGAACGCGACCGTGACCACATCGAAGTAGTTGTCGGGAAAGGGAATTTTCTCGGCATCGCACAGCAGCGACGGCGTCACGACGCCCTTGTCGAGCAGCCGGTCGCGGCCCACGCGCAGCATCGACTCGTTGATGTCGGTGTGCCAGACCTCGCCGGTCGGGCCGGCCGCCTTCGCGAACGCCTTGGTCAGGTCGCCCGTGCCGGCCGCGATGTCGAGCACCTTGAAGCCGGGGCGCACGTTCGCCTGCGCGATCGTGAACATCTTCCACGCGCGGTGCATGCCGGCCGACATCAGGTCGTTCATCAGATCGTAGTTGCTCGCGACCGAATGGAACACGCCCGCCACTTTCTTCGCTTTTTCGGTTTCCTCGACGCTTTCGAAGCCGAAGTGGGTTTTGCTCATCGCGTTGATCCTCAGTAAATGGCAAGACGGCGCCGAGCGGGCGCCGTCGATTTCAGTGGCAGTGGCCGTGCGGCGCGGAGGCCGCCTGCATCGGCGCGTCGCGCTCGACGCCCGCCGCCTTCAGTTTGTCGAAATAGTCGCGCCACAGCGCGTCCTGCTGCGTCGCCAGTTCGTACAGCAGATCCCACGAGTAGATGCCGGTCGAGTGGCCGTCGGAGAACGTCGGCTGCAGCGCGTAATTGCCCACGCCCTCGAGCGCGGTGATCGTCACCTCGCGCTTGCCGGTCTGCAGCGTCTCCTGGCCGGGCCCGTGGCCGCGCACCTCGGCCGATGGCGAATAGACGCGCATCAGCTCGAACGGAATCCGGTAGCTCTCGCCGTTCGGATACTGCAATTCGAGCACGCGCGACACCGCGTGCACGACGACGCCGGACGGAATCGGCGTCGTGGAAGTCAAACCGCTCATGGCTGCCTCGAATCGGTCATGCGTTGAATTTCCTCGCGCACCGCATTGTGCAGCAGCGAGGCCTGCGCCGCGCGCGTGCGCAGCAGCGCCTCGGACACGCTGCGCTGGCGCGGCGCCCAGACGGGCTGCGGGAAATGGGCGTCGTTGGAGAAGCGCGGGATCACGTGCCAGTGCACGTGCGGCACCATGTTGCCGAGGCTCGCGAGATTCACCTTGTTCGGCTGCATCACGCGGCGCACGGCCCGCTCCACCGCGTACACCACGCGCATCAGGTGTGCCCGCTCGGGCTCGCCGAGATCGGAGAACTCGGCCACGTGCGTGCCCCAGATCACCCGGCAGAAGCCCGGGTACTCGTGCTCGCCCGTCGCGAGCACGACGCGCAGCGCATCGTCCTGCCAGAGCACCTCGCCGCCGTCGTCACGGCAAAACACGCATTCCATCGTCGCTCCCATGTGGACGGGCGCCGGCGCTGATGCGCCGGCGCCCGCTCTCATCCGTGGCCCGGCCGGGCGGCCGTCATGCCCGCATTAGACCAGCACGCGCTCGATCCCGCCATTGTTCGCGTGTGCGACATAGTCGGCCATCCAGTTCTCGCCGAGCACCTGGCGCGCGATTTCGACCACGATGTAGTCGGCCTCGATGTTCGCGTCCTCGTTGTAGCGCGACAGGCCCTGCAGGCACGACGGGCAGCTCGTCAGGATCTTCACGTCCGGGCCGTTCGCGGCAGCCGGCGCGGGTGCGCCACCGGCCACGACCGGGATGCTGCGCAGCTTCGCGGCGCCCTTGCGGATTTCCTCTTCCTTGCGGAAGCGGACCTGCGTGGACACGTCCGGACGCGTGACCGCGAGCGTGCCCGATTCGCCGCAGCAGCGATCGTTCTTCTCGATCTTGTAGCCGTCCTTCTCCGTGCCCATCAGCTCGTTGACGAGCTTCACCGGGTCCATCGTCTTGATCGGCGTGTGGCACGGGTCGTGATACATGTAGCGCGTGCCCGTCACGCCGTCGAGCTTCATCCCCTTCTCGAGCAGGAACTCGTGGATGTCGATGATCCGGCAGCCCGGGAAGATCTTGTCGAATTCATACCCGGCCAGCTGGTCGTAGCAGGTGCCGCACGACACGACCACCGTCTTGATGTCGAGGTAGTTCAGCGTGTTCGCGACCCGGTGGAACAGCACGCGGTTGTCGGTGACGATCTTCTCGGCCTTGTCGTACTGGCCCGAGCCGCGCTGCGGATAGCCGCAGCACAGGTAGCCCGGCGGCAGCACGGTCTGCACGCCGGCTTCCCACAGCATCGCCTGCGTCGCGAGGCCGACCTGCGAGAACAGGCGCTCGGAGCCGCAGCCCGGGAAGTAGAACACCGCCTCCGAATCGACGGTCGTCGACTTCGGGTTGCGGATGATCGGCACGATCTTGTTGTCCTCGATGTCGAGCAGCGCGCGCGCCGTCTTCTTCGGCAGGTTGCCCGGCATCTTCTTGTTGACGAAGTGGATCACCTGCTCGACCACGGGCGGCTTGCCGACCGTCGCCGGCGGGTGCTGGGTCTGCTTCGTCACGACCTTCTTCAGCATGTCGTTCGCGAAGCGCTGCACCTTGTAGCCGACGCCCATCATCACGCTGCGCGCGGCGTTGATCGTCTGCGGATTGGTCGCGTTCAGGAAGAACATGCCCGCCGCATTGCCGGCATTGAATTTCTTCTTGCCCATCTTGCGCAACAGGTTGCGCATGTTCATCGTGACGTCGCCGAAGTCGATCTTCACCGGGCACGGCGTCACGCACTTGTGGCACACCGTGCAGTGGTCGGCCACGTCGTTGAACTCGTCCCAGTGCTTGATCGACACGCCGCGGCGCGTCTGTTCCTCGTACAGGAACGCCTCGACCAGCAGCGAGGTCGCGAGGATCTTGTTGCGCGGGCTGTACAGCAGGTTCGCGCGCGGCACGTGGGTCGCGCACACCGGCTTGCACTTGCCGCAGCGCAGGCAGTCCTTCACCGAATCGGCGATCGCGCCGATGTCGGACTGCTGCATGATCAGCGACTCGTAGCCCATCAGCCCGAAGCTCGGCGTGTACGCGTTGCGCAGGTCGGCGCCGTCGAGCAGCTTGCCCTTGTTGAAGCGGCCGTTCGGGTCGACACGCTGCTTGTACGCGCGGAATTCGGCGATCTCGTCGTCGGTCAGGAACTCGAGCTTCGTGATGCCGATCCCGTGTTCGCCGGAAATCACGCCGTCGAGCGAGCGCGCGAGCGTCATGATGCGCGCGACCGCCGCATGCGCGTCCTGCAGCATCTCGTAGTTGTCGGAGTTGACCGGCAGGTTCGTGTGGACGTTGCCGTCGCCCGCGTGCATGTGCAGTGCGACGAACACACGGCCGCGCAGCACCTGCTTGTGGATCGCCTGCGCTTCGTCGAGGATCTGCTTGAACGCGCCGCCGTTGAAGATCGCGCGCAGCTCCGCGCGGATCTCCTGCTTCCACGAGATGCGGACCGTGCGGTCCTGCGTGACGTGGAACACGGTCACGCCCGGCTGCTCGTCCGCGCGATCGGCGAACTTCTCGGCCAGCGCCTCGTAGCCGAGTTGCACCAGGTAGTGCTGCGCCTCGCGCAGCGGCTGGTCGAGCCGGTCGCGCACGAATTCCCAGCGCGCACGCACGCGCTTGAGCAGCTCCAGCGCCTGCTGCACGCGATCCTCGAGCAGTTCGGCGCTCGGGATCTCGTTCGCGTCGTCGGTCTTGCCGAGCGGCAGGTTGCCCGCGCGGAAGAACGCTTCGAGCGCGTCGACCAGCTGCAGCTTGTTCTTCAGCGACAGCTCGATGTTGATCCGCTCGATACCGTCGGTGTACTCGCCCATCCGGTTCAGCGGGATGACGACGTCCTCGTTGATCTTGAACGCGTTGGTGTGCTTCGCGATCGCGGCCGTGCGGCTGCGGTCGAGCCAGAAGCGCTTGCGCGCCTCCGCGCTGATCGCGACGAAGCCTTCGCCGCTCTTGCCGTTCGCCATCCGGATCACTTCGGACGTCGCGTGCGCGACCGCATCGGCGTCATCGCCGACGATGTCGCCGATCAGCACCATCTTGGGGAATGCGTTGCGCTTGCTCTTGGTCGCATAGCCGACCGCGCGCAGATAGCGCTCGTCGAGGTGCTCGAGGCCCGCCAGAATCGCGCCGCCCTGCTTCGACGTCTCGAACAGGTAGTCCTTGATCTCGACGATGCTCGGGATCGCCTCGCGCGCCTGGCCGAAGAATTCGAGACAGACGGTGCGGGTGTGCGCGGGCATCTTGTGCAGCACCCAGCGCGCGGACGTGATCAGCCCGTCGCAGCCTTCCTTCTGCACGCCCGGCAGGCCGGCGAGGAACTTGTCGGTGACGTCCTTGCCGAGGCCTTCCTTGCGGAACCGGCGCCCTTCGATCTCGAGCATCTCGCTCTTCAGCAGCTTCTCGCCCGGCGCATGCGCGCCGTCGAACCACTTCAGCTCGAAACGCGCGACCGCGATGTCGTGGATCTTGCCCTGGTTGTGCTCGTGGCGCGTGACTTCGAGCCAGTTGCCGTCCGGGTCGACCATCCGCCACCAGGCCAGGTTGTCGAGCGCGGTGCCCCACAGCACGGCCTTCTTGCCGCCGGCGTTCATCGCGACGTTGCCGCCGATGCACGATGCGTCGAGCGAGGTCGGATCGACCGCGAACACGTAGCCGGCCGCCTCGGCCGCTTCGGTCACGCGGCGCGTGACGACGCCCGCGCCGGAGAAGATCGTCGGCACCTTGTGCGCGACGCCCGGCAGTTCGGTCAGCTCGACCGCGCCGAGCTGTTCGAGCTTTTCGGTGTTGATCACCGCGGAGAACGGCGTGAGCGGCACCGCGCCGCCCGTGTAGCCGGTGCCGCCGCCGCGCGGGATCACGGTCAGGCCGAGCTCGAAGCACGCCTTGATCAGCCCCGCGATCTCGGCTTCGGTATCCGGGGTCAGCACGACGAACGGGTATTCGACGCGCCAGTCGGTCGCGTCGGTCACGTGCGACACGCGCGACAGCCCGTCGAAGCGGATGTTGTCCTTCTCCGTGCAGCGGCCGAGCGCCTTGGTCGCGCGGCGGCGCAGGTCGGCCATCTTGTCGAATTCGTCGGCGAACTCGTCGACCGCGCGCTGCGCGGCGGCCTCGAGCATCTCGACGCGTCCGGCGCGTTCGCGGCCCGCGTCGTCGCGGTGCTCGGTCAGGTCGGCGCGGCGGCGCTTGCCGATCTCGGTCAGGCGGTGGTTCAGCGCCTCGATCAGCAGCGCGCGGCGCTTCGGGTTGTCGAGCAGGTCGTCCTGCAGGTACGGGTTGCGGCGCACGACCCAGATATCGCCGAGCACTTCATACAGCATCCGTGCCGAGCGGCCCGTGCGGCGTTCGGCACGCAGCTCGTCGAGCACCGACCACGCCTCCGCGCCGAGCAGGCGGATCACGATCTCGCGGTCGGAGAAGGACGTGTAGTTGTAGGGAATCTCGCGCAGTCGGGGCGCGGGGTCGGCGGCGACGGCGGCGGCCGCGCCATGCGGATCGAAAACTTGTGGTGCGTTCATGTTCGGACGACTCGGAGGGCCGATACACCGTGCACGGGCGTCGGCAAGCGCGTAGGCGCAATCTTGGGGAAATCTGTTCTGGTGCCAGGCGCGCGACTATCTCGCATGGGGCCGGAGCGGGTCTGGACTCACCGTTCCTGGCCGGCTGGGCCTGGCGGCACTCGGCGCCATCAGCACGATCGCGCGCGGCGCGCATGCCGCTCCGCCGCGGGGCTGGCTGCGCGCGGCGTCGGCTTCAACGGGGCGATCCGAGGGTGCCTCTGCATCTTCCGATCCTTGATTCAAAACGGAATTCTAACCCATGATCGGGCCATGCGTGACACGCCGGACAGGTCGTGGGGCTATCGCCGCAAGCCGCGCCAGGCCTGGTTCGGCGCGATTTCGTGTGATCATTCGCCGTCCGTCCGGTCGGTAACCATGCGGTTAAACCGGTAAAAAAGGACGCCCCATGCGGCAAACACGCCCGCCGGCGCGGTTCCGAGGCGCCCGCCCGGCACGCCGCTTGCGTGCGGACGGACCCTTGGCGCTATCATTGATCTTTTACCGTCTGCTTCCGCACCGCACGCGAGCGCCCATGGCATCCCACGATTACCTGAAGAAAATCCTCACCGCGCGCGTCTACGACGTCGCACTCGAGACGGAACTCGAACCCGCCCGCAACCTGTCGGCCCGGCTGCGCAACCCCGTTTACCTGAAGCGCGAGGACAACCAGCCGGTGTTCTCGTTCAAGCTGCGCGGCGCGTACAACAAGATGGCGCACATTCCGGCCGACGCGCTCGCGCGCGGCGTGATTACGGCATCGGCCGGCAATCATGCGCAGGGTGTCGCGTTCTCGGCGGCCCGGATGGGCGTGAAGGCCGTGATCGTCGTGCCGGTCACGACGCCGCAGGTGAAGGTCGATGCGGTCCGCGCGCACGGCGGCCCGAGCGTCGAGGTGATTCAGGCGGGCGAGTCGTACAGCGACGCGTACGCACACGCGGTGAAGGTGCAGGCGGAGCGCGACCTCACGTTCGTTCACCCGTTCGACGATCCGTACGTGATCGCCGGTCAGGGCACGATCGCGATGGAAATCCTGCGTCAGCATCAGGGCCCGATTCACGCGATCTTCGTGCCGATCGGCGGCGGCGGGCTCGCGGCCGGCGTGGCGGCCTACGTCAAGGCGGTGCGGCCGGAGATCAAGGTGTTCGGCGTGCAGGCCGAGGATTCGTGCGCGATGGCGCAGTCGCTGCAGAAGGGCGAGCGTGTCGAGCTGAGCGAGGTCGGCCTGTTCGCGGACGGCACCGCGGTGAAGCTCGTCGGCGAGGAAACCTTCCGGCTGTGCCGCGACTTCCTCGATGGCGTGCTGACGGTCGATACCGACGCGCTGTGCGCGGCGATCAAGGACGTGTTCCAGGATACGCGCAGCGTGCTCGAGCCGTCCGGCGCGCTCGCGGTCGCGGGCGCGAAACGCTATGCGGAACGCGAAGGCATCGAGAACCAGACGCTCGTCGCGGTCACGTCCGGCGCGAACATGAACTTCGACCGGATGCGCTTCGTCGCCGAACGCGCGGAAGTGGGCGAGGCGCGCGAAGCCGTGTTCGCCGTCACGATCCCCGAGGAGCGCGGCAGCTTCAAGCGCTTCTGCTCGCTCGTCGGCGATCGCAACGTGACCGAGTTCAACTACCGGATCGCCGATGCGCAGTCCGCGCACATCTTCGTCGGCGTGCAGATCAAGCGGCGCGGCGAATCGGCGGAGATCGCCGCGAACTTCGAGTCGCACGGTTTCAATACCGTCGACCTGACGCACGACGAGCTGTCGAAGGAACATATCCGCTACATGGTGGGCGGCCGCTCGCCGCTCGCGCTCGACGAACGCCTGTTCCGCTTCGAATTCCCGGAACGGCCGGGCGCGCTGATGAAGTTCCTGTCGTCGATGGCGCCGGACTGGAACATCAGCCTGTTCCACTACCGCAACCAGGGCGCGGACTACAGCTCGATCCTCGTCGGCATCCAGGTGCCGCAGGCCGATCAAGCGGAGTTCGACCGCTTCCTCGCGGCGCTCGGCTATCCGTATGTCGAAGAGAGCGCCAATCCGTCTTACCGCCTGTTCCTGTCGTAAAGGCTGCGTGCAATGAATCCCGAACATTCCCCGCTCGGCAAGGCCACCGTCTACGCAGCCGAGTACGACGCGTCGCTGCTGTTCCCGATCCCGCGCGCCGGGGCGCGCGAGCAGCTCGGCATCACGTCGGCGCTGCCGTTCTTCGGCACCGACATCTGGAACGCGTACGAGCTGTCGTGGCTCAACGCGCGCGGCAAGCCGCAGCTCGCGGTCGCGACGTTCTACGTGCCGGCCGAATCGCCGAACATCGTCGAATCGAAGTCGTTCAAGCTGTATCTCGGCTCGTTCGCGCAATCGAAATTCGACTCGATCGATGCGGTGCGCGACGTGCTGAAGCGCGACGTGTCGGCCTCGTGCGGCGCGAGCGTGTCGGTACAGCTCGTGTCGCCGCACGATTTCGGCAAGCTTCAGATGGAAGAGCTCGACGGGCTGTCGCTCGACCGGCTCGACCTCGACACCGACGTGTACGCCCCCGATCCGTCGCTGCTGTCGGCCGCCGACGCCGAGGACGAAGCGCCGGTCGAGGAGACGCTCGTGTCCGACCTGCTTCGCTCGAACTGCCCGGTCACCGGCCAGCCCGACTGGGGCAGCGTGCAGATTCACTATGTCGGGCCGCAGATCGATCACGCGGGGCTGCTGCGCTACATCATCTCGTTCCGCAATCACACGGGCTTTCACGAGCAGTGCGTCGAGCGCATCTTCCTCGACATCCTGCATGCGTGCAAACCGGTGAAGCTCGCGGTGTATGCGCGCTATACGCGCCGCGGCGGGCTCGATATCAATCCGTTCAGGACGAACTACAACCAGCCTATGCCGGACAACGCGCGGACGGCGCGGCAGTGAGAAAACCATCCGGCCGCCCCGTTACCGCATGACGGTGGCACGGGGGCCGGGACGACGCCCCGCAGGCTATCCGCGCCACGGCCTCTCCGGAAGGATCTCCACCAGACGCAGCAGATAGCCGTCGGGGTCCTGGATCAGCATCTCGATCTGGCCGTGTTCCACGTCGTCCTGACGATACCGCGAGGTTCGAGGTTCGCGGAACAGCGCCACGCCAGCGCGGCGAATCCGGTCGGCGATGGGCGCAAGCGATTCGACTTCGATCTGCAGATTGATCCCTCGTCCGAACGGAGCCTCCATCGCGCCCGTCAACCAGCTCTGCGGCCCCTGCTGCTCGAGCATCAACTGGGCCGGCCCGAGCTCGAGGTAGACGAACCCGTCCTCCGGCCGCTCGAACCGGACCTGGAATCCCAGCACGCCGGTATAGAAGCGAACGCTCATGGCGATGTCCGTGCAGATCAGTTCCGGAACCAGGGCGGCCCATTCCATATATCCCCTCTCCATACGGTAAGCGGGCCCGGTGCACGCCAATGCACCAGGCCCGTTGCGTTCAGCTCACTGCGGCCGCGTTACTTCGCCGGCGCCTTGTAAGCAATACAATCGACCTCGACCTTGCAGTCGATGACCATGCTCGACTGCACGCACGCGCGTGCCGGCGGATGCTCGCCGAAGTACGACACGAACACCTTGTTGAACGACGCGAAATCGCGTGCGTCGTCGAGCCATACGCCGCAGCGCACGACGTGCTCGAGACCGTAGCCGGCTTCCTTCAGGATCGCGATCACGTTCTCGATCGTCTGCTTCGATTGCGTGACGATCCCGCCTTCGACGACCTCGCCGTTCACCATCGGCGTCTGGCCCGACACGTACAGCCAGCCGTCGGCCTCGACCGCGCGTGCAAACGGCATCACCTGGCCGCCGGTACCCTTCGCTTCGCCTACGCCATATCGCTTCATCGTTTCACTCCTTGTTGGTCGACCGTCATCGGCATGCAAGCGCCGGCGCCGGTCCCATGCAACGCACGGTTGCGGATGCGCGCGCCGACATGGCGCACGCGGCAAATCGGATCGAGACCGCGTTCAGAACGCGGCGTCGGCACTCGCCGGCACGCGCTCGCCGCGTGCGACGAAACCGCCGGCGCGCTCGCCGGTCGGCTGGCCGTTCTCATAGGTCAGCACGCCGTTCACCCACACCGCGTCGATCCCGTGCGCGGGCTGCTGCGGCTTCTCGAACGTCGCGGCATCGATCACGCGCGCCGGATCGAACAGCACGAGATCCGCGTGGTAGCCGACATGCACCTCGCCGCGCCGCGCGATCCCGTAGCGGCGCGCGGACAGCGACGTCATCTTGCGGATCGCCTCCTCGAGCGGCAGCAGGTTCGTGTCGCGGACGTAATGGCCGAGCACGCGCGGGAACGCGCCCCACAGCCGCGGGTGCGGCAGCGGATCGTTCGGCAGGCCGTCCGAGCCGACCATCGTCGCCGGGTGCGACAGGATCCGCCGCACGTCGTCCTCGGACATGTTGTGGTACACGGCGCCGGCCGGGCGGATCCGCTGCGCGGCCTCCTGCTCGGTCACGCCCCAGTCGGCCGCGATCGCCTTCAGCAGCTTGCCGGCGACTTCCGGGTGCGGCTCCGACCACGTGATCGTGATGTCGATGTCGCCCGTCACCTGCTTCAGGTCGAGCGTCGACGAGCTGCGGCTGTACGGATAGCAGTCGCAGCCGACCGGCTGGTAGCGGCGCGCGCCTTCGAGCGACGCGAGCACCTCGGTGCTGCGCCCCCAGTTCGACGGGCCCGCGCACTTCAGGTGCGAGATCACCACCGGCACCTGCGCATGACGGCCGACGCGGTAGGCCTCGTCCATCGCGTCGAGGATCGCGTCGAACTCGGTGCGCATGTGCGTCGTGTACAGCGCGCCCGCATTCGCGAGCGGCTCGGCGAGCGCCATCACTTCCTCGGCCGGCGCCGCGAACGCGGAGCCGTACGCGAGCCCCGACGACAGCCCGAGCGCGCCGTTCGCGAGCGCCTCCTCGAGCTGCGTGCGCATCCCGGCGATCTCGCCGTCGGTCGCCGCGCGGTCGAGGCGGTCCATCTGGTTGTTGCGCAGCGCCGTGTGCCCGACGAGCGCCGCGACGTTCACGGCCGGACGCGCATCGTTGACGGCCGCGACATAGGCGGCGAAGGTCGGGTAGCGGAATGCGTCGCGATCGCCGAGCAGGTTCATCGGGTCGGGCGGATCGCCCGCGAGCGTCACCGGCGACGCGCTGATCCCGCAGTTGCCGACGATCACGGTCGTCACGCCCTGCGAGATCTTCGGCAGCATCTCCGGCGCGCGGATCACGTGCGTGTCGTCGTGCGTGTGCACGTCGACGAAACCCGGCGCGAGCGCGCGGCCGTTCGCATCGACGACGGTCTCGGCGAGCCAGTTCGACAGGTTGCCGATCGCCGCGATCACGCCGTTGCGGATCGCGACGTCGCGCGTGACGGGCGGTGCGCCGGTGCCGTCGTACAACTGCGCGCCGACGATCAGCGTATCGGCGGCTTCGGGATGCGAATGCATGGTCAGTCTCCTACCGGTTGACGGTCTCCGCCGCCGCGGTGCGCATCGAGCGCATGCTTGATGCGGCGCAGCGATTCTCGGCCCGCATCGCCGAGCCGCAGCGCGACTCCGGTGACGAGCACGTCGATCGCCATCATCATCGCGTAGCGCGATGTCGAAGGCTTGTAAATGAAATCGGTTTCGAACGCGACGACCGGGATCAGTTGGTCGGCAAGCTTCGCGAGCGGCGAAGCCGGCGCGGTGATCGCGATCAGCTTCGCGCCATAGCGCTTCGCGAGGCGACAGCTTTCGAGCAGCTCGGGCACGCGCCCGCTCACCGACAGCGCGACGACCACGGCGTCGCGCGACAGCGTCGCCGACACCATCCGCTGCAGCAGGCTGTCCTGGTAGCTCGCGACCGGCCGGCCGAAGCGCACGAGCCGGAAGCGAAGCTCGTCGGCGAGCGCGGTCGAGCCGCCGCCCTGCCCGTACACGTAGATCATCTTCGCGCCGGCGAGCAGGTCGGCCGCCGCGTCGAACGACGTGTTGCGCAGCAGCTGGTGGTTGTGCGCGAGCGCCACGCGGATCTCGTCGTAGACGACCGATGCCGGGCTCGCGTCTTCCTCGGCATGCTCGTCGGACGGCACGAGAAAGCGCTGGCCGACGGCGGCCGCCTGCGCGACGAGCACCTTCAGTTCGCGCACGTCGCGACAGCCGACGGCCTTCGCGAAACGCGTGACCGTCGCGACGCTCACCTCCGCGTCGCGCGCGAGCGCGCCGATGCTCGCATGCGCGGCGCGCGCGAGATCGGCGAGGATGAATGCGGCGACCTTGCGTTCGGCTTCGCGCAGCTCGGGTGCGCATTCCGCGATCCGCGCGACGATGTCGAGGACCGGCTGGGCAACCGGAGCCGTTGGCTCGGCGGCGAACGGAGCGGACGGGGTGGCGGGCGTATTCATCTGCTGAAAAGGGTGTGGCGCTGGGTGTGGCGCCTTATGTTACTAAATAACATCACCGCGCCGATGCTACTTTCTGTACCATCTGCATGTCAACTTCAGTGCAATGCATAGTGATGATGGAGCGGAGTGAGATGAAAGTTACAAACTATCAGGAACCGACAATCAATCCGTTGGGCAAGGGTCTCGGCAACCTGCCGAGCGCGAGCGTGCCGCTCGACGACGCGGGCCGCCTCGAATGGAACCTGCTCGCTGAAGACGTCAGCCTGCCGGCTGCCGTGCTGTACGCGGATCGCATCGAACACAATCTGAACTGGATGCAGGCGTTCGTCCAGCAGTACGGCGCGAAGTTCGCGCCGCACGGCAAGACGACGATGGCGCCGCAACTGTTCCGCCGCCAGCTCGACGCCGGCGCATGGGGCATCACGCTCGCGACCGCGCACCAGACGCAGGCCGCGTATCACGGCGGCGTGCGGCGCGTGCTGCTCGCGAACCAGCTGGTCGGCCGCCAGAACATGACGATCATCGCGGAGCTGCTGTCCGATCCCGAGTTCGAATTCTTCTGCCTTGTCGATTCGGCCGACAGCGTCGACCAGCTCGGCCGCTTCTTCGGCGACGCGAAGAAAACGCTGAACGTGCTGATCGAACTCGGCGTGCCGGGCGGCCGCGCGGGCGTGCGCGATGCCGCGCAGCGCACCGCCGTGCTCGACGCGATCGCGCGCTATCCGGACACGCTGAAGCTGGCCGGCATCGAACTCTACGAAGGCGTGCTGAAGGAGGAAGGCGAGATTCGCACGTTCCTGCAGGATGCCGTCGCGCTCACGCGCGAGCTGGCCGAAGCCGGCCGTTTCGCGCGCACGCCGGCGATCCTGTCGGGCGCCGGCTCGGCATGGTACGACGTGGTCGCGGAGGAATTCGCGAAGGCGTCCGACGCCGGTTTCGCGGAAATCGTGCTGCGCCCGGGCTGCTACCTGACGCACGACGTCGGCATCTACAAGAAGGCGCAGACCGACGTGTTCGCGCGCAACCCGCTCGCCCGCAAGATGGGCGAAGGACTGCTGCCGGCGCTGCAGCTGTGGGCGTACGTGCAGTCGGTGCCGGAGCAGAATCGCGCGATCATCGCGCTCGGCAAGCGCGACGCGGCGTTCGACGCGGGCCTGCCCGAGCCGGCGCGCCACTTCCGCCCGGGCCGCGACAGCGCGCCGCGCGACGTCGCCGCGAGCGAAGGCTGGGCCGTCACCGGGATGATGGACCAGCATGCGTACCTGCAGATCCCGCCGGGCGCGGACGTGAAGGTCGGCGACATGGTCGCGTTCGACATCTCGCACCCGTGCCTGACGTTCGACAAGTGGCGCCAGCTGCTCGTCCTCGATCCGCAATTCCGCGTGACGGAAGTCGTCGAAACCTTCTTCTGACGCACCGCGCGCACCGCCCCGCCGCCCCGCCGCCGTGCAGGGCGGCCGTCACGCGCGCTTCAAGCGGCCGGAGTACACTGCGCTTTCGTCCTCGGGGCCGCTTCGCCGCCGTTGCACCGTCTGCCGCACACGGCGCGAACGGACCCTCAACGCTGTTCAATGGAGAAAGCCATGGCCGCGAAGAAGATCCTGTTCCTGACCGGCGATTTCGCCGAAGACTACGAAACGATGGTGCCGTTCCAGGCGCTGCAGGCCGTCGGCCATCACGTCGATGCAGTCTGCCCGGGCAAGCGCGCGGGCGACAAGGTCAAGACCGCGATCCACGATTTCGAAGGCGACCAGACCTATACCGAAAAACCCGGCCACAACTTCACGCTGAACGCGACGTTCGACGACGTCGACGCGTCGGGCTACGACGCACTCGCGATCGCGGGCGGCCGCGCGCCCGAATACCTGCGTCTCGATGCGAAGGTGATCGCGCTGGTGCGCGCGTTCGCCGAAGCCGGCAAGCCGATCGCCGCGATCTGCCATGCGGCGCAGCTGCTTGCGGCCGCCGACGTGATCCGCGGCAAGCGCATTTCGGCCTACCCGGCCTGCGCACCCGAAGTGAAGCTCGCGGGCGGCGAGTACGCGGACATCCCGGTCGATGCGGCCGTGACCGACGCGCCGTTCGTCACCGCGCCCGCCTGGCCCGCGCATCCGGCCTGGCTCGCGCAGTTCCTCACGCTGCTGGGCACGCGCATCGAGCTGTGAACGAAGTTGAATGAGATGAAGTGAAACACCGGCCGGCGGCGGGTTCCCGCGACCCGTGTGCCGAGCCGATCACGATCGGCCGACGGGGTGCGCCCCGTCGTGCCGCTTCCGCCCTGCCTTCAGTGCGATGGCGGCGTCGAGCCGACATCCGCGATCCGCGACTCCAGCATCGCCAGCGCGCCGGACAGCGCAGTCAGCACGTCGTCCGGCAGTTGCGCCATCGTCTGCTCGAGGAACGCCTTGCGGCGCGGCAGGCACGCGTCGAACGCGGCGCGGCCGTCGGCGGTCAGCGTGACGTTGGTCACGCGATTGTCGCGCGCGTCGGACGCGCGCTCGATCCAGCCGAGCGCGTCGAGCGACTTCAACTGGCGCGTGAGCGCGCCCGGATCGATGCGCAGCACCTCGACGAGCTTCTTCTGCGACGAATGCCCGCCCATCGTGTGCAGCGCGACCATGATGCGCCAGCGCGGCATCGGCTGCCCGACGTGCGTTTCGAACGCGGTCATGAACGCGCGATACGTGCGTCCGAATTGCTGCAAGATCGCGACGCGGTCCTGTTCTTCCATGCGCTGATTTCTACTCGTTCAATCGGTGAATCGTTCAATCGGCCGCGACATGCGGCTCGATCTTGTGCCGCAGCGCGATCGGCGGCACGCGGCGGCACTGCCACACCGACACCACGGCGACGACCGCCGCCATCGCGACCCCCAGGTGAATCGCGCCGACCAGCGCTTCGCGGGCCGCTTCCAGCAGCAGCGCGCCATTATGCCCGGCGCGGGTCAGCTCCGCGACGAGACCGCCTTGCGCGGCGCGGTCGATCAGGATCTGCGGATCGGCGAGCTGCGCGTGCCACTGCAGTGCGTGGTCGCCCGACAACGCATCGCGCACGCCGCCCGAATACATCTGGTTGACCAGCGTGCCCGTCAGCGCGGTGCCGATCATCCCGCCGACCATCCGCAGCGACTGCAGCAGCGCGGTCGCGATGCCGAGGTGCTCGCGGCCGGCCGTCTGCTGCGCGAACACGGTGAGGTTCGGCAGCACGAAGCCGAGGCCGATGCCGCCCGCGACCATCAGCGCCATCAGCACCCAGGTCGGCGTCGTGTGCGTCGCCACGACGATGCCCGTGCACGCGATCGCGAACAGCACGAAGCCGACGTGCAGCATCGCATTCGGGTTGCGGATGCGCGTGACGACGCGGCCGTTCATGATGCTGCCGATCGTGATGAACACGACGAGCGGCGTAATCACGAGCCCCGCCTCCTTCGGCGACATCCCGAAGCCGCCCTGGAACAGCAGCGGCGCATAGAACAGCAGCGAGAACATCGAGAAGCCGGCGAGGATCGCGAGCACGAACAGCGCCGACAGCGCGCGGTTGCCGAACATGTCGAACGGCAGAATCGGCTGCGCGCAGCGCTTCTCCCAATGCCACAAACCGACACCGGCGCCGAGCGCGACGACCAGCAGCAGCGACGCCCAGCTCATGACGCCGTACTTCGGCAGCCATTCGACGAACAGCTGCAGCGCGCCGAGCGACAGCGCGATCAGCAGCGCGCCCGGCCAGTCGAGCCGCATCTTGCGGTCGTGCTCGACGTGCCGCAGGTGCGGCAGGTAGCGCCACACGAAGAACAGCGACAGCAGGCCGACCGGCAGGTTCACGTAGAACACCGAGCGCCAGCCGAACGACTGGGTCAGGATCCCGCCCAGCGACGGCCCGACCGCGTTCGCGATGCCGAACGCGGAACTCATCAGCACCTGCCAGCGCAGCCGCACGACGGAATCGGGGAACAGGTCGGGAACGCTCGCGAACGCGGTGCCGACCAGCATCCCGCCGCCGATCCCCTGCAGGCCGCGCGCGAGCACCAGGTACAGCATGTCGTTGGCCATCCCGCACAGCACCGACGCGGCGGTGAACACGACGATCGACGCGATCACGAACGGCTTGCGGCCGTAATAATCGCCGAGGCGGCCGAAGATCGGCACGGTAATCACGGAACTGAGCAGGTACGAGGTCGCGACCCACGCATACAGGTCGAAGCCCTTGAGCTCGGCGACGATGGTCGGCAACGCGGTGCCGACGACCGTCTGGTCGAGCGCGACGAGCATGGTGACGAACGAGATCCCGAGCATCGCCAGCAGCGATTCGCGGAACGGCAGGACTTGCCCGCTCGAATGGTGGGCGGCAGTATGGACGGCCATTTTTTGTTGATGCAACTTTTGACGAGTCAAACAATCTCAAAATTCTAGCATGCCGGAGTAATCTAGGCTGGCGATGGTTCGGGGCCTGTTCCCCACCGCCAAGGAGAAAGATGGAACCGATTTCAATCACGCCTGCCGCGACGCTGTCGGCGGAAGACCAGGACGCCCTGCGGCGCGCGAAGCTGGTGCTGGAAAGCCCGTCGCTGACGATGAAGCTGACGGGCGTGCTGGGCGCGCCGGTCGAGAAGATGATCGCGCGGCTGCCGGACTTCGCGACCGGCAAGATCAACGACGCGACGCAACTCGCGCTGCGCAAGTGCCTGAACATCGCGCTGCGCACGCTCGGCAAGCCGCAGACGCCCGATGCCGAGCCGGACAAGCCGAGCAACCTGCTGCACAAGCTCGCGGTCGCGACGACCGGCGCGGCCGGCGGCGCGTTCGGCTTCCTCGCGCTGCCGGTCGAGCTGCCGGTGACGACCACGCTGATCTTCCGCTCGGTGTGCGACATCGCGCGCAGCGAGGGCGAGGACCTGGGCTCGGTGGATACGCAACTGCAATGCCTGGCCGTGCTCGGCATGGGCGGCAACCCGGACAAGCGGGAAGAAGACGCCGATCTCGGCTATTTCGTGCTGCGCGGCGCGCTCGCGCAGGCGATTTCGAAGGCATCGTCGGACATCACGACGAAAGGGATCGCCGCGCACAGCTCGGCGGCGGTGTTCAAGCTCGTGCAGACGGTGGCATCACGCTTCTCGGTGCAGGTCACCGAGCAGATGGCCGCGAAGTCGATCCCGGCGATCGGCGCGGTGCTCGGCGCGACCGTCAACACGCTGTTCATCGACCACTTCCAGCAGATGGCGCACGGCCACTTCACCGTGCGCCGGCTCGAGCGCAAGTACGGCTCGGTGGCCGTGAAGGCCGCGTATCAGGCGATCGACGGCTCGCCCGCGCGCTGAACCGCCCGCTCGACCGCGACGCGGCGCAGGAATGCGGCCGCACGGTCGAGCGCGTCGCGCGACTCCGGCACCATCGGCGTGTACAGCTGCCACACGTGCGGCATGTCGGGCCACACCTCGATCTCCACCGGCACGCCGGCGGCCTTCGCGCTGTCGGCCACGCGGCGTGAGTCGTCCAGCAGCACCTCGGTGCTCCCGACCTGGATAAAGAGCGGCGGCAGCCCGGTGAAATCCGCATAGAGCGGCGACGCGTACGGATGCGTCGCCGGCTCGTCTCCCAGATACAGCTTCGCCGCCTTCGGCAGCGCCGCGGCCGCGAGCATCGGGTCGGCGCCGTCGTTGCTGCGCATCGTGCCGCCGGTGCCGGCCAGGTCGGTCCACGGCGAGAACAGGATCGCGCCGGCCGGCAACGGTTCGCCGCGATCGCGCAGCGCGACGAGCGTCGCGAGCGCAAGGCCGCCGCCCGCCGAATCGCCGCCGAACACGATCGACTCGGGCGGCGTGCCGAGCGCGAGCAATTGCCGGTACGCGGCCAGCGCGTCGTCGAGCGCGGCCGGGAAGCGGTTTTCGGGTGCGAGCCGGTAGTCGAGCGAGAACGAGCGCACGCCCGCGCGCTTCGTGAGGCCGAACACGAGCGGCCGATGGGTTTTGGTCGAGCAGAAGTAGTAGCCGCCGCCGTGGAAGTACAGCAGCGTGCGGCCGGGACGGCGCGTGGAGACCGCGTCGGTGCGTTCGAGCCATTCGCCGCGCAGCGGCGCGTCGCCGGGACCGTAGCATTCGCGCAGCCGGTAGCCCGACGGCGCGCGACGCGGCACGTACATTCTCAGATCGGTAAAGCGCCGCGCGCGGGCGGGATCGAGCACCGGACGCGTGGTCTCGGGACGAAACTGCCAGCGCAGCAGCCAGCACGCGATCTTGCTTTGCCAACTCATCGAACACACTCCGTCATCGCAGTGTGACGATGGTACGTGCGATCGTTGCCGCGCCGCTCGACGGGAGCCTCTATATCAAACGCCGGCGCCGGTTCGCCGGCATCCGTTCGCCGGCCTCAGTTTGCCGGCATCACCTGGCCGCGGATCTCGCCGGACGGATGCTCCTTCGTGTGCACGTTGAAGTACCACTTGCCGCCCATCAGGGCGGTCACCTGCGCGTCGGTGAGTTCCTTCGACCCCTTGATCGGGCTCGAGAGCTCGTCCTTCGGGATCGGCACCTGCACGCCGGCGTTCTGGCCGACCGGCGCGGGCCCGTGGAAGTGCGCGGCGGTCGCCGGACCCGTGAGGTGTTCGTAAGTCACCGTCCACTGCAGCAGGTGGCTGGCCGTGTCGTAGGTCGCATCGACGGCGCCGGCGCCCTTGGTCGCGGTGGGCGGCACTTCGCTCGACGGCTGCAGGTTGGCGGACAGGCGCACCGTTTCGGCAGCGGCGCTGCCGGCGGCCAGCACGCCCGCGAGCAACGCCACCTGGAGCAAACGCAGCTTCGGCATGAATCCTCCTTGTACGACGTGGTGCGCCACCCGGCCGGGGACGCTCCATGATGGTAGTCGATCGCCGCCGATCCGGCACCCCGCGCGTCGCGCGCCAGCCTGACGGAACCTGGAAGGGACCTTTGCAGCGGGAGCCCTGAATCCGCGCGCGGCCTTTCGCTACACTGCGTCTCACAGTTGCTTGTTTCCTTCGTCCGAAGGAGTCTGCGAGTATTCACGCGGCCATCCGGCCGCGTTTTTTTTGCCTGCGCCGCATCGCATGCGCGCATCGTCGTGCACGTCCACCAACACCAATTACCAAGCATGCCGAAGCAATTTTCGTCGCGCGTCGTCACATCGGCTCGCGCGCTGCCGGTCGCCGTGCGACGTGACGACGCATCTCGCGCATCGTCACGATGCGTAACAGGTTGTTGTGCAAACCCGCGTCGACACAGCGTGGCACGCACGGGACAATGGTCGCGTTTTGTCGTGACTGGAAAGTGAACCGTGCCGGCCCGTCTCCCGATGCCCTGCCCGCCCCGACCCGTCCGTGTCCGCCCGCTGCTGGCGAGCCTCTGCTCCGTCGCCGCGCTCTACGGCGCACCTGCCGACGCGCAGGAATTCTCGCTGTTCGCCGGCGCGCTGCGGGGCGGCGGCGACCGCTCGTATGCCTGGGCGTTCGACTATCAGGAAGGCTTGAGCACGCACACCGCGCTCGGCTTCAGCTGGTACAACGAGGGGCATATTCCGAATCACCATCGCGATGGCCAGGCCGTGCAGTTCTGGGGTCGCGTGCCGCTCGAGAACCGCCGCTTCGTGCTGTCGGCCGGCGCGGGCCCGTATCGCTACTTCGATACGGTGCCGGCCGCCGAAGGCCGCGGCTATTCGAATACGCACGGCTGGGGCGTGCTGATGAGCGTGCGCGTCGCGTATTACACGTCGCACCGCTGGATCGCGCAGCTTCAGCTCAACCGCGCGCAGGTGTTCAGCGGCCCCGGCACGACGTCGGTGATGTTCGGCGTCGGCTACCAGCTCGATGCCCCCGACACACCGGGCCCGCGCGATACCGCGCTGCCGCGCGCGCGCAAGGTCACGCACAACGAAGTGACCGCGATGCTCGGCGAAACGATCCTCAACAGCCGCTCGTCGCCGTCGACGCTCGGCGGCAGCCTCGAATACCGGCGCGGCCTCACGCGTTCGGTCGACTGGACCGCGACCTGGCTATACGAAGGCGCGAAACAGGGGGTCCGCCGCAATGGCATCGCCTCCGAGCTGTGGCTCACGCGCGCGTTCCTGAACGACAAGGTCACGCTGGCGGCCGGCGCCGGCGCGTACTTCGCGGTCGACCAGCGCAATCGCGCAGGCCAGCCGGGCCCCGGCGACGGCCGGCTCTCCGGCATCGTGTCGATCTCGGCCAGCTACCGGATCTCCGATCGCTGGCTCACGCGCGTCACGTGGAACCGCGTGGTCACGCGCTACGACCGCGACACCGACGTGATCCAGGCCGGCCTCGGCTACCGGTTCTAGCCGGCGCGCGCGGCACGCATCACGCGCGATAGCCGGGATCGATGCGATCGACGATGCGCTGCAACGCATCGAACGCGTCCTGCCCCGCGCCGTGCTTCGGATCGAAATTCAGCGAATCGCGCACGCAGCCCTCGAGCACCGGCGGCGCGATCGGCAGTGCATCGCCGATCGCGTGGGTCGCGACCTGCACCTCGCACGCGCGATTGAGCAGCCACATCAGCGAGAAGGTCTGCGCGAGCGTCGAACCGATCGTCACGGGCCCGTGGTTGCGCAGCAGCAGCACGGGCCGCCCGCCGGCGCTCGCGACGATGCGCCGCCCTTCCTCGAGATGCACGGTGATGCCCTCGAAGTCGTGATACGCGATCTTCCCGTACAGCTGCGCCGAATAGAAGTTCGAGAACGACAGCCCGTCGCGCGAGCAGCACACGGCCATCGTGGGCGTCGTATGCACGTGCATCACGCAGTGCGCATCGGGCAGCGCCGCATGGATCGCGCTGTGGAAGGTGAAGCCCGCCGGATTGATCGGCCAGTCGGAATGGCCGATCACGTTGCCGTCGATGTCGATCTTCACGAGGTTCGACGCGCAGACCTCGCGGTAATGGAGCCCGAACGGGTTGATCAGGAAATGGCCGTCCTCGCCCGGCACGCGCAGCGAGATATGGTTGTAGATCAATTCGGTCCAGCCGAGATGGTCGAAGATCCGGTAGGCGGCCGCGAGCTGCACGCGCGCCTGCCATTCGGCTTCGGAGAAACGGGCGGGACGCGTGAACGGCTGGTTCGGTACACGTTGCATGGGGCACTCCGGTTGCGGACGTGCGCGGCCGCGCGGGCGGCTGCGCGCATCGTCCCTCGTCTCCTGGCGTCGCACGCGGCGCGTCTGGCGCAGATGGCGCGTCTGGCGCGTCTGGCGCAGATGGCGCAGATGGCGCGTGCGGCGCGTCGCTCGGCACCGCGGCGGCCCGCCTTGCGCGGGCCGTCCGGCGGCACCCTTCACGATACGCACATCGTTGCGCGCACAACCATATCACCTTTCCCCGCGCACCGGTATCGCGGGTTTGGCCCGAGCCGTTCCGGCCCTTACAACTGGTCGTCGACCGGCAGCAGCATGAAGAGGCCCGTCATCAGGTTGCGCATCAACCCGGCATGCGGATCGACGTGATGGGTGGTCGGCACGCCGTCGTCCGTGCCGGTCCACTCGAGTTCGGGCGTGCCGCCGCCCGCCGGCATGGCGAGGCTCACGCGATAGCTTTCGTCGGGCTGCGTCGCGCGCGCGAAGATCGTCGCGGCCTGCTGCGCGATCGCCGGGCTGTGGATCACGAGCGCGAGTTCGGTATTCAGGTGCGCGGAACGTGGGTCGAGGTTCATCGACCCGATCACGAGGATCTTGCGGTCGATCACGTACGCCTTCGCATGCAGGCTCGCGCGTGAACGCGAGCCGAACAGGCGCGTGCGCTGCCGGCCCGGCTGGGCCTTGAATTCGTACAGCTCGACGCCGTGCTGCAGCATCGGCACGCGGTACGGCGCGTAGCCGGCCTGCACGGCGACCGCGTCGGTCGCGGCGAGCGAATTGGTCAGGATCGCGACGCGCACGCCGCGGGCGGTCGTCTCGCCGAGGATCTTCACGCCCGCATCGTGCGGCACGAAGTACGGCGAAAAAGCGAGGAACTCCTGCCGCGCGTCGCGCGTCAGTTCGACGAGGCGCTGCATCGGCGGACTCACATAGGCGTCGGTCGGCCGCGCGACCTTGTCCGGCGCGTCGACCTTGAACTCGGCCGGCGCCCATGCGAGCCCGAGTTCGTCGCGCGCGATCTGCTGCGCGAGCGGCGTCGCGTTCAGCGGCTTCGCGTTGTACGGATCGGCGTTCTTGCGCCAGTGGTCGCGCAGCTCGTCGCGCATCGCGTCGAGATCCTTCGGTTCGAACGACTGATGATTCAGCATCCGCAGCGGATAGCTGCTCGCACTGGCCCAGTAGTCGTCGAAGCTCGTCGAGATGTCGTTCGTCACGGGGCCGGCCGCGAGCACGTCGAGATCGCGGAACTGCAGCGTCGGGCTCGCGCTGAAGTATTCGTCGCCGAGATTGCGGCCGCCGACGATCGCGATCTGGTTGTCCGCGATCATCGCCTTGTTGTGCATCCGCCGTGTGAAGCTGTCGATTCGCGTGAAGAAGTTGGCCGTGCGCTCGACCATCCCGTATTGCGACGCGCCGAACGGGTTGAACACGCGGATCTCGACGTTCGGGTGCGTATCCAGCGCGGCCATCACGCGGTCGATGTCGCGGAAGTTCAGGTCGTCGACCAGCATCCGCACGCGCACGCCGCGATCGGCCGCATACAGCGCCGCGCCGAGCAGCAGCTTGCCGGTCGTGTCCTCGGTCGCGATGTAGTACTGCATGTCGAGCGTCTTCGTCGCCGCGCGCGCGAGCGCGATGCGCATCTGCAGCGCGGTCGCGCCGTCGGGCAGCAGCCGGAAGCCCGACTGGCCCGGATGCGCGGCTTCCGGCGCGGCCAGCGCGTCGCGCAGCGGCGTCGCGGTATCGGTCGGCAACGCGTGCGAAACGGGGCGATCGAGCGTGGTGGCGGGGGGATGCGTCGCGCAGGCGGCGACCAGCGACAGCAGCGCGCACACGGCGAGCGCGCGGGCCGGTCGGCAGGCGGCGCGCCACGACAGCGCGGCCGGCACGCGCCGGATCAAAGACGTGAGCACGGGAGCTTCCTCGACAGGCGGATCAACGGGTCCGCAATCGCCGCGGCGCGCGGCTGACGGGCGGTTCCGGCCGATTCTAGTGGGCGCCCGATGAACCGGTCAATCGCACGGCCGGCGCATGCGGCGCCGCGCAGCCGCTACGCGCGCCGCCGGCGAAGGCCGCGTGGAACGGCGGCCCGCGGCTCGCGACCGGCCGCCCGGCGGGCCTGCGGCGGCCGTGGTCCAACCAATCTCACGGCGCGTCGCCGCTGCGCTCGAAGTGGCTGCGCACGTAGTCGATGTGGGTCTGCATCGCGGTGCGCGCCTCCTCGGGCCGGTGCGCGCAGATCGCGTCGCAGACCACCTGGTGCTGCAGCAACAGCAGCTCGGATGCCTGCGCGTCATGCGTCGTCATCCCCGCGACGTTGATCGAGATGTGCTCGCGCAACATCCCGATCACGCTCGTGTGCAGGTGCAGGAACATCGTGTTGTGCGATGCAAGCGCGATCGCCTCGTGCAGCTTCGCGTCGGTCGCGGCTTCGACGGCCGCGTCGTCGTTCGCGTGCGCGGTTTCGAGCTCGCGCAGCAGCGTGCGGATCCGGCGCCGGTCGTTCGCGTCGGCACGCAGCGCGGCGAAATACGCGGTCGCGCCTTCGAGCACGCGGCGGAATTCGAGTATGTCGTCGCGCAGCGCCGGGTGGTCGGCGACCAGCTGGCCCCACGGCGACGCGATGCCCGCGCGCAACTGGTCCGTCACGTACACGCCCGCGCCGCGCCGGCTCTGCAGCAGCCCGCGCGCGACGAGCCGCTGGGTCGCCTCGCGCACCGTATTGCGCGCGACACCGTACTGCTGCGCGAGCACGCGCTCGGCCGGCAGCCGCGCGCCGGCCGGCCACGTGCCGTCGAGCAGCGCCGTCTCGATCTTGCGCATCACCACTTCGGTCCGGCCCCGTGCCGTCATCGCCGCCATCGCCGTCTCTCCATCCGGAATACCCGTCACGCCGATTGGCCCAACCAATTTGAGCTGCGGCGCCGTCGCGGGAATTATGCAGCGAAATCGTCGTCCCGCATTCGCATGCCGGGCCGGCGCCCCTGGAGCGAGACATGAACGAAAGGCACTACCCCGCCGCGGCCCCCGCGCACGTCTATCTGTTCGCGACCTGCCTGGTCGACCTGTTCGTCCCCGAAGCCGGGCTCGACGCGGTCCGCCTGCTGGAACGCGAGGGCCTGACCGTCCACTATCCGCGCGGCCAGAGTTGCTGCGGGCAGCCGGCCTACAGCAGCGGCAATCCCGACGAAGCGCGCCGCGTCGCGGCCGCGCAGCTCGACCTGTTCGCGAAGCCGTGGCCCGTGATCGTGCCGTCCGGCTCGTGCGCGGGCATGATCCGGCACCATTGGCCCGCCCTGTTCGCCGACGATCCCGTGCACGGCCCGCAGGCCCGCGCGATCGCGGAGCGCACCTACGAACTCGCCGAATTCCTCGTCCACGTGCTCGACGTGCGGCTCGACGCCGTCACCGCGAACGCCGGCCCGGACGAGCGCGTGGTGCTGCACACGTCGTGCGCGGCCCGCCGCGAGATGGGCACGCGCATGCACGGCGTCGCGCTCGTCGACGCGCTGCCGGGCGTCACGCGCATCGAACATGAACGCGAGTCCGAATGCTGCGGCTTCGGCGGCACGTTCTCGCTGAAGCATCCCGACATCTCCGGCGCGATGGTGCGCGACAAGGTCGCCTCGGCCTGCGCGACGGGCTGCGACCGGCTCGTGTCGGCGGACTGCGGCTGCCTGCTGAACATCGGCCACGCGGCCGACAAGGCCGGCGCGGCGCTCCCCGTCGAGCATCTGGCGAGCTTCCTGTGGCGCCGCACGGCCGGTGCCGGCTCGCTGCGCGGAGATTCGCAATGAGCGCGCGCGACGCCATCCTCGCGCGCCTGCGCGCCGCCGCCCCCGGCGTCGCCGCCAGTGCCGCGCCCGCGCTCGATGCGCGCATCGACACGCATTACGCGGCGTGGCGCGCGGCGATCGCCCCCGATCCCGACGCCCTCGCGCAGGCGATGCAGGCCGCGCTCGCCGCGTCGCATGCCGAGGTCTGGTGCGCCGCCGCCGACGCATGGCCCGCCCAGCTTGCCGCGCGTCTGGCCGACGCCGGCGTGCGCCGCCTGCTGCTCGACCCGGCCCGCCCCGAAGCCGCGGCCCTCGCGCGGGCGCTGCCCGACGCGGTCGCGCCGGTGCCGTTCGACCGGCCGATCGACGCCTGGAAGGCCGAGCTGTTCGACACGATCGACGCGGGCTTCACCGTCGCGCGCTCGGGCATCGCGGCGACCGGCACCATCGTGCTCGCGCCCGATGCCGGCACGCCGCGCACGGTGTCGCTGGTGCCGCCGCTGCACGTCGCGCTCGTGCATGCGAACACGCTGCATGCGGACCTTCACGCGGCCGTGCACGCGGAGCGCTGGCACGCCGGCATGCCGACCAACGTCGTGCTGGTGTCGGGCCCGTCGAAGACCTCCGATATCCAGCAGACCCTCGCGTATGGCGCACACGGGCCGCGCAACCTCTGGGTCGTGATCGTCACCGAACCGACCGCAACCGCTTGCGAGGACCTGCCGCGATGAGCGACCAACCGCTGCAATTCGTCGCCCCCGGCGACTTCAAGGCCCGCGCGCGCGCCGCGCTCGACGATCCCGCGCTGCGCCGCAGCTTTCGCGGCGCGATGGACTTCCTGCAGGGCAAGCGTGCGACCCAGTTCCCCGACGACACCGAATTGCAGCAGTTGCGCGATGTCGGCGAAGCCGTGCGGCAGCACGCGCTCGCGCAACTGCCCGCGCTGCTCGAGCGGCTGGAGGCGACGCTCACCGCTGCCGGCGTGCACGTGCACTGGGCCGACACGGCCGCCGACGCGAATGCGATCGTGCTCGGCATCGCGCAGGCGAACAAGGCGCGCCGCGTGATCAAGGGCAAGTCGATGGCGAGCGAGGAAATCGAGCTGAACCATTACCTCGCGGATTACGGCGTCGACTGCATCGAGTCCGACATGGGCGAGTTCATCGTGCAGCTCGCGGGCGAGAAGCCGTCGCACATCGTGATGCCGGCGATCCACAAGACGCGCGGCGACATCGCCGAGCTGTTCGAGGCACACATTCCCGGCACGCGCTACACGGAGGATGTCGACGAGCTGATCCAGACCGGCCGGCGCGCGCTGCGCCGCGCGTTCGCGGAAGCCGACATCGGCCTGTCCGGCGTGAACTTCGCGGCGGCCGACACGGGCACGCTGTGGCTCGTCGAGAACGAGGGCAACGGCCGGCTGTCGACCACCGTACCCGACACGCACATCGCGATCATGGGGATCGAGAAGGTCGTCGAGAAACTGGAACACATCGTGCCGCTGTCGAGCCTGCTGACGCGCTCGGCCACCGGCCAGGCGATCACGACCTACTTCAACCTGATCTCGGGCCCGCGCCGCGACGGCGAACGCGACGGCCCGCGCGAGCTGCATCTCGTGCTGCTCGACAACGGCCGCACGCAGGCCTACGCGGACGAACAGCTGCGCGCGACGCTGCAATGCATCCGCTGCGGCGCGTGCATGAACCACTGCCCCGTCTATACACGCATCGGCGGCCACGCATACGGGACCACCTACCCGGGCCCGATCGGCAAGATCATCTCGCCGCACCTGCTCGGCCTCGACGCGACGGCGGACTTGCCAACCGCGTCGACGCTGTGCGGCGCGTGCGGCGAGGTGTGTCCGGTCCGGATTCCGATCCCGCAACTGCTCGTGCGGCTGCGCACCGAGGCGAACCGCAAGCCCGACGAAGCCGTCGCACATCCGCTGCGCGGCCAGGGCGCGAACTACAACCGCGCGGAAGACCTCGTGTGGCGCTTCTGGTCGGGCGCGTTCGCGCATCCGCGCGCGTATCGCGCGTTCCGCTGGACCGCGACGCGGCTGCGCGCGCTGACGCCGGCAAAGCAAATGGGCTGGACGCAGCATCGCACGCCGCTCGAGCCAGCGCCGCGCAGCCTGGCCGACCTGCTGCGCGCACGCGGCCAGCCCGAATAGACCACCCCGCTTTCAACCCGTACCGATAGCAATCCATGGAGGAGACACCCATGCAGGTTTGGCATCAGATCTACACGCCGCTCGGCAGCCTCGGGCTGTCGGCGTTCGTCGCCGCGATCCCGATCATCTTCTTTTTCATCGCGCTCGCCGCGCTACGGCTGAAGGGGCACGTCGCCGCGGCGATCACGCTGCTGCTGTCGCTCGGCGTCGCGATCCTCGCGTACGGCATGCCCGTGCCGCAGGCGCTCGCGGCGGCCGGCTTCGGCTTCGCATACGGCCTGTGGCCGATCGCGTGGATCATCGTCGCGGCCGTGTTCCTCTACAAGATCGTCGTGAAGACCGGCCAGTTCGACATCATCCGCGCTTCAGTGCTGTCGATCACCGACGACCAGCGGCTGCAGATGCTGCTGATCGGCTTCTCGTTCGGCGCGTTCCTCGAAGGCGCCGCCGGCTTCGGCGCGCCCGTCGCGATCACGGCCGCACTGCTCGTCGGCCTCGGCTTCAAGCCGCTGCACGCGGCGGGACTGTGTCTGATTGCAAACACCGCACCGGTCGCGTTCGGCGCGATGGGCATCCCGATCATCGTCGCCGGACAGGTGACCGGCATCGACGCGTTCCACATCGGCGCGATGGCCGGCCGCCAGTTGCCGCTGCTGTCGCTCGCGGTGCCGTTCTGGCTCGTGTTCATGATGGACGGGCTGCGCGGCGTGCGGCAAACCTGGCCGGCCGCGCTCGTCGCCGGCGGCAGCTTCGCGATCACGCAGTACTTCACGTCGAACCATATCGGGCCCGAGCTGCCGGACATCACGTCGTCGCTCGTCAGCCTCGTGTCGCTCGCCGCGTTCCTGAAGGTCTGGCAGCCGAGCAGCGCGAAGCAGGCGGCAGGCGGCCTCGTCGCGTCCGGCGGCGGCGCGGCGCTCGCGGGGTTCGGCGCGGGCGGCAACGGTTCGGGCACGCATCGCCAGGCGTCGCCTTACACGCTCGCGCAGACCGTGCGCGCGTGGTCGCCGTTCCTGATCCTGACGGCCGTCGTCACCGTGTGGAGCATCGCGCCGTTCAAGGCGCTGTTCGCCGCGCACGGCGCGCTTGCGTCGACCGTCCTGAAGTTCCACGTGGCCGGCCTCGACCAGCTCGTTATGAAAACCGCGCCGATCGCCGCGACGCCGAAGGCGCTCGACGCGGTGCTGAAGATCGACCTCGTGTCGGCGGTGGGCAGCGCGATCCTCGTGACCGCGCTGATCTCGATGGCGCTGTTGCGGATGAAGCCGCGCGACGCGCTCGTCACGTTCGGCGAGACGCTGAAGGACCTCACGCGTCCGATCCTGTCGATCGGCCTCGTGCTCGCGTTCGCGTTCGTCGCGAACTACTCGGGGATGTCGTCGACGCTCGCGCTGATGCTGGCCGCGACCGGCGCCGCGTTTCCTTTCTTCTCGCCGTTCCTCGGCTGGCTCGGCGTGTTCCTGACCGGCTCGGATACGTCGTCGAACGCGCTGTTCTGTTCGCTGCAGCAAGCGACCGCGCACCAGCTCGGCGTACCCGAGACGCTCGCCGTCGCCGCGAACACGACGGGCGGCGTGACCGCGAAGATGATCTCGCCGCAGTCCATCGCGGTCGCGTGCGCGGCGACCGGCCTCGTCGGCAAGGAGTCGGAGCTGTTCCGCTTCACGGTGCGCCACAGCCTGCTGTTCGCGGTGATCGTCGGCCTGATCACGCTCGTACAGGCCTACGTGCTGCCGGGGATGGTGCCGTAAGCCAGCGGCGCAGCCGCTTTCCGGGCCCCGAAAAACACAACCCCACGCCCGAAAGAGCGTGGGGTTGTGTTCATCCCGGGCGCCGGACGGGGCCGGCGCATCAGGCAGCGATCAGCTGCCCTTCGTGATGCGATCCTGGATGTGCTGCGCACGGCTCGCCGACGACGGGTGCGAGCTCATCATCGAGCTCTTGCCGCCATCGAGCTGCGCGAGCTTCTGGAACGCGGTGACGAGGCCCTTCTGGCTCATGTTCTTCTGTTTCATCAGATCGAACGAGTAGTCGTCGGCCGCGCTTTCCTGGGTCTGCGAGAACTGCGCGTTGATGAACTTCTCGGTGATGTCGCCGAGCTGCGAGCTCGTCAGGGCCGCGACGCCCGGCGATGCCGCGCCGGCCGCGCTGCGTGCCGCGCTGACCGCGTAGGCGGTCTGCATCGCCTTCTTCGAGTGACCCAGCGCGACGTGGCCCATTTCATGACCGATCACGCCGCGGAGTTCGTCGTCGTTCATCATGTCCATCAGGCCGCTGTACACGCGCACGCAGCCGTTGCCCATCGCCCACGCGTTGACGTCCTTGGTCACGTAGACCTTGTAGTTGATCTTCTGGCCGTTCAGCGTCATGTCGCCGAAGCCCTTCATCACCTTCGTCAGGCGCTTCGAGTACGCGCTGTTCGGCGCGGCGATCTTCGATTCGGCGTCGCTCGCCTTGCACGAGTCGTTCGACAGCGCCGCGATGTCGCTGTCCGACAGCGTCGCCGCCTTGAACAGGTTGGTCCCCGCCGACGTCAGGCTGTTCGCGTCGAGACTCTGCACGCCACCGCATGCGCTCAACAGGAACGCCATGCCACACGCTGCCGCCGCTTTCTTGATATGCATCCCGGATCCCTCGGTAGTTGTATTTGGAAGCGGCGATTTTGCATAATCCGGCAGAAAATTACCAGATGTTTACATCGAATGACAGCTTGATTACTGACCGATACGGAATGAACGACGCGATTGCTCAGCCGATTGAAGGCAAACGGGCCATCAATCGCCGCGGCCGGACGACCGGCTGAACGCGGAACGCGACCGGCGCATGAGCCGCCGCGCGACCAGCATCGGCAGCCGCACCACGAAACCGGCGAACAGCCGCAGATGCATCCACACGAGCAGCGCGTTGTCGCGGCCATAGTGGAAATGGGACACGCCGCCCTCGTGCGCGCCGAAGTAGCGCACCGGCGCTTCGATGCGGATCGGCCGCACGCCGGCCCAGCACAGCCGCACGGCGGCTTCCGGATCGAAGTCGAAGCCGCGCATCCACGGCTGGCGATGCATGATCGCCGCGAGGGGCACGACCGGGTACACGCGAAAGCCGTACAGCGAATCGCCGATCCCTGCCCACAGCGTCTCGAGGTCGGCCCATCCGTTCGACAGCCGGCGGCCCTGCACGCGCAGTTGCGGCGCGCTCGCGTCGAACTTCGGCAGGCCCAGCACCATCGCGTCCGGCGCCGCCTGGGACGCGGCCATGAATTCGGGAATCAGGTCGGCCGGATGCTGGCCGTCGGAATCCATCGTCAGCACGTGCGTGAAGCCGCTCGCGGCCGCCGCGTCGAGCCCGGCCAGCACCGCGGCGCCCTTGCCGCGGTTCTCCGGCAGCACGATCACGCGCAGCCCGGGGTCGCGCTCGGCCATCGCCTGCAGCCGCTCGGCGCTGCCGTCGGTGCTGCCGTCGACGACGACCCACACCGGATTCCACTGCGCGCGGGCGTTGCGCACGGTCGTGTCGACCTTGACGCCCGGGTTGTAGCTCGGAATCAGCACGAGATGGGTGGACGAGGCGTTCAGCTTGGACATGGGAACGGCCGATTGCGAAGACGAGGATCCTGACAAAAGTTTATGACCTGCAGGCGACTGCCGACAGGCTTCGTCGACGCCGCCCGCGCGCGGCGACGGTTCGCGCAGCGACAGGCCCGCGCGCTTCACGACAGGTGCTCCAGCGGATGACCGGCGCTCGCCTCGATCTCGACCAGCAGATCGTCGCGGCACACGTCCGCGTGGACGAACAGCGGCCGCACGTCGGGGCCGGTCGCATCGCGCAGCACGCGCTCGATCGCGGCGAGCGCCGCGGCATCGCCGGCGTCGCGCACGTAGACGCGGTAGCTCAGGTCGGCGAGCGCGAACGGGCCGTGCCCCTGCCGCGCGGCCTGCTCGAGCACGGCGGCCAGGTTCGCGATCGTCTCGCGCGTTTGCGCGACGACGTCGCCGCGATGCACGGTGCGATGCCCGACGATGCTGGCGGTGCCCGACACGAACAGCAGCGGCGCGGCATCGCCGCCGCGCCATGCGGCCGCGCGCGCGAACGTCGGCGCACGCGGGCCGTATTCCGACGGGTAGTGATACGCGCTGACCTGGCGCGGGTTCTCGACCGGATCGGCCGGCGTGCGGCTCGCGATGAAATGAATCGCGAGCGGCGCGGCCGGCGGCGTGTCGCCCGCGACCGGCACGACCGAACCGAGCGCGCAGGCGGCCGGCACGCCGCCCGTCAGCGCGCGGCGGCACGCGTCGAACGCGCGCTGCCTGCCGATATTGAACTGACGATAGCGCTCGATCCCGAACTGCTGCGCGTTGATCGCCGGCACGGTGTTCCAGATCCGCAGCGGATGCGGGATGCCGAGCGTATCGAGCACGTCGAACAGCGCGCGGTACGCATCGTGTGTCGCGCGCTCGAGCGGCGTGCCGCCGTCGCGATCCGCAGCGGCCGCTTCGTGCGCTTCGTGCACGACGATGCTGCCGAACACGAGCCCCGCCGTTTCGCTGTAGCGATACTGCAGCGCGCCGCGTCGCTCGCTGCGCAGGTCGGACGCGTCGCATTGCCAGATTTCGCAGACCGCACCGGCGCGTGCATGGCCGCCGGCATCGAGCAGCGCCATCTGCACCGGCGCGAGCGGCAGGTCGGGCGCGGCGGCGGCGAGCATACTCGCCATCGCATCGGCCGGCGCCCCGGCCGCGCCGATGCAGACCGCGCCCAGCGCGCCGGGAAACACGTGGTCGAATGCGTCGCCCCGCTGCTGCGCAGCGTGCAGCAGCGCAGCCAGCCGCGCATGATCGATCTGGACGAGTCGCAACGCACGGTTGCCGCCGTTCGCCGCGGGCGAGCGGCCCGCTCGCGATGCGGCGGGTGCGGCGGCCATGTGTCCGCGTGCGACCGCGTTCGTGGCGGACGACGGGGAACACGCTCGCCGTTCGGCGTCGACTGGATGCACTGACACTTCGATTTCCTCACTATGCTGCGCAGGCTCGCGGCATCGTCGCCGCGCGCCGCGTTGCGCGCCGTTGCTTCGCGTCAAGCCGACGCCGCGCGCGTCGTCATGCGAGCCCGCCGTTGACGGACAGCACTTGCCCCGTCACATAGGCGGCCGCATCGGATACCAGATACGCGACCATCGCCGCGACTTCGTCGGGCCGGCCCGCGCGTTGCGCCGGCACGAGCTGCTTGATCCGTTCGGCGGTAAACGCGTGGTCGGCCATCGGCGATTCGATGATGCCGGGCGCGACCGCGTTCACGGTAATGCCGCGCGACGCGAGCTCCAGCGACAGCGACTTCGTCGCGCCGATCAGCCCCGCCTTCGCGGCCGCGTAGTTAACCTGCCCGCGGTTGCCGGTCACGCCGGCGACCGACGCGATGTTGACGATCCGGCCGCGCCGCGTGCGGATCATCGGCAGCAACAGCGGCTGCGTCACGTTGAAAAAACCGTTGAGCGTCACGTCGATCACGCTGTGCCATTGCCGGCGCGACATGCCGGCCATCGGCGCGTCGTCGTGAATGCCCGCGTTGTTGACGAGGATCTGCACTGGTGCGTCGTCGACGAACGGCGCGAGCGCGGCGAGCGTCGCATCGGCGTCGGTCACGTCGAACGCAATCGCATGCGCGGTGCCGCCGGCCGCGACGATCTGCTGCGCGACGGCTTGCGCCTGCGCGAGATTCCGGTTCGCGTGCACCCAGACTTCATGGCCGGCCTGCGCGAGCGTCGTGCAGATCGCCTGCCCGAGTGCGCCGCTGCCGCCCGTTACGAGCGCCCGCATCGCATTGCTCCGTTCATCGCGTTTCCCCTCGATCGACGCGGCGGCGGTTCGTCCAGCAACCGCCGTTGCGTACCGTCATCCTCTGCGCGCCGCCGTCACTTCGTGCAATGCGCGGCGACGTACGTTGCAAGCGCGCCGAGCGTCGCGAAGATCTTCTGGTTGTCCGGATTGTCCGAGCGCAGCTCGAAGCCGTACTTCTTCGAGATCAGCAGCGCGATTTCCAGGATGTCGATGGAGTCGAGCCCGAAGCCCTCGCCGTACAGCGGGGTCCCGGCCGTCACCGTGTCGAGCGGGACGTCTTCGAGATTCAGTTCGCCGATGATCAGCGTGGCGAGCTCTTGTTCCAGTGCGTTCATCATGCTTGCGGGCAGGCGGCCCATGGCAGCGGGAGGCGCCCGGAAACGGCAACCGTCGTGCACGCACGGCGCGAGCGAAGCGCGCGCGAATCTCCGTCCCTCCGGCGTCTGCCGGCTTCCCCGCCTGCGTTATTGGGGGTCGTTTGTAAAAGTTACGCGGATTCTAGACGATGGGTATCGGCACGTATACCGCGAATGGTTACAGACTGAAGGGCCTCCGCCGCGGCCGGTTTCGGGCCCCGATCGCAGCAGACGCTTGAGCCGCTTCGGGCGGAAATGAATCGCCGCCGCAAAAGCTTCAGTGCGCTGCCATACATTCGGTTACAAAACCCGGCCGCGCCCGCCTCGAACCGCCGCGCCGGGGCCCTAAAATGTGCATGCACGACAGCCGGCCCGGACAAACATCCCGGCCGCCATTCATATGATGTTTGACGGCCCGACCAACGCGTCCGGCCTCCGATCCGCCCGATGTTTCCAGCAACCATGCCGCGCCCGTCCGTTCGCCTCGCCCCGGTTTGCCCGCCCGTCCGCCGCCGTGCCGCGGCGGCCGGCGGCAACGCGCACCCGCGCCGCGCGCCCGGAGCGCCGCGATGAGCACGCCGCTCGACATCGCACGCGGCGCCGGCGCGGTCGCCGCGGTGGCGGCGTACCAGATCGGCGCGCATTACGCGGCCGCGACGCCCGGCGCGCACGGCTTCGGCCTCGCGATGGCGCTCGTGCCGCCGCTGCTGCTCGCGCTCGGCGCGGCACTGCGCTCGCCGAAGCGCGCATGGCTCGTGCCGGCGTGGCTGCTGGCCGCCGTCGCGCTGTGGGCCGCGCGCATCCCGCTCGCGCGCCATTTCGAATGGGGCCTGTATCTGGAGCACGCGAGCTTCAACCTCGCGATGGCGCTGCTGTTCGGCCGCACGCTCGCGGCCGGCCAGGTGCCGCTGTGCACGCGCTTCGCGACGATGATCCACGGCACGATCACGCCGGCCGTCGCGCGCTACACGCGGCGCATCACGCTCGCATGGACGCTGTTCTTCGTCGCGATCGCCGTCGTGTCGACGCTGCTGTTCGCGACCGCGCCGATCGTCGCGTGGTCGACGTTCGCGAACTACCTGTCGCTGCCGCTCGTCGCCGTGATGTTCGCCGCCGAGCATGCGTGCCGGCGCTTCGCGCTGCCGCACGACGCGCGGCCGCGGATGGTCGACGCGGTGCGCGCGTACCGCGCGTCGACGCAGCCGTCACGATGAATTCATGGCCGGCGCGGCGCCGCATCGCGGCCGCGCCGGTGACCACCTCCCGCTTCAACCGATTTATGCCGACTCACCCGCTGGTATTCCACTCCTCGCCGGACCAGACGATCGCCTGGCGCGACGGCACGCCCGTCAGCGTGCGCACGTTCGTCGCCGACGTCGCGCGCGTGGCCGCCGCGCTGCCCGCCGGCGGCCACGTGTTCAACGTGTGCCGCGACCGCTACCGCTTCGCGGTCAGCCTGTGCGCGGCGCTCGTCGCCGGCAGGATCAGCCTGCTGCCGTCGACGCACACGCCGGAGATGGTGCGCCAGCTCGCGTCGTTCGCACCGGACGCGTTCTGCCTGCACGACGCGCCCGACTGCGCGATCGACCTGCCGCGCTTCGCGTATCCGGACGCCGCACCCGGCGCGCTCGCCGACGACGCCCCATTCGTCGTGCCCCGGATCGACGCGTCGCGGATCATGGCGTACGTGTTCACGTCCGGCTCGACCGGCGCGCCGGTGCCGCACCGCAAGACGTGGGGCTTCCTGGTCGGCTGCGTGCGTGCGGCGGCCGATCGCCTCGGCCTGCTCGACGGCCGCGCGGCCACGCTGATCGGCACCGTGCCCGCGCAGCACATGTACGGTTTCGAGTCGACAGTGCTGCTCGCGCTGATCGGCGGCCTCGCGTTCAGCAACCGCCAGCCGTTCTACCCGGTCGACATTCGCGATGAACTCGCCGCGATCCCGCAGCCGCGCGTGCTCGTCACGTCGCCGATCCACCTGCGCGCACTGCTGTCGGCCGGCCATGCGCTGCCGCCGGCCGCGCTCGTGCTGTCGGCCACCGCGCCGCTGTCGGAAAAACTCGCATGCGAAGCCGAAGCCGCGCTCGCTGCGCCGCTCGTCGAGATCTACGGCAGCACCGAGACCGGCCAGATCGCGACGCGCCGCACGTCGCAGGGCGCCGCCTGGCAACTGTTCCCGGACATCCGGCTCGACGCGCGCCTGGCGCCTGACGCCGCGGACGACGACGGCGGCCCGACCGTGTGGGTGTCGGGCGGGCACGTCGAAACCCCCGTGCCGATGGGCGACGCGCTCGAGTTGCTCTGCGACGGCCGATTCCTGCTGCACGGCCGCAAGGCGGACCTCGTCAACATCGCCGGCAAGCGCACGTCGCTCGCCTATCTGAACCATCAGCTGAACGCGATTGCCGGCGTCGTCGACGGCGTGTTCTTCATGCCGGACGAAGCCGCCCCGGCCGACGCCGATGCGACCCTCGAACCGGTCACGCGCCTCGTCGCGCTCGTGGTCGCGCCGACACTCGCCGCGGCCGATCTGCAGCGCGCGCTGCGGGAACGGATCGATCCCGCCTTCATGCCGCGTCCGCTCGTGTTCGTCGACGTATTGCCGCGCAACGAAACGGGCAAGCTGCCGCGCGACGTGCTCGCCGCGCTCGTCGCACGGCACACGCGCGCCGCCGCGGCCGATGTGCGCGAGCGTGCCGCGACACACGCGCCGCTCGCGTTCACGATTCCCGCCGATCATCCGGCGCTGCCCGGCCATTTCCCCGGTCATCCGATCGTGCCGGGTGTCGTGCTGCTCGATCACGCGCTCGCCGCGCTCGGCGCGTCGCTGAATCGCCCGCTCGATACGTGGCGGCTGGCTTCCGCCAAATTCCTGAGTCCGGTCGCGCCGGGCGAACCGCTCGATCTCGCGTTCGACGCGGCGGCCGGCGGCACGATCCGCTTCACGCTGCGCGCGGGCGCGCGCGACGTCGCGACCGGCGTGCTGTCCGCGCCGCCGGCCGCACAAGAAGGCGCTCAGCCATGAAACGCAACGCGTGGGCCGAGCGCCAGGAACGCAGCAACGCGGGGTTGCTGCGCGCGATGACCTGGATCTCGCTGCGTTTCGGCCGGCGGCCGTCGCGCATCGTGCTGCATGCCGTCGCAACCTATTTCGTGCTGTTCTCGCCGGTCGCGTGCGCGGCGTCGCGCGACTACCTGCGCCGCGTGCTCGGCCGTCCCGCGCGCTGGCGCGACGTGTACCGGCACGTGTTTACGTTCGCGGCGACGATCCACGACCGCATCTACCTGATGAACGGCCGCTTCGACCTGTTCGACATCCGGCTGCACGGCGAAACGCGGGTCGACGCCGCGCTCGCCGGCGGGCGCGGTGCATTCCTGATGGGCGCGCATCTCGGCAGCTTCGAAGTCGTGCGCGCGATCGGCCGCACGCGTCCGGACCTGCGCGTCGTCGTCACGATGTTCGAAGAGAATGCACGCAAGATCAACGCGACGCTCGCCGCGGTGAACCCGGCCGCGACGCCGGAAGTGATTCCGCTCGGGCAGGTCGACTCGATGCTGAAGGTGCGCGAGCGCCTCGACGCGAACTGCATGGTCGGGATGCTCGCCGACCGCACGCTGCTCGACGACGCGGCCGCGTCGCTGCGGCGGCTGCCGCTGCTCGGCGCGCCGGCCGCGTTCCCGCTCGGGCCGCTGTACATGGCCGCGATGCTGCGGCGCCCGGTGCTGTTCATGACGGGCCTCTATCGCGACGGCAACCGCTACGACGTGCACTTCGAGACGCTCGCCGATTTCTCCGACGTCCACCGCGACGCGCGCGCGGCGGCTGTCGATGCGGCGCTCGCGCGCTACGTCGAGTTGCTCGACAGGTATTGCCGCGCGGCCCCGTACAACTGGTTCAACTATTTCGATTTCTGGCAGACCGGCGACGCCGCCGCGCGCCGCGACGCTGCGCGCGCGTGCACCGACCTGTCCGCCACGAGGGATTCCGACGCATGACCGCCGTTCGCCGCTTCTTGCCGATGTTCCTGCTGCCGTCTCCGCTCGCGCTGCGCCGCGCCGCGCGCACGTTCGCCGTCACGGCCGCGTGCGCGCTCGCCTTGCCCGCGCACGCGGCCGACACCGCTTCCGCGTGGACCCTCGACCGGCTGATGTCGACGCTCGCGCAGCACAAGTCCGGGCGCGCGACGTTCACCGAGACGAAGACGCTGTCGATCGCCGCGCAACCGGTCGAATCGTCGGGCGAGCTCGTGTTCGTCGCCCCCGACCATCTCGAGAAGCACACGCTGAGCCCGAAGCCCGAACATCTCGTCGTCGACGGCGACATGCTCACCGTCGAGCGCAACAACCGCAAGTACACGCTCGCGCTCGCACGCTATCCGGAACTCGGCGCGTTCATCGACAGCATCCGCGCGACGCTCGCCGGCAACCGCTACGCGCTCGAGCAGGTCTACAAGGTCGCGCTCGCCGGTCGCGGCGACGACTGGACGCTGACGCTCACGCCGCTCGACTCGCGGATGCTGAAGGTCGTCAGCACGATCACGCTCGAAGGCTCGCGCGACGTGTTGCGCAGCGTCGCGATCCGGCAGGCCGACGGCGACCATTCGACGATGCGCCTGCAACCCGTCCCGGCGAACTGATGGACGAACGCACCCGGCCGCCCGCCCCCGTCACGGTCCGCCCGCCCGTGTGGACGCAACGCGCCGTGCTCGCGTGGCTGCTCGCGCTCGTCGCATGCGGAATCGCGATCGCCCGCGCGAACTTCACGGCCGACCTGTCGGCGTTCCTGCCGAGCGCGCCGAGCGCCGGCCAGCGCGTGCTGGTCGATCAACTGCGCGACGGCATCGTGTCACGGCTGATCCTCGTCGCGATCGACGGCGGCGATGCGGCCACGCGCGCCGCGCTGTCGCGGCGCGTCGCCGGCACGCTGCGCGCCGACCGGCAGTTCTCGGCGATCAACAACGGCGAAGCCGTGAACGACGCGCGCGACCAGCAGTTCGTGTTCGACCATCGCTACCTGCTGAGCCCGGCCGTCACGCCGCGGCGCTTCAGCACGGACGGCCTGCATCAGGCGCTCGGCGACAGCCTCGACCTGCTGAGCTCGTCGGCGGGCCTCGTCGCGAAAGCGATGCTGCCGCGCGACCCGACCGGCGAAGTGACCGCGCTCGTCGACCAGCTCGACAGCGGCTCGCAGCCCGCGCTGCGCGACGGCGTGTGGGCATCGCACGACGGCACGCGCGCCGTGCTCGTCGTGCAGACGGCCGCCGCGGGCGCCGACACCGACGCGCAGGCACGTGCGATCGACGCGGTGCGCCGCGCGTTCTCCGCCGCGACGCAGACGCTGCCGAACCCGGCCGCGTACACGCTCGCGATGACCGGCCCCGGCGTGTTCTCGGTCGACACGCGCGACACCATCCGGCACGACGTCGAGCGGCTGTCGACGGCGAGCGTCGCCCTGATCGTCGCGCTGCTGCTGACCCTGTACCGCTCGCCGCGCACACTCGCGCTGGGGCTGCTGCCGGTGCTCACGGGCATCGCGGCCGGCATCGCGGCGGTCAGCCTCGCGTTCGGCACGGTCCATGGGCTGACGCTCGGCTTCGGCACGACGCTGATCGGCGAAGCAGTCGACTATTCGATCTACCTGTTCGTGCAGTCGGCGCAGGCCGGCGCGCGCGGCACCACGCGCCCCGTCGACGCGACGCGTGCATGGGTCGCCGCGTACTGGCCGACGATCCGGCTCGGCGTGCTGACGTCCGTGTGCGGCTTCGCGTCGATGCTGTTCTCGGGCTTTCCGGGCCTGGTTCAGCTCGGCCTGTATTCGATCGTCGGGCTGACGGCCGCCGCGCTCGTCACGCGCTTCGTGCTGCCGCACCTGCGCGGCCAGCACGTCGCGATTCGCGACGTGTCGCGCGTCGGCGCGGCGCTCGCGCGGGCGGCCGCCGTGGCGCCGCGGCTGCGCTGGCCGCTCGCCGTGCTCGTGCTCGCCGCGTGCGCGACCCTCGTGCTGCATCGCGACGGCCTGTGGAGCCGCGAGCTCGCGGCGCTGAGCCCCGTTCCCGCCCGTGCGCAGGCACTCGACGCACGCCTGCGCGCCGACGTCGGCGCGCCGGACGTGCGCTACCTCGTCGTGATTTCCGCGCCGACCGAACAGGCCGCGCTCGAACGCGCGGAACAGGTCGCCGCGCAATTGCAGCCGCTCGTCGACCGCGGCGCGCTCGCGGGCTTCGAAAGTCCCGCGCGCTACCTGCCGAGCGACGCCGCGCAGCGCGCGCGCCAGGCGAGCCTGCCGGACGCGGACGTGCTTGCCGCGCGCATGCGCACGGCTGTCGCGAACCAGCCGATCACGGTCAGACCCGAGCTGTTCGCACCGTTCATCGCCGATGTCGAAGCCGCACGCCGCGCGCCGCTGCTCACGCGCGCGGACCTGCGCGGCACGTCGATGGCGCTCGCCGTCGACGCGCTGCTGACCGAGCATGCGGGCCGCTGGAGCGCGATGCTGTCGTTGCGCGCGCCGGACATCGCACGCACCGCTTCGGCGGCCGCGCCGGCGCTCGATGCCGCGCCGATCCGCGCGGCCGTCGCGCGTGCCGGCGTGCCCGATGCGCTGTTCGTCGACCTGAAGGCCGAGGCTGACCGCCTGTACATGAACTACGTGCACGAGGACATCCGGCTGTCGCTCGCGGGTTTCGCGGCGATCGCCGTGCTGCTGCTGATCGCGCTGCGCTCGCCGCGCCGTGTCGTGCGCGCGCTCGCGCCGCTGGTCGCGGCCGTGCTGGTGGTGACGGCCGGCTTCGCGCTCGCCGGCGTGCAGTTGACGATCCTGCACCTCGTCGGAATGCTGCTGATCGTCGCGGTCGGCTCGAACTATGCGCTGTTCTTCTGCAAGCGCGACGACGCGCAACCGGTCACGCCGCACACGCTCGTGTCGCTCCTGATCGCGAACCTCGCGACGGTCGCCGGCTTCGGCCTGCTCGCGCTGTCGCGCGTGCCGCTGCTCGAAACCTTCGGGCTGACCGTCGGCCCCGGCGCGATGCTCGCGCTCGCGTTCGCCGCGATCCTGGCACCGCGCGCCGGGGCGGCAGGCTGCCCTCATCGTGATTCGACAGGAGGTCGCGCATGAACGCGCCGTCGTCCGTTCCGCCTCGCCAGCCCGGCGATGCGCGCCGCTGGAAACCGACCCCGCTGATCGCGGGCACGGCCGCGCTGCACGCGGGTGCGCTCGCGGCCGTGGTCGCGCAGCCGGCCGCCTGGCCGTGGGCCGCCGGCGGCGTGGTCGCGTCGCATCTCGCGCTGACCGCGGCCGGCCTGTGGCCGCGCAGCGCGCTGCTCGGGCCGAACTGGACGCGCCTGCCGGCAGGCGCCGGCCGCCGGATCGCGCTGACGATCGACGACGGCCCGGACCCCGACGTCACGCCGCGTGTGCTCGACCTGCTCGATCGCTACGACGCGCGCGCGACGTTCTTCTGCATCGGCGATCTCGCGCGCCGCCATCCGCGGTGGGTCGAAGCGATCGTCGCGCGCGGCCACGCGGTCGAGAACCACAGCCAGCGACACCGGCATACGTTCTCGCTGTCGGGCCCCGCCGCGCTGCGGCGCGAGATCGCGGCCGCGCAGCAGACGCTGACCGAGATCGCCGGCACGCGCCCGCGCTTCTTCCGCGCGCCGGCCGGCCTGCGCAATCCGTTTCTCGAGCCGGTGCTGTGCGAGCTCGGCCTGCAGCTCGCCAGCTGGACGCGCCGCGGCTTCGACACGCGCGCGCACGATGCGGGCACCGTCACGCGCCGCTTGCTGAACGGCCTGGCGCCGCGCGACATCCTGCTCGTCCACGACGGCCACGCGGCGCGCGATACGCGCGGCGAACCGATCGTGCTGGACGTGCTGCCGGCATTGCTGCGCGCGGCCGCCGATGCGCGGTTGCACTGGACCACGCTGCGCGCCGCGCTCGCGCCCGAACCGTCCGGCCAGCCGGGCATGGCGGCCCCCCCGTTTGATAAAATCTGACCATGCCCGGCGCGCCCGCCAGCCCCGCTGCGGCGCCCGTTCCGGCCACCGGATACGACCCTCGTGAAACCTCTCCTGCTCTCGCACTTCACCGCCACCAGCTGTATCGGCCGCGGCCTCGATGCGACCCTCGCCGCGCTGCGCCACGCGCGCGGCGGGCTCACGCCGTGCGACTTCGAACGCGCCGATCTCGACACCTGGATCGGCGCCGTGGACGGCGTCGATGCGCAGCCCGTGCGTGCGGATCTTGCCGACTTCGACTGCCGCAACAACCGCCTCGCGCAGCTCGGCCTCGTGCAGGACGGCTTCGACGCGCACGTCGCGGCGGCCGTGTCGCGCCATGGCGCCGCGCGCGTCGGCGTGTTCGTCGGCACGAGCACGTCCGGCATCCTCGAGACCGAACGCGCGTACGAGCAGCGCGATCCGGCAAGCGGCGCGCTGCCCGCCGGGTTCCGCTACGCGCACACGCACAACCCGTATTCGCCGGCCGCGTTCGTGCGCGCGTATTTCGCGCTGCGCGGGCCGGCGATGGCGATCTCGTCCGCGTGTTCGTCCGGCGCGAAGGTATTCGGCTCCGCGCGCCGGATGATCGAAGCGGGGCTGATCGATGCGGCCGTCGTCGGCGGCGTCGATTCGCTGTGCCTGACGACGCTGTACGGCTTCAATTCGCTCGAACTGCTGTCGCGCCGGCCGTGCCGGCCGTTCGACGTCGCGCGCGACGGCATCTCGATCGGCGAAGCCGCCGCGTTCGCACTGCTCGAACGCGTGCCGGATGCGCCCGCCACGCTCGACGACGACGCGATCCTGCTGCTCGGCATCGGCGAATCGAGCGATGCGCATCACATGTCGTCGCCGCATCCGGAAGGGCTCGGCGCGCGCGTCGCGATCGAACAGGCGCTTGCGTCGGCCGGCCTCGATGCAAGCGACATCGACTACGTGAACCTGCACGGCACCGCGACGCCCAGCAACGATGCCGCCGAGAGCCGCGCGGTAGGTGCGCTGCTCGCGCGCACGCCGTGCAGCTCGACGAAGGGCGCGACCGGTCACACGCTCGGTGCGGCCGGCGCGCTCGAGGCAGTCGTCGCCGCGCTCGCGCTGCGCGAGCAGTTCGTGCCGGCCGGCGTCAACACGACGCAACCCGACCCGGCGCTGGCCGCCGACTACGTGCTCGCGAGCCGCGAGGCGCGCGTGCGTGCGGTCCTGTCGAATTCGTTCGGCTTCGGCGGCACGAACTGCAGCCTGATCCTCGGCCGCGCCGAGCATGCGAGCCGCCGGGAGCCGACATGACCCTCACCGCCTTCATCGAAAGCATCGGTCTCGTCGGGCCGGGACTGAACGACTGGCCGCACGCGGCCGACGTGCTCGCGGGCCGCGCGGCCTATGCGCGCGCGCGCACCGTGCTGCCGGCGCCCGCCAGCCTGCCGCCGGCGGAGCGCCGCCGTACCGGCCCCGTCGTACGCGTCGCGCTCGCGGTCGGCCTCGAAGCGGCAGCCGCGAGCGGGCGCGATGCCGCCACGCTCGCGACCGTGTTCAGCGCGTCCGGCGGCGACGGCCAGAACTGCCACGCGATCTGCGAGACCCTCGCCGGCGACGATCGCCACCTGTCGCCCACGCGCTTTCACAACTCGGTGCACAACGCGCCGGCCGGCTACTGGAGCATCGCGACCCGCGCGATGGCGACGTCGAACGTGCTGTGCGCGCACGACGGCAGCTTTGCCGCGGGCCTGCTCGAAAGCCTGTGCCAGGTCGTGGTCGATCGCGTGCCGAGCCTGCTGATCGCGTACGACACCGACTATCCGGAGCCGCTGCACGCGGTGCGGCCGATCGTCGATGCATTCGGCGTCGCGCTCGTGCTCGCGCCCGACGCGAGCGAACGCACGCTCGCGCGCATCGACGTGCAGCTCACCGACGCGCCGGCGACGACGCTCGCGAACCGCGAACTCGACGCGCTGCGTACCGGCAATCCGGCCGCGCGGGCGCTGCCGCTGCTCGACGCGCTCGCCGCGCGGCGGGCAACGCGCGTCGTGCTCGACTATCTGGAAGATACGCGCGTGCAGGTCGATATCGCACTGCCCGATGCCACCGCGGAGCACACGCAATGACGACGCCCTGCTCGACGCCGATGCCGCCGTCGACGGCGACGCTCGATCGCGCATGGATCGCCGCGCACATTCCGCACGACGGCGCGATGTGCATGCTCGATCGCGTCGAAGCATGGGATGCCGCACGCATCCGCTGCAGCGCGACGAGCCACCGCGATCCCCACAACCCGCTGCGCTCGCGCGGCCGGCTCGCGTCGGTCTGCGGAATCGAATATGCGGCGCAGGCGATGGCCGTGCACGGCGCGCTGCTCGGTGCGCTGCTCGGTGCGCAACCGGCGCAGATGGAACCTGCGCGGCCGCGCGCCGGCTACCTCGCGAGCGTGCGCAACGTCGACGCGTTCGTCGACCGGCTCGACACGTTCGAGCTGCCGCTGACCGTCGACGCCGAACGCATCGGCGGCGACGACCGCTCCGTGTTGTACGGCTTCACGCTGCGCTGCGCCGAGCGCGTGTTGCTCAGCGGCCGCGCCGCGGTGATGCTCGATGCATCGGCGGCCGGCGCATTCGTTCCGCCGCCTGCGGGCCGCGCGGACCCTCGATGAATTTGCCCCAAGGAAACCAGGTCGTGAAAGCACGTCAGTTCATTTGCACCGCGTTCGTTCTCGCGCTGATCAGCCCGATCGCGCACGCGGACATGTCGGAAGTGAAGCAGGACATCAAGCGCGATTCGAAGGAAGCCGCACACAAGACCGGCGAAGCCGCGCGCAGCTTCGGCCACGCGACCGCGAGCGCCGCGAAGACGGTCGGCCACGGCATCGCGCACGCGTCGCGCGAGGGCTGGGATGCCACCAAGCGCACGACGAAGCGGGTCTTCCACAAGAACGATTCCGGCGAAGGCGCGCGGAAGAGCGATTGAGTAAGGGTGTCCCGCGCACCGCAAGCGGGATGAACGGGATGCGGCACGGCGCGTGAACGCGCCGGTGCCGCACCGCCGCCGTCATCGCGCGCCGCCGCGCGTGCGGCGCGCCGGCCCGCGCGCGAGGCACTTGCCGTACGCGACCAGCCAGCAATCGCGATGATCGAAGTTTCGCAGCAGCCGCGCGCGGCGCCGCTCGAGCCAGTGAAGCGCGATCGCCATCGTCAGCGCGACGGCCAGTGCCGAGCCGCCGATCGCGAGTCCCATCCAGGTGTCACCCATGCCTCCTCCGGAATGCGAGGCCGGTGCGGCGTGCGTGCCGCGACGCGGTAGCCGGAGCGCGGGCGCGCACGACCCGCCGCATGCGCGGCGAACCTGCGTCCGTGATCCGTCACCGCGCGCCTGCGCGCCGCCCCGGCGCTGGATACAGCGGGAGCACGGCCCGGACGCGCGCGCGAACGCCGCCCGGGCCGCCGCGCGTCAGTGCATGTGCTGGCCGCCGTTGATCGCGATGTTCGAGCCCGTCACGAAACCGGCCTCCTCCGAGCACAGATACGCGACCAGCGCCGCGACTTCCTCGGGTTGACCGAGCCGTCCCGCCGGAATCTGCGGAAGGATCTTCGTATCGAGGATGTCCTGCGGGATCGCCGTCACCATCTTCGTCGCGAGATAGCCCGGCGATACCGTATTCACCGTCACGCCCTTGCGCGCGATCTCGAGCGCGAGCGATTTCGTGAAGCCGTGCATGCCGGCCTTCGCGGCCGCGTAGTTGGTCTGGCCGACCGAGCCCTTCGAGCCGTTCACCGAAGCGATGTTGACGATGCGCCCCCAGCCGCGCTCGACCATGCCGTCACAGACCGGCTTCGTCATGTTGAACACGGAATCGAGGTTGGTACGGATCACCGCATCCCAGTTGACCTTGTCGAGCTTGCGCAGCGTCATGTCGCGCGTGATGCCCGCGTTGTTCACCAGGATGTCGACCGGGCCGACGTCCCGGACGATCTTCTCGATGCATTGCTGGCACGAATCGTGGTCGGCCACGTCGACCGGATACGCGTGGAATTCGCGACCGGCCGCATGCATCTCGGTCAGCCAGCGATCGGCGCCGGTGTTGTTCGGCGAATACGTGACGACGACCTGGTAGCCAGCATCGTTCAACCGGATGCTGATCGCTTCGCCAAGACCGCCCATTCCACCCGTCACAACTGCAATTCGCTTAGTCATCCTATAAATTACCGACAAAAAAGTAAACAATGGTGCGGGGCGACGGCATGGCACATGCTGCCGCCCCACCGCTGCGGTGCGCTGGCGCCCGCAAGGCGGGCATCGGCGCATCGGAACATCACGCTTGTTGTTGGTTGCTTGTTCCGCGCGAAGGTTGCTGCACACGCGAGCGGCACTGGCCGGCGCCGCACGCGTGCAATCTCGTCAGACCCTGCTCAACCGCGTTCGACCGCGAGTGCGACGCCCATCCCGCCGCCGATGCACAGCGACGCCAGCCCGCGCTTTGCATCGCGCTTGGCCATCTCGTGCAGCAGCGTCACCAGGATCCGGCAGCCCGACGCGCCGATCGGGTGACCGATCGCGATCGCCCCGCCGTTCACGTTCACCTTCGACGTGTCCCAGCCCATCTGCTTGTGCACCGCCAGCGCCTGCGCCGCA